>DBGDZK010000170.1:0-29916 GCA_048373195.1 Collinsella sp.
TGTCATGGTGACCATGGCCGACGAATCGGCGCACCGCATCACCGAGGTGCTGGCCGCCGAGCCCACGATCGCCGATCCCGCCGAGCCCGTGCTCGAGGTTGCCGACGGTTCCATCGACTTTGACCACGTGAGTTTTAAGTATTCCAAGCATGCGAAGCGCCAGGCGCTCGACGATATCGACCTGCACATTACGAGCGGCGAGACCATCGGCATCATCGGCGGCACCGGCTCGGCCAAGTCCACGCTCGTTAACCTCATCGCCCGCCTGTACGACACCACCGAAGGCGCTGTGCGCGTGGGCGGCGTGGACGTGCGCGACTACGACCTGGACGCGCTGCGTCACCAGGTCGCCATGGTGCTACAGAAAAACGTGCTGTTTAGCGGCACCATCGCCGAGAACCTGCGTTGGGGCGACCCGAACGCCACCGACGAGGAAGTCCGCGAGGCGGCGCATCTGGCCTGCGCCGACGAGTTTGTCGACGGTTTTCCCAAGGGCTACGACACCTGGATCGAACAGGGCGGCTCTAATGTTTCGGGCGGTCAGAAGCAGCGCCTGTGCATTGCACGCGCCCTGCTGCGTCGCCCCAAGATCTTGATCCTGGACGACTCCACCAGCGCCGTCGACACCAAGACCGACGCAAAAATTCGCGCAGGGCTGGCAAGCTATCTGCCCAACACGACCAAGCTCATCATCGCCCAGCGCATCAGCTCCGTACAGGACGCAGACCGCATCATCGTCATGGAGGGCGGCCGAATCGCGCAGATCGGCAACCATGACGAGCTGCTTAAGACGAGCGAGATCTACCGCGAGACCTTTACCTCGCAAAACAAGATGAGCGCCGAGGGCGAAGGGGCCGTCGAGGCCGACACCGAGGCATCCGCAACGCAAGCTCAGACTCAGGAAGGAGGCGAGGCACATGAGTAAGGCAACGACCGCCGAGCGCGCGCTCAACCGCAAGGGCGGCACCATGTCGCGCCTCATCAAGACGCTCTTTGGCTTCTATCCCGTGCTTTTGCCCCTCGTCGTCGCCGGCGTGGTGCTCTGCGCCATCATCAACTCCATCGGCGCGACCTTCCTGCAGAGCGCCCTGCAAATTATTGGCGAATCGTGGCAGTCGGGCGATTGGGAAGCCGCGCAGCCCAAGATCGCACAGCTCGTGACCACCCTCGCCTGCATCTACGGCGTCGGCGTCCTGTCCTCGCTCTTCTGGAACCGCGCCATGGCTATCGTCACGCAGGGCTCGCTGGAGAAGCTGCGCGAGATGATGTTCAACCGCATGCAGGACCTGCCGATCCGCTACTTCGACACGCACCAGCGCGGCGATATCATGAGCCACTACACCAACGACATCGACACGCTGCGTCAGATGATCAGCCAGTCGCTGCCCAACCTGCTCATGACGATCATCATCATCGTCACGGTGTTCTTTATCATGCTGTACTACAGCGTTTGGATGTGCCTGGTCATTGTGGCAGGCGTCGCCTTTATGACCTTTATGACCAAGCTGCTCGGCTCCAACTCCGCGCGCTTCTTTATTGCGCAGCAGGCCGAGCTCGGCGTGGTCGAGGGCCACATCGAGGAAGTCATGAACGGCCAGAAGGTCGTCAAGGCATTCTGCCATGAGTCTGCCGCCGAAGCCGATTTTGACGAGCGCAACGAAAAGCTCTTCGAGGTCTCGCAGAAGGCCAACATGTACGCCAACATCCTCATGCCCATCCTTATGAACCTGGGAAACCTGCTCTACGTGCTGGTCGCACTGGCAGGCGGCATTTTCCTGGCGCTGGGCGTGCCCAACCTGAGCATCTCGGGCATGGCACTGTCCATCGCCGTCGTGGTGCCGTTCCTCAACATGACCAAGCAGTTCTGCGGACAGATCGGCCAGATCTCGCAGCAGATCAACGCCGTGGTCATGGGCCTCGCCGGCGCCGACCGTATCTTTGAGCTCATCGACGAGGAGCCCGAAGCCGACGAAGGCTATGTGACGCTCGTCAACGCTCAGGTGAACCCCGACACCTGGCAGCTCGAGGAGGCCGACCACCACACCGGCATGTGGGCGTGGAAACATCCGCACCGCGCAACCGGCGAGATCGAGTACGTGCCGCTGCGCGGCGACCTGGTCATGGACAACGTCGACTTTGGCTACACGCCCGACCACGAGGTGCTGCACGGCGTGTCCGTGTTTGCCAAGCCGGGCCAGAAGGTCGCGTTTGTCGGCGCCACCGGTGCCGGTAAGACGACCATCACCAACCTCATCAACCGCTTCTACGACATCGCCGACGGCAAGATCCGCTACGACGGCATCAACGTCAACAAGATCCGCAAGGCCGACCTGCGCCGCTCGCTGGGCGTCGTGCTACAGGACGTGAACCTGTTCACCGGCACTGTGATGGATAACATCCGCTACGGCAACCTGGACGCTACCGACGAGGAGTGCATCGCGGCGGCCAAGCTCGCGGGCGCGGACGACTTTATCACCCGCCTGCCCGACGGCTACGACACCATGCTCACCGGCAACGGCGCGCAGCTGTCGCAGGGCCAGCGCCAGCTGATCTCGATTGCACGCGCCGCCGTCGCCGATCCGCCGGCAATGATTCTGGACGAGGCCACGTCGAGCATCGACACCCGCACCGAGGCCATCGTGCAGGCGGGCATGGATAAGCTCATGGAAGGCCGCACGACGTTTGTCATCGCGCACCGCCTGTCCACCGTGCGCAACTCCGACGCGATCATCTGTCTGGACCACGGCCGCATTATCGAGCGCGGCAACCACGATGAGCTGATCGCCAAGCGCGGGTATTACTACCAGCTCTACACCGGAGCGTTTGAGCTTGAGTAGTTCGGCCCGCCGAGATGGCCGATTTTCCGCTCATTCGTCGGGCATGACCCTAAGGTCAATGCCCTCCTCTTTCGGGGCAAATCGACTCATCTCAACGACCCAAACACAATGCACCGCAACGCATAAGCCCCCGCAGTTCATATGAGCTGTGGGGGCTTTTTTCATGCCAGCCGGAAACCGTATCCCACTTTTCGGGCTCAGAATGGGATGCCGTTTCCCGCTGGCCCCCTCCGGGAAACGGCATCCCATTTCAAGGGCATAAACCGGGATGTGGTTTCCCCTAACGGCACCTTTGGGAAGCCGCATCCCACTCTGTACGCACAAAACGGGATGAGCTGTCCCATGGTGATCCAAGACCAGAAGCATGTCCGATAGCGCGGCCAGGTCAAGAACAACAAGGCAAGCGTCACGCCAATTTGGACGAGCGTCTGCTGCAGTTTAAGGCTGCTGGCCCATATGGTAGAGTTAACCACCCATGAATTTCAGCACACTGCGTGCTACCTGTTCTTTTGTCATTTAGGGAAGTGAACTTGTGAATACTTCTGTCGCCAAGAAGGCCAGCCAGGCGGTGCGCCTGCTCATGATGGTGCTCACGGCAGTTCTCATCTTCTTCTTCATCAATGTCATGCTGCTCGTCTCCGATATCCAGGGCACGGCGCGTGTGGTCAACTACGCCGGCCTGGTGCGCGGCACCACGCAGCGAATCGTTAAGCTCGAGGACGCGGGCCAGCCTCAAGATGACCTGCTCAAAGCCGTGGATTCATACATCAACGGCTTGCGTTACGGAAGTGACGACCTCAACCTCGTCCGTCTCGACGACGATGAGTATCAGGCAAAGATGACCGAGCTTGCAAATTATTATGATGAGCTTTGCGCCGAGATTAGCCGCGTGCGCGAAGTCGGCTACGAGAGCACCGACATCATCTCCATGAGCGAGGAGTTCTTTGGCATTTGCGACGATGCTACGCGACTCGCAGAGGACTACTCTCAGGAGAAGGCGTCGGCGCTCAACTATCTCGAGGGCTTGGTGATCATCGACATCGTGGGCTTGGTGGCGACCTTTGCGGTCGAACTTGTTCGCGCGGTGCGCACTGCCGCGCTCAACCGCGAGCTGCAGAGCAAAGTCTATCTCGACGAAGCCACAGGACTGCCCAATAAGAATAAGTGCGAGGAGATCTTGGGGCAGGAGCAGCCTGTCTCCGCGGAGGCGCCCGTTGCGCTGTGCGTCTTCGATCTTAACAATCTGCATATGGTCAATAACAACTTCGGCCATGAGAAGGGCGATGAATACATTCGCTCTTTTGCCCAACAACTGGGAAGTGTGGCGTCCGAGACCTGCTTTGTGGGTCGCGACGGCGGCGATGAGTTTATCGCGGTGCTGTGGGATGCCGACCGAGCCGCTGTGGAATCCTGTCTCGCTCGGGTTCGTGCGAACGTGAACGAGTATTCCGGGGCTCACCCCGACATGCCTATCAGCTATGCGGTGGGCTACGCGCTTTCCAGTGATTTTGATGAACCGCCTATGATGCGTGAGCTCTTTTCTCAGGCCGACAAAAACATGTACATCGACAAGAACCGCGTAAAGACAGCCGAGGCAGCCGGGCCGCAACGCGAGGACCGCTAAACCCGTAGCAAAGGGTAGCTAATTTGGGACGGGACTCTTTTGGCTATTTGAGAAGTTGTGCCATGGCGTTGACGAATTTTTGGACTTGGAGGGTGGGCTCGAGCGGATAGTGCAAAAAGACCGGTACCTCGCGGCCGCACAGGAACGGCACGCCCACAAAGGCCGGGTGCACCCCCGACCACGCTCCACAGGTGAGCACCGCGTCGCCCTTTTCCTCGGCTTCGTTAAAGAGCGCAAAGTCGAAGCTATCCACATCGATCACGTCCACGCCGCCGTCGGCCAAAAGGTCGATGCGCAGGCTGTCCATGGCGTCGTTGCCGTGGCGCAGCACGCGCAGACGCATACCCTCCAAGTCGGCGACCGTAATGCGTGTCTTGCGCGCCAGTGGGCTCGTGCGCGGCAGGTCAATATAAAACGGCACGTCGACAATGCGGAGCTTTTGGCAGGCATCGCCCCAGCGCGGGGTCGAAAAACTCGACTGCACCACATCCACCTCTCGACCGAGGCTACGCATGACGGATTCGCGCTCGTCGTAGAGGTCGCTTACCGGCACGATCTCAAATCGCAGCGACGGTTCCAGATCGTGGATGCCCGACCACATCGACAGCGTTTGGCGCCCCGGGCACATCATCGACACGCCCAGGCGCACCGCGCCGCCATCGCCCGCCGCGCGTCGGGCACGGCGAAGGGCATCCTCGGACTGGCGCATAATCGAGCGCGCGTCGTCTACCAGTAACGCGCCGGCCGGTGTCACCTTGACGCCCGAGTGCGAGCGTTCGAACAGTGTGATGCCGAACTCGGCCTCGAAACCCGACACCTGCTTGACGAGCGCCGGGGTCGACACGCGCAATTTTGCCGCCGCACGCGAGAAGCTTCCCAGCTCCGCGGCGGCCGATATGGCCTCAAGTCGTCGATCGTACACGTCAATCTCCCGTTTTCGCACCCGTGGCCACATGGCGCCACAGGGGGTTGTTTTCGCAGGTCACGCGCTTAATTGAGAAAAACTGCATCGCACGGTGTAAACCTACGGTTAACGCCATTCTAACAAATATGCAATTCACCTGCGCAAATGCAAAGCATACGATAACCAGCGAAAACCACGTGGGTCGATTAATGGGAGCGACCCACCGGGAGGCACAAGAAGGGAAGTTCCTATGAGCAATTGGCTCAAGCTCGAAGGCGATGTCTGCGCCGTGACTGGCGCACTCGGCGGTATGGGCGTCGAGATTTGCCGCGAGTTCGCCCGCAACGGCGCCAACGTCGTCCTGCTCGATCTAGACGAGGAAAAGGTCAAGGCCGCAGCCGCCGACCTCGCCGCCGAGTTTGGCATCCACGCCGAGGGCTACAAGATGAACGCCACCGACGAGGCTGAGGTTCAGGCCGCCGTCGATGCCACCATCGCCGACTTCGGCCGCGTCGACGTTCTCGTCAACACCGCCGGCATCCTGCGCTTCGCCGCCATGGAGGACCTGCCGCTGAGCGACTGGGAGCAGGTGCTCAACGTCAACCTCACCGGTTACTTCATCACCTCGCAGCGCTTTGGTCGCGAAATGATCAAGGCCGGCCAGGGTCGCCTGGTGCACATCTCGACCGTTGCCAGCCACTCCCCCGAGACGTTCTCGGGTGTGTACAGCTCCACTAAGGCCGGCGTCAACATGATGTCCAAGATGCTCGCCGCCGAGTGGGGCCCCTACGGCGTCCGCTCCAACTGCGTCGAGCCCTGCTTTGTCAAAACCCCCATGTCGGCAAGCTTTTACGCCGACCCCGAGGTCGAGAAGAGCCGCAGCCGTCTGATCGCCACGCGTCGCATCGGCGAGGTCAGCGATATCGCCAACGCCGTCATGTTCCTGGCGTCCAAGCGTTCGGACTTTACCACCGGCGACGCCATCAAGGTCGACGGCGGCTTCTCCAACATGATGGGCGACCTCACCGCCAAGCCCGGCGGCCGTCGCGCATATGCCGACAACTACCTTAAGAACAAGGGCGTCGAGCTCTGGTCCGATGAGTCCGGCGTCGCCAAGCCGACTGACCAGTAAACCAACCTAACAGGGAGGCCCGCGGACACGCCCGCTCCTCCCCCGCATCGATTAGAAAGAGTCCAATGGCTTCCACCAACTCCAACAAGGGTCGCGCCGTCGTGCTTTCCGCCGCGTGCGTCACCATGTTCTTCATCAGCTCCATCGCGCTGTATTCCGTCGTGAGCAAGAACCTGCTCGCCGTCTACCCCGAGTGGTCCAGCGCTCTTACCTGGGCCTTCCCGGTCTTTCAGACCATCATGGCTGTGACGGGCATCTTCGCCGGCCGCATCTCCGATAAGATCGGCCCGCGCAACGTCGTGATCGCCGCCGCCGTGTGCTACGGCGTGGGCTGGTTCATGTCCGGCACCGTCACCGAGCCGTGGCAGTTCTACCTGTGGTTCTCGCTCGTCGCCGCCATCGGCAACGGCCTGGGCTACAACCCGGCGCTCACCACCGGCCAAAAGTGGTTCATCGACAAGAAGGGCCTCGCCTCCGGCATCACCCTGGCCGCTTCAACCGCCGGCCCCGCCGTGCTGTCCCCAGTGCTCGCCTCGCTGCTCATCCCGAGCCTGGGCATCTTTGGCGCCCTTAAGGCGCTCGGCGTCATCTTCTTTGTGATGATCGCCGCCTCCGCCCTGTTCCTGAAGGCCCCCGAGGCCGGTTGGCTGCCCGAGGGCTTCGAGGCCCCCAAGGGCGGCGCGCATGCCGGCACCTTCGGCGACCTCACCCCGGGCGAGATGGTCAAGACCCCGCGCTTCTGGGTCCTCATCGTCACCTTCGCCTTTGCCGCCACCGCGGGCACCCTGCTCGTGGGCAAGGTTGCCTCCATCGCCGCCGTCCAGCTCTTCGCCGACCCCACGAGCGCCGCGGCCGTCGCCCTCGGCGGTGTGGTGGTCTCCGTCAACACCTGCGCCAACCTGGTTGGCCGTCTGTCCTTTGGCCAGATCATCGACAAGCTCGGCGCCTATAAGTCGCTGCTCATCAGCCTTGTCGTCACCATCGTCGCACTCGTCATCATGTCGATGAGCTTTACGCAGGGCATGTTCTTTGTGGCGCTCGCCCTGCTCGGCTTTAGCTTTGGCGCCCTGCTCGTCATCTACCCGCCGCTCACCGGTGGCGCCTTCGGCACCAGCAACATCGGCGTCAACTACGGCATCATGTTTTTGGGCTACGCCGCTTCCACCTGGATCAGCCAGCCCATCACCGCCGTGCTGTATCACGCCGAGGCCGGCAGCGCCGCCTACCAGCAGTCCTTCTACGGCGCTATTGTGATCGCCGCCATCGCCGTCGTGCTCACCGTCTACATGATGGTCTCCGACAGCAAGAAGAAGTCCGCCTAGTTTTACCGATGCGACAAAGGGACAGCCCCTTTGTCGCATTCCACTGGTCACCAGTATTAAGGAGTCGAAATGCCTGAGCTCAACCCCGTCCGCATTGCCGTTATCGGTGCCGGCGCCATGGGCCGCAACCACATCCGCTTTGTCACCGAGGAGCCCGAGGCCGAGCTCGTCGCCATCGCTGACGCCTTTGAGGGCGCCCGCGCCACGGCCGAGGCCGCCGGCGTGCCGTTTTATACCGATCCCGCCCAGATGATGGACGAGGTCAAGCCCGAGGCCGTCATTATCGCCACCCCCAACGACCTGCACCTGGGCGTTGCCCGCGAGGCCATCAAGCGCAACATCGTGCCGCTGGTCGAAAAGCCGATCTCCAACGACCTCGAGGATGCTCAGGCCTTCGCCGCCGAGGCCGAGACCGCCGGCGTGCCCGTGCTCGTGGGTCAGCACCGTCGCCACAACCCCTTCGTCAACAAGGCCAAGGAGATCATCGAGTCCGGCGAGCTGGGCAAGCTCACCGTGTCGAGCTTCCACTATATGATCTATAAGAATGACGAGTACTTCGATGTCGAGTGGCGTCGCAAGAAGGGTGCCGGCCCGATCCTGGTCAACCTGGTGCACGACGTCGACCTGCTCCGCTACCTGCTGGGCGAGCCCGTTGCCGTCCAGGGCATGCAGTCCAGCGCCGCCCGCGGTTTTGAGACCGAGGACTCCGCCGTGGTCAACGTCCGTTTTGCCGATGGCGCGCTCGCAAGCATGACCATCTCCGACGCCACCGCCAGCCCCTGGAACTGGGAGGCAACCGCTCGCGAGGATCCGCAGTATCGCCCCTTCGACGCCGACGCCTACTTTATTGGCGGTACCTTGGGCGCCTTGTCGCTGCCCCGCCTGCATCAGTTCTCCTACGACGGCGCCTCCAACTGGCACAAGCCGCTGCAGATGGAGATCCCGGCCGTCGACCCGGCGCTGCCGCACAAGATGCAGCTCAAGCACTTTGTGAAGGTTGTCCGCCGCGAGGTCGAGCCCGTCGTGACCCCCGCCGACAACGTTAAGACGCTCACGCTTCTCAACGCTATCAAGGAGGCCGCCGAGACCGGCCAGCTCGTCGAGCTGTGACGCCTTAGGGCAGACCGCGGCAGAAGCCCCATGCCGAACCCTTCGGTCCGCCACCAACAAGCCCCTCTTCTTTGCCCCGCGAGCAGCCTCCTGCCCGCGGGGCATTTTGCTACCTTTCCGACGATTTTTCTGGGGCGAGGGGCCATTTTGCACCTCGGCCTGATTCGTTCGCCACGAAATGCGCCTATCTACTACGTTTAACCGATCGCCCTCAACCGTGCCAAATTTCGCGAAGTAAAAACCGCAGGTAGACGGCTTGCGTATTTTCGGAAAACCGGGGGATGGTCGACCCATACGGGTTAAACGTAGTAGATAGGTCATTTTCGTGGCACGGCCCAAAACAGTCTTTTGGGACGGGTGGTATCCTTGGTAGCTCTGTGCTGCAAACGCACCTTTACCGCAAGGAGTTTCATGGATCTTATCGCCCAGCTCGCCCGCGAGCTCAACCTTAAGGCCGCCAACGTCGAGGCGGCCGTCAAGCTCATCGACGAGGGCAACACCATCCCCTTTATCTCGCGCTACCGCAAGGAAGCCACGGGCGGCGTGGACGACGTCGCCCTGCGCGCACTCGACGAGCGCCTGTCCTACCTGCGCAATCTTGAGCAGCGTAAAGAGGACGTCGTTCTGCTCATCGACGCCCAGGGCAAACTCACGCCCGAACTCGAGCAGCAGATTCGAGAGGCCACGCAGCTCCAGCGTGTCGAGGACCTCTACAAGCCCTACCGCAAAAAGCGCATGACCCGCGCACAGAAGGCCCGCGAGGCAGGCCTGGAGCCGCTTGCCAACATGATCATCATGCAGGCCTCGGCCAAGGGCAGCGCGCTCGACACCGCCGCGGCCTACGTCAACGAGGAAGCCGGCTTCGACACGCCCGAGAAGGCGCTCGCCGGCGCGGCGGACATCGTGGCTGAGACGGTGGCCGAAGACCCCGAGAACGTCGCCGACCTGCGCGCCTTTACGCAAAACACCGCCGACATCGTCGTCGAGGCCACCGACCCCGCCGAAAAGACTCCCTACGAGCCCTACTACAACTATGATGAGCCGCTGCGCCGTATACCCAACCACCGCGTGCTGGCTATCGACCGCGGCGAGCGCGAGGGCAAGCTCCGCGTGCGCGTGAACGTCGACGGCGCTGCCGCCACAGCGCGCCTCAGCAGCCGTTGGCCCCGACGCCAGGGCGTCTTCGCGCCCATCTTCGATGCCGCCATCGCTGACGGTTACAAGCGCCTCATGGCCCCCTCGCTGGAGCGCGAGGCCCGCGCCAAACTCACCGTTCGCGCTCAGACCGAGGCCATCAACGTCTTTGCCAAGAATCTCGAGGGCCTGCTCTCGGCGCGCCCTGTGCGCGGCGCCCGCGTGCTCGCGCTCGATCCGGGCTACCGCACCGGCTGCAAGGTCGCCGTCATGGACGAGACCGGCAAGCTACTCGACCACGGCGTGGTCTACCCCACCAAGCCGCGCCACGACGTCGCCGGCACCAAGCGCGAGCTCGCCCGCCTCGTCAAAAAGGACGGCGTCAACACCATCGTCATCGGCAACGGCACCGCCAGCCGCGAGACCGAGGAAGTCGTCTCGGAGTTCATTGCCGAGCAGGCGCCTGGGCTGCGATACACCATTGTTAACGAGGCCGGCGCGTCGGTGTACTCCGCCTCCGAGCTCGCGAGCCAGGAGTATCCCGACCTGGACGTCACCGTGCGCGGCGCCATGAGCCTGGGCCGCCGCCTGCAGGACCCACTGGCAGAGCTCGTCAAGATTCCGCCCCAGTCCATCGGCGTGGGCCAGTACCAGCACGACCTTGACCAGGCCGAGCTCTCGCGCACCCTGGGCCACGTGGTGGAGGACGTCGTCAACCGCGTGGGCGTCGACGTCAACACCGCGAGCGCGAGCCTGCTGGGATACGTTTCGGGCATCACGCCGAGCGTGGCCAAGAACATCGTGGCTTTCCGCGAGGAAAACGGCGCCTTCACCGATCGCCGCCAGCTCAAGAAGGTCCCCAAGCTGGGACCCAAGGCATATCTCAACGCTGCAGGCTTTTTGCGAATTAGCGGCGGTAAGAACCCGCTCGACGCAACGAGCGTCCACCCCGAAAGCTACGAGGTGGCCACGTCCGTCTTGGAACGCGCCGGCGTTAAAGCAAGCGAGCTCAGCCGCGGCGGCGTGCCCGACATCGAGCGCCGCCTGGGCAGCATCTCGGCGCTGGCAAGCGACCTGGACTGCGGCACCCTGACGCTCATCGACATTGTCAACGAGCTCAAGAAGCCCGGCCGCGACCCGCGCGACGACGCGCCCGAGGTGGCCTTTAGCCGCTCGGCACTTTCCATCGACGACCTGGAGCCCGGCATGGAACTCAAGGGCACGGTGCGCAACGTCGTCGACTTTGGCGCCTTCGTCGACGTGGGTGTGCACCAGGACGGCCTCGTGCACATCTCCAAGCTGGCCAACCGCTTCGTCAAGCACCCGAGCGACGTGGTGCGCGTCGGCGACACGGTAAAGGTGTGGGTGGAAAAGGTCGATCGCGACCGCAAGAAGATCTCGCTCACCATGGTGCAGGGGAAGTAAACCACCTAAAGCAAGGGTCCCCCCTCTCGCGACGTGCAAAATCGCGAGTATTCTGCAATTTCCGCCGCCCCGAACGCCCCTCAGAGGCAATAAAGTCAAAAACGGCCCCCGTTTTAGCATCATCAGAGCCAAAACGGGGGCTGTTCCGTGCTTCGGTTAACTGGTAAAAGCCTTTACCTTGCTGAATACTCTCAATTTTGCACGGCGCAGGCGGGGGTACCTTTGCCCACGGCAGGATATGGAAGCCAAGCGCCAACTTGCTGGCAAGCTCGTGCCGGCAGCCCCGGCCTTTCCTTTGCCTAGCGCGACCCCCGCGAAGCGCGTGAGCGGTAGGGAAAGGAAAAGCCGGGGCGAACAACCCGCGGCGTAGCCAGTGTTCGCGTTACGGCAGGATATGGAAACCGAGCGCCGCGATATCCTTGGCAAAGCCGCGGACGGTGTCGAGCGAGACCTCGTACGGGTCACGGCCGATGTTCTTGCGCTTGGCCAGGATGCTGTTGGGCACCGTAATGATCTGGCAACCGCAGGCCTCGGCCTGGTAAATGTTGATGAGCTCGCGCGTGGACGCCCACAGGACCTCACAGTTGGGCTTGGCGGCGGCCTTCTTGACCGACTCCATCATAAACGGAATGGGATCGACGCCGGTATCGGCAATACGTCCGGCAAAGAGCGAGATGATGGACGGCGTCTCGGTGTCAACGGCCTCGACCATCTCGTCAACCTGCTCGGGAGTAAAGATGGTGGTGACGTTGACCTTGATGCCGTCGGCGGAAAGCTTGCGAACCAGCTCGGCGGTGGACTCGCCCTTGGTGGTCACGCACGGAATCTTGACGTAGACGTTCTCGGCCCAGGTAGCGATCTCGCGCGCCTCGACCTCCATGGTCTCGACGTCGTCGGCAAAGACCTCAAACGAGACGGACACATCGGTGATATGGGCCAGGACCTCCTTGGCAAACGCGCGGTAATCCGTCACGCCGCCCTTCTTCATAAGGGACGGGTTGGTCGTGAAACCCTGAACGTTGCCGTTCTCGTACATGTCGAGCATGCCCTCGAGGTTTGCACCGTCAGCGAACACCTTGATTGCCATCTGCCTGATTCCTTTCGCTTGCACATGGGCGTTAAACTGCTAAACACTTTACCTACGTTTATCAAGGCGTGAGCTGCGGTTTTTTATCTTCTCGGCGAACGGTATAAACACCTCAGTGTTTGGATTGATAAATCGATTGAGCATGCAAAAGCAAAGAGTCGCAGTTTGGGCAAACGTCAGAACGCGGGATTCATTAGATGAGGCCGAAATGCTGCATCGCTGTGACGGTGCCGTCGTGTGCGACATCGTCGGTCACGTAGTCGGCGACCGCCTTGACCTCAGGCATGGCGTTGCCCATGGCGACAGCCGTCTCGACCGCAGCGAGCATGCCCAGGTCGTTACCCGAATCGCCGAAGCCAAAGGTGCGCGCGTTGCCGGTGCGACCCAGGTATTCCAGCGCTCGCGCCACGCCCACGCCCTTGTCAATGCCCTTGGGGCTCAGCTCGCGATTCTGGCCACCGGTGTTGCACAGCTCAAACTCGCAATCGATAAAGCCGTCATCATTGGCTACGCGAGCCAAACTGGGCACACTGAGGCATACCTTGCCCACGCGCAGACTGCCGTCGACGCGCATCTCCTCGGCGCTGTGCACCACAGACGTGCCGATCAGAGACGACTGCTCAACGCCCACGGGCTCCAGCGCAAAGGTCGCAGCATTGGACTCGAAAAAAACCTCGATGCCGGCATCCACAACGCGGCGCGCGAGCTCCTCGATAACGTCCTCGCCAAAGCAGTCCTCGTGTACCACGCGGCCCTCGACCTCGAGCGTCGCTCCCGCCATGGCAACGACACCCGCAGGCTCCAAAGCACGCAGGCCATCGGCAATCAGCCACAAGGGACGACCCGTGCAGATAAACGCCTTGTGCCCTGCGTCGCGCAGACGATGAAACGCCTCGATCACCGCCTGCGAGGGGCGAACCGCCGAAAAGTCCTTGTCGGTCATGTTGTCGGGATCGAACGACGTCAGCGTGCCGTCCACGTCAAAAAAGAGCACGGCAGAATCGGGGCACGCATCAATCATATGGGTTCCTTTCGAGGATAAGGGCAAACGAAGCATCCATCATATAATGGAGCGACGCAACCAGAGAGGTCACCCATGGAATTTTACGCAAGCTGCCCCGAGGGCTTTGAGTCCGCACTCGCCGATGAGCTTAAACGCCTCGGACTTTCGCATGTTCGCCGGCTGAAGGGCCGCGCTACATTTGAGGGCGAGCTCGAAGAAGGCTACCGCGCCTGTCTGTGGTCGCGCCTGGCGAGCCGCGTGTTCGTGGTGCTCGGGCGCTTTGAGGCGCAGGATGCCGATGAACTGTACGATAGCGTTTACGACATCGCCTGGGAGAGCATCGTCCGCCCCGGCGCCACCATTGCCATCACCGCCCGCGGCGTGACCGAGCAGCTGCGCAACACGCGCTTCTCGGCCCTGCGCGCCAAGGACGCGCTGTGCGACCGTCTGGCCGAGACCACGGGCCGTCGCGCCGATGTCGACGCTGCCGATCCCGACGTTCACCTGTTGCTTTCGCTGCGCCAGCGCCGCGCGAGCATCAGCCTGGACCTTTCGGGCGACCCACTGTTCAAGCGCCTGCCGCCCGCGGCGACCCGTGCCGGCGAGGGTGCGCACGTGTTGCGCCCCGACTACGCCGCCCTGGTGCTGGCGCAGGTCGGCTGGACCGCACTGTGCGAGCGCGAGTTGACGGCCGACGATTACGAGAATGAAGCCCTTCCCACGCTAATCGATGCCTCGTGCGCCGGCGGCGGCCTGTTGCTGGAAGCCGTGAACATTCTGACCGACCGCGCCCCGGGCGCCGCACGCGAGCGCTGGGGCTTTGAGGGCTGGCAGCTGCACGACGCTGTCCTGTGGGAACAGCTGCTTGCCGAGGCGCGCGAGCGCGAGGCGGCAGCGCGCGAGCGCCAGGCGCGCATCGTGGCCATGGACATTGACCCCACCGCCCGCAAGACCGCCGAGCGCATGGTCAAGTGTGCCGGCTACAAGCGCTTTGTCGATTTTTGCGCCGCTAAGTCCGCCACCGTGCTGGACCACGCGGGCACTGTCGCCGGTGCCGCCCTCGTCGCGGATACGACCGAGACACCGCTTTCACTCATGCACGATGCCATGACGCTCATCGGCGAGCTGCGCCGCGCCCCCGAGCTCGCTTCGGCGCCGGTCGCCGCGCTCACCCGCGACGGATTGCTGGCCCGCGCGCTCCACGCCGAGCCCAAGCGCTCGATCGCCGTCATGCCCAACAACGAGGAGGCGGCTATTGAGATTTGGCCCTCGCTCGACCACGCCGCCGCGGCATTTGAAGCTGCGACCAGCGCAGATGTCGAGGAGCAGACCGCAGACGCTCAAGACGAAGCCGCCGGCACCCCCATGCCCGAGCCTGCCGCCATGCTCGACCTGGGCGACGGCAAGCCGCTGCCCGTGCTCATCCCGGAGTCCGAGCAGTTCGCCAACCGCCTGCGCAAGAATGCCCGTCTGCGCCGCAAGTGGGCCAAGCGCGAGGGTGTGAGCTGCTACCGCGTCTACGATGCCGACCTACCCGATTACTCCGCCGCCATCGATCTGTACGAGGGCTGCCCGCAGACGCCGGGCCGCTGGCTCGTCATCGCCGAATACGCCGCACCCAAGACCATCGACCCCGCGCTGGCCCAGGCCCGCATGCTCGACATCTTGGCCATCGCGCCGCGTATCCTGGATGTTCCGGCCGAGCACGTGCACGCCAAGGCCCGCATGCGTTCGCGCGGCGGCTCGCAATACGGCAAGCAGGGCGCCGGCAAGGGCGCATCGGGCGAGCGCGCCAACATCGCGCGCCGTCGCCTGCCGCTCATCGAGGAGGGCGGCCTTACCTTTGCCGTCAACTTTGACGACTACCTGGATGTGGGCATCTTCCTGGATCACCGCGTCACCCGCGACCTAGTGCGCGAGCACGCCAAGCGGGCGCGCCGCTTCCTCAACCTGTTTGCCTACACCGGCACCGCCACCTGCTATGCGGCAGACGGCGGCGTCGAGGAGACCGTGACGGTCGACCTTTCCAACACCTATCTGGACTGGGCCGAGCGCAATATGCGTCAGAACGGCTTTGTGGGACCGCAGCATCACTTTGTGCGCGACGACGTGCTCGCCTGGATTCGCGACCAGCGTCAGACGCGCAACCGCTGGGACCTGATCTTTGTCGACCCGCCCACGTTTTCGAACTCGTCTAAGATGGGCCGCCGCACCTGGGATGTCCAGCGCGACCATGTTGAACTTTTGGCCGGTGTATCGCGCCTGCTCGCGCAGGGCGGCCATGCCATCTTTAGCTGCAACCTGCGCGGCTTCCGTCCCGAGACGCGCAAGCTCGCACGCGCGGGCGTCGTGCTACAGGACATTACGGCGCAGACCATCCCCGAAGACTTCGCGCGCAACCAGAAGGTGCACCACTGCTACATCGTGCGCCGCCTGCCCATCGAGGACGCCATGGCCGAAGTCGGCTTTAGCGCCGAGGAGATTGCCGAGCGAACCGAGGAGCTGCGCAACCCCGAAACCCGCAAGCCTCGTGCAGCAGCGCCCGCGCACGCGCAGGCCGGCGACCGAGGGCCACGCGACGACGGCAAGCCCTCCCCCGCCGGCAAGCCCAAAAAGAAGAAGTTCTACGCCAGCAAGCCCAAGGGCAAATAAACAAAGTTGCGGTGGAATACGGACTGCTTTGCCTGGAATTAGGCAAATTTAGACCGTATTTCACCGCAACTCATATTGGGATGGTGGTTGGCGATCTAGCCTTGGGTGACCAGGCGATAGCCGATACCCACGTGCGTTTGGATGTAACGCGGATGCGCGGGGTCGGACTCGATCTTCTTGCGCAGCGTGCCCATAAAGACACGCAGGCTCGCCAGGTCGCTCTTGGTTGCCGTGCCCCAAATCTCGTGCAGGATAAACTGGTGCGTCAGTACCTTGTCGGCGTTATGTGCCAGCAGGCACAAGAGCTTGTACTCAATCGGCGTCAGATGCAGCTCCTCGCCATCCATCGTGGCAATGCCGGCGTCAAAGTCGATATGCAGCTCACCGGTATCGAACGTGCCCTCGGACGCACCCATGCCAACCTGCGCATACGAAAGGCGCCTGAGCGTCGTGCGAATGCGCGCGAGCAGTTCCTCGACCGAAAACGGCTTGGTCAGGTAGTCGTCGGCACCGGCATCGAGTGCGCGGATTTTGTCCGCATCCTCGCTACGCGCCGATACCACGATAATCGGCATACCCGACCACGTGCGCACCGACTCCACCACCTTGACACCGTCCATATCGGGCAGGCCCAGATCGAGCAGCACAATGCTCGGCGCCTGCGACGAGGCGGCGGCGATAGCGGCATGGGCGGTCTCCACGGCCATATGGCGCAAGCCGTGCGCCTCGAGCGCGGCGACGATAAGGTTGCGAACGGCGGGGTCGTCCTCAACGACCAAGATGAGCGGTTTCACGGCAGAGTTCGACACAGCGCTACTCCTTATCAAACGAAACGTCGGCGGCGGGAAGCTCAATCGTAAAGACCGAGCCGTGCGGGTCTGCCGCGGCAACCTCTATGCTACCGCTATGCGCCAGCGCAATGGAGCGGCAGAGCGAAAGACCCAGGCCCACGCTGCGGTGGCTGTCGGCCAGACCATGGTTGGCGGTGTAGAACGACTCAAAGATGCGCTCGCGATCTTCGGGCGCGATACCCGGTCCGTCATCGGCCACCGAGCACCTCACGCGCCCGCCGTCGACGCCAATCGAGATCACGATATGCGAGCCCGCCGGCGTATACGCGATGGCGTTGTTCACCAGATTGACCACCAGCTGCACCATCAGGCGCGCATCGACATTGACGAGTGCCGGCTCGTCACACGCCACCACCTTAAGATCGTGCTCGCGTACGGCCGGATTCACGTGGCGCAGCGCCTCCTCGACGATATCGTCCATGAGCTCAAGCGTGGTCGACAGGCGCATACCGCCGCCCTCGAGCTTGGTGATGGCGAGCAAATTCTCGACGGTGGCATTGAGCCATTGTGCGTCCGAGCGAATGGATAGAAGCAGGCCGCGGCGCGTCTGGGCATCGAGCACGGCGGTGCCGGTCGAGCCCTGATCGAGCAGGACATCGGCATTGCCCGAAATACTGGTGAGCGGCGTGCGCAGATCATGCGAGATGGAGCGCAGCAGGTTGGCGCGCAGCTGCTCATTTTTGGCAAGCACCGCCGCCTCCTCGCGCGCCTCCATGGCGCGGGCGCGATCGAGCGCCAGCTCGCCTTCGCTCACGATGGCATCGGCCAGCATCCGCTCCTCGTGCGTCAGCACGTCGGGCGCGGCAACGATAGCCAGCACGCCCACCACCGAGGCGGGGTCGCCCGAGTGCACGAAGCCGTCGCCTGTGCGAACCGTCAGGTAGATGCCATAAAACGCCGAGCCGCCATAGGTGGCATCGAGCGGCGTTCCCACATAGGCGGACGCCGAGAGCCGCGGCGGCATCTGCGGCGCCAGTTCATGCACCGGCGCGGCGTCACCCACGGCCGTGTACGTCGCACGCGGCAGCAGGTCATCATCGTCGGCGTCGGCGCTATACCACACGACCGAACAGCCCGAAAGACGCGCCAGCTGCGTTGCCATGGCATGGACAATCTGCTGCTGATCGGCGCACCGCTGCAGCATGCGGTTGGTCTCGAGTACCATATGCGTGCGACGGTCGCTGGCGGCAGCCTGTGCCAAGGCGCGGCGCAGGGCCAACGCAATCGAGCTCGACACAAGCGAGACCACAAACATGATGAAGAACATGCCGGGATAGACGCGGTCGATAAATGACAGCGAGTAGCGCGGATCGACAAACAAGAAGCTGTAGAGCGCCACGGCGGCAGCCGAGCTCAACAGGCAATACAGGCGGCTCCAGGTGAAAAAGGCGCACAGCTGCACGGCAAACACGTAGACGATCATGATGCTGGGAGCGAGACCGGGACGGTCGAGCAGCACGCCCACAATCGTCGCCGCTAACAGCAGCCCCGCCGCCACGCAGATGTCGTACAGGGGGCCGCGACGCGTCGACGTCGTGCGCCGCCACCAGAAGTTTTCGGCAATATCGCCGTCCGCATGGACGTCCATCAGCGCCCCGCCCCTCTCTCAAAAACAAAAACCACCACAAAGGGGACAGGCACCTTTGTGGTGGTTTTCCCTCGTGGTGGTTCTAAGTGTAAAGCCTTCTACGACCGGCAGCCGCTAGACAAACAGCACGTGCGCGAGCAGGGCACACACGCACACCGCTCCAAATACCAGTGCCACGATCGAAATTACGCGATCGGCCATGTCCATGTTGGCACGGTTCGTCAAAAACCGATCTTCGTCAGCATCGGCGCGCGCCTCACGCACCAGCTCGGCAACCACCTCGCGGCTATCAAGTATCTTTGCATCCATGTTTGCCTCTCCGGCCCCAATCTCGTCCATCGAAAACCAACTCCATGCAACCCGTCGGCGCCTACGGGCGCTCGTTGGGGGCCAGGCGCTGCATCTTGTTCACAGCCTTGAACTTGGTGAACAGCGGCACATACTCAAAGCTCACGTTGGAGTTCTCCAGGCCATACCAGCGCGCCGGCGTACCGGCGGCGCGGCGGATGATGTACTTGAGCGTGATGGCCGTGCGCTCGCTCGGCTCCACGTCACTCTCGGGCGCCAGAAGCTTGCGGATCATGACGAACTTGAACGTGCCGATGTTGCCCGGATCCTTGTAGACCGAGTAGTCATGCGTCTGCGCCGGCAGCTCGCCGGTAGCAGCCAGGTCCTGAACGACCTGACGCAGGTAGGCATTGACGCGCTGGTTGATCTTGTAGCCCAGGTACAGATGCACGCGGAACACGTAGTCGGTGCCGAACGTCTCGACCGAATAGGCAAAGGTATGCGGCTCGTCCATGGTCTCGACATTCACGAGCCACCAGGCGCGAGCGCGCTTGGGATGCTTGTCCAAGATCGAGTAAACGATATCACGGTCGATGTAATCAGTATGGGTGTCCTTGGTCAGGTACACGATGTTGTCGCTCATAAGCTCGTAGCGATCGTCGTCGCGCAGGCGCTTGAGCTGCGGCAGATAGCTGCGCAGCGGCAGCAGCGTAAACTGACGCTGCTCGACCGCCGTGCCGTTGTACCAGCACACCATAACGCCCATGATGAGTGCAGCCATGAGGATGGTGAAGTAGCCGCCATGGAAGAACTTGGTGAGCGAGCTCACAAAGAAGAAGCCCTCGAGCATAAGGAAGAACGCAACGAAGATATACGGGGCGACCTTAAGGCCGCGATCAACATGCAGGTAGAAGAAGAGCAGCAGCGTCGTGCACATCATGGTCAGGGTGATCGCCAAGCCGTAGGCGGCCTCCATGTGCGCCGAGCTCTGGAACAGCAGCACCACGATGACGCAGCCCACGAGCATGACGTTGTTGACCATGGGAATATAGAGTTGGCCCTTGGTCTCGGCAGGATAGAAGACCTGCATGTGCGGCATGAGGTCCAGGCGACTGGCCTCGGACACCAGCGAGAATGCGCCGGTGATGAGCGCCTGCGAGGCAATGATGGCCGCGACGGTGGAAAGGCCGACGGCAAAGGGACGCAGACCCGGGGTGAGCATCTGGTAGAAGGGGTTGAGGTCGGCGATACCCATAAGCTCTGGGCTGCCGGCGTTGTTGATAAGCCAAGCGCCCTGGCCCATATAGGACAGCAGCAAGCAGCACTTGACGAACGGCCAGGTGGCGTAAATGTTGCCGCGACCCACATGGCCCATGTCGGAGTAGAGCGCCTCGGCACCGGTGGTGGCAAGGAAGCAGCTGCCCAAGATCATGATGCCCGCATGATTGTTGGGACTCAGCAAAAAGCCGACGCCGCGCAGCGGGTTGAGGCACAGCAGCACCGCGGGGTACTGGAAGACAAAGAACAGGCCCGTACCGCCCAGGAACAGAAACCACAGCGTCATGATGGGGCCAAAGGCACGGCCGATCTTTGCCGTACCGATGCGCTGCACCAAGAAGAGCACAATGATGATGGCAAGCGTGATGGCCACGACGCGGGCCTGATCGTCGCCTAACACGGCATGGACTGCCGGAATGGTGCGCAAGCCCTCGATGGCCGTGGTAACGGTAACGGCAGGCGTGAGGATGCCATCGGCGAGCAGTGCCGCACCGCCCAGCATGGCGGGGATGATGAGCCATTTGCCGCAGCGCTTAACCAGGCTGTACAGAGCAAAGATGCCGCCCTCGCCATGGTTGTCGGCGCGCAGCGAGATCAGCACGTACTTGACGGTCGTCAGCAGCGTGACCGTCCACACAACAAGGGAGAGCGCGCCGAGCACGAACTCCTGCGTAACGCTTCCGATGCCGCCGTTGCCGGCAACGAGCGCCTTGGTTACATACATAGGGCTGGTGCCGATATCGCCATACACCACGCCCAGCGTGACGAGCATCGCCGAGATGCTCACAGGAATCGCAGCGTGCGAAGCTGCCTCCTTGACCTTTTGTTCCATAAGCCGGTTTCCTCCCAACTTTAACGTTCGAGGGGATTATAGGTAATCGGCCCATGGTTTAATGCACTGTTTTCCCAGCTAGATAAACATTTATACGGTCTTTAGGCCACTGCGGCGATATGAAATGTGGTAAAGGGACTGTCCCTTTACCACATCTGTCATTTTCCGAGCCAGTTTTTGAACCACCATTCCATTGATCGGCTCATCTCGGCCATAAAGGGGCTCGTGTGCTTGCGGGTATAGATGTCCACGACGCGCTCGCCCACCTCGCGGGCATGCGGGCGAAACATCGCGTCCATCTCGGCCACCTGCGCGTCCATGGTCGCGGCATCCGCACGGCAATAGCGCTCCTCGTGCACCAGGTTCACCACGGGATGCGCGATTGCCGGGCGCTCCTTACGGGGCGTGCCGATGATGAGCATCGATAGCGGCATGGTATAGGGCGGCAGATCGAGCAGCTCGGCAACTTCCTCGGCATTCTCGACGATATCACCGATGTAGCAACTCCCCAGCCCCAGGGCCTCGGCGGCAACCACGGCGTTTTGAGCGGCGATCACGGCGTCCTGGGCCGCGATGGCAAAGTCGCCCAAACCCGGCGCGCGGCGGGGCGCCTTGCCCGTGCGCTCGACAAACTCGGGCTCAAAGCAGCCCACGTGCTCAAACAGATCGATCCACTTGGCATAATCGACCACAAATATGAGTGCCCAGGGCGCCTTGGCGATCATGGGCTGGTGGTCGCACAGGTCGGCCAGACGGTCCAGCGTAACCTGCTCGCGAATGCTCACGATGGAATACATCATCATGGCGCCCGCCGACGGCGCGCGACTCGCCGCATGCAAAATCGCCGCCCGCTGCTCGTCGGTCACCGCCACGGGACGGTCATCGTCATCACGCGCGAAGGCACGCGTAGACGAGCGATGCTCCAAAATGTCCAGCACCGCGTTGCCCGTGGTCTCGACCGGATAACCGTACGCATCCACGACCGCAACTCCGTCGCCGCCCATGTCCGCTTTGCAAACCTGCTCGCTCATCGCCCTACCCTCGCCATTTCTTTAAGAAGCCTTTACGTTTCCGTGTAATTCCCGTCCATTATCGCGCAGGTGGGCACTCCATTGCGCAACACCGCCATACGTGCGCGTTAATATGGCTGGTTGTTGTGCGCAGCTACCAATTGCAGCGCATATCTTGGTAACAATCGGGTAAATCCCCGCTTTCGTAGGTTTTGCATTTGTGAGGAGTTTCAGCATGTTCGCTGCCGCCATCTCGCTCGTCGGTCTTGCGGCGACCGTCTACCTTGTCTTGCGCGAGGCCAAGGCCATTCGCGCACAGTCGGGCACCGTTGCCAAGGGCGCTATCGCCTGGAGCGTCGCCTTTGGTCTGTTCCAGGTCTTTTTGACCATTTGGGGCGCCGTGGGCCTCGTCGCCCAAAACGAGCCGCTCGCCTTTGTGATGCTCATCCTGACCAACGCCATCCTCACCGGCTGCGCCTGGGCCAGCATCGCCCGCGACCGCATCGCACCGCGCGTCTTTGCGTTCGCTGCTACCGATGCCCCCGCCCCCACCGGCAAGCTCGCCCGTCTGCGCGGCGCCTTTGTGGGCCGCCCGCTCGTCGCCGCCGTCTTGTGCCTGCTGCTCGCCGGTGTCTTTGCGCTGCTGGGCATGGAGGTCTCGTCCAACCACGACTTTACCTGGGTCTACCCCCTGTGCATCCTGCTCGAGTGGGCCATCATCACCACGCTCATGGCTGGCTTGTTCTTCCTGTTCCAGCGCCACGGCGCAGCTCCCGCGGTCTTGGCCTTCGCCCTCTTTGTCCTGGGCATTGCCGAGTTCTTCGTCATCACGTTTAAATCCATGCCCATCCAGCCGGGCGACCTTTCGGCCATCTCCACCGCCGCCGCGGTCGCCGGCAACGGCTACACCTTCTCGATCTCGCTGTTCTGCGTGCTGTCCATGGGCTTTACCGCCATCGCCATGCTGCTATGCGAGTATGCCGGCCTGATCGCGCCGCATCGCCAGAAGGGCGCCGCCAACGCCAAGCGCATGCTGCTCACCAACCTGCTCGTCGCCGTGCTGTGCCTGGGCGGCGTGACCGCGCATGTCACGCTCATCGACTACTACAACACCCTCGGCATCACTGTCTACACCTGGCGCCCGCTCGAGAGCTACTGGCGCGAGGGCTACCTGCCCGCTTTCATTAGCGCAGCGCAGTCCATCAAGCCGCCCAAACCCGCCGACTACTCCGTCGACGATGCCAAGGCCACGCTCAAAAAGTACGCCAAGGCCTACGACAAGTCCGACGCCGCCAAGAGTGACGAGCGCACCGCCGCAAAGGAGCAGTTCGACAGCGAGAAGCCCACGGTCATCGCCATCATGAACGAGACCTTCTCGGATCTGTCGATCTACCAGAACATGCGCGCCGGCTACGAGGGTCCGCAGTATTTTAAGAACCTGTCCAACTGCCTCAGCCGCGGCAAGCTCTACGTGAGCGCCTACGGCGGCGGCACCGCCAATACCGAGTTTGAGTTTATGACCGGCAACTCCATGGCCAACCTGGGCTCGGGCGTGTACCCCTACACCATCTACAACATGGAAACGACCGGGAATCTGGCAGAGCAGTTCAAGTCGCTCGGCTATTCCACCACCGCCATGCACCCCAACCACGCGACCAACTGGAACCGCGAGAACGTGTACAAGGACTTTGGCTTTGACCAGTTCCTGTCCATCAACGATTTCCAGGGCGCCGATACCCTGCGCGGTATGGTGACCGACCAGGCGACCTACGACAAGATTCTTGAGCTGCTCGACCAGAACGCCGATCCGCAGTTTATCTTCGACGTGACCATGCAGAACCACTCGGGCTACGACACGGGCCTGCTGCCGGCCGACAAGCAAATGCACCTGAACATCGACACGACCGACCTGGACGCTAAGACCGTCGAGGACGGCACGCTCTCCGATGTCGACGAGTATGTCTCGTGCATCGAGCAGTCCGACCAGGCGCTTCGCTACTTCCTCAACGCCCTGAGCAAGCTCGACCGTAAGGTGGTCGTGGTGTTCTGGGGCGACCACCAGCCGTTCTTCCCGTCCAAGTTCAACGATAAGTGGTTTACCGGCGAAGACGATGCCACGCATCAGGAGCGCCTGTGGCAGACCGACTACATCATTTGGGCTAACTACGACGTTGCCGGTTGCGACCAGACGAGCGAGGTCGACGACCTGTCCACCAACTACCTGTCCACCCAGCTTATGCAGCTGATCGGCGCCCCGCTTTCCGACTACCAGAAGGCGCACATGACGCTGCGCGAGTCGCTGCCCGCTATCAACTCGGTGGGCTACGAGGACGCCAGCCTGCGCTGGGCGCTTTCCTCCAACGTCACCGGTGACGACGCCGCTGCCGCAGCCGCAACCAAGGCGCGCGAGGATTACGCCAAGATGCAATACTACGAGATGTTCCGCGACGGCAAGAACGTGTACACCGAGCACTTCCAGACCGAGGCCAACGAGACCGACCCCAACCTGGCGCCGGGTACGACCAAGATTAAGTAGCTGCTAGCTGCTGAGCCACAACTGAAACGTCTGTCCAGGCGGAGACATATAAGGTTCCCTGCTCGGACAGTCCTGCGCAAGACGAAGGCCACATTAAGTGGCCTTCTTTGCGTGCGGAACTCGCGATGAACCTTATATGCCTCCGCCTGGACAGACGCTCTGATGTTGGGGCGTGGCTTGTCTTGGGTGTATCGCCGAACATATATAAGTTGAAGGCCACGTTATGTGGCCTTCTTTGTTTGCGGAAAGTGTGTCCCGGAATTCTTGTCTAGAATGGGATGCAGTTTCCGCTTGGGACCCGATTGGGAAAGTGTGTCCCACTATTCAGCTGGATTCCGGGATGTATTTTCCGGTTGAGGCTCGTTGGGAAAGTGCGTCCCACTTTGGGGGCTGATTCTGGGACGTGGTTTCCGGTTGGCTCTCATTGGGAAAGTTCATCCCATTTCTCGGCCTAATTATGGGACGCAGTTTCCGCTTGCGGAGTCTCCACTCAACAGAAAACCCGGGTGGCCTGTTTTTTTGGCTACCCGGGTTTTTGGGTTGTCGATATGTTCGACTGGCTACTAGTGGGTCTTGCGGCGCTTGATCAGCATGATGAGGGCTATCACTACGAGCGTTGCTCCCGCTGCTGCTGCGGTGGCGACTAGGGCGAATGTTTGGTCGCCGGTGTTTGCGAGGTTCTTCGCTGTGGTCGTAGTCTTGACCTTGGTGTCGGTCTTAGCTCCGTTGTCGGACTTGGGCTTGTCCGGGTTCGTCGGGGTCTCAGGAGTCTCGGGGTCCTTTGAGCCTTCGGAATCGGTTGGGCCGGCGGTGTTTACCAGCGTATGGTCCAGGAACTTCTTGGCGCCCGCACTTGCCTGTGAGAACAGGCGGCGCGTGCGGATCGGGGTGGCGTTCACCGTTGTGGGCGCCGTCTCCTCGGCCTCGATATTCACGAGCGTCGTGCCGGTGTCGAGGCCCACGTCGTTGTATCCCACGTGGCAGTAATACTGCGCACCGTCATCGTCTGCGGTCAGGTCAATCTCGAGCTTTGAGGCCGTTCCAGCCGCGAGGTTGCCATCGGCACCCACGAGCTTAAACTCTGTCTCGCCGCGGCCCTTGCGGTACCACATATAGGTCGGTGCCAGTCCTGTTTCGCTATCGTCGGCACCGAGTTGCTTCACATGGCCAATCGCCGAGAGCGTCAGGTGGCTTCCCGCCGTGCGCTCAACCGAAGAGTCGTATCCAAGATCCGACCCCTCCGCAGCATCCGCCGCAGGTCCGCTCACGGTCATCGTCATGCCATCGGGCATGGTCTTGACCGTGATGATTGCCGAGCGAATACCCGTTTCGGTCGTGGATCCATTCTTAACGGCGGCAATGGCAAATCGATACTCCGTATTGGGCTGCAACCCGTCCCAGGTAAGCGAGGTCTGCGTATTGTCGGCGATCTTCCAGCTGTTGACGATGGCGTCGGCCGCGTTACTCTGCAGCATACCCACGCCGTAGCTAAAGCCACCCCTGTTTGCGAGCACGTCGTCCCAGCTAAACGCGACACTGGTCGAATCAACGGCGTTTGCCGTAAAGCCCGTCACGGCCGGCGCGTCGGGCATCTCGACGTCCTTAACGTCATAGCCCACGATCCAGAACTGGTCGGTGTCCTTGGTGCCGAGCTTGTCGCCCGAGTCTGCCTCGAACTTGTCGACATCCACCGCGTTGACGCCCAGACGCCACACAAAACCGTACTTGCCCTGCGCGGCCTCGGGCAGGTTGTCGACGGTGCCGCCGTATTCGGTCGATTCACTCGAGGAGTTACCCGTAGTAAAGCCGGCGTTGGCACCAAAGCACAGGCCGCCAAACAACTCGTGCTTTGCGAGCTTCGCGCCCATGACAACGCTGCCGTTCAGCGTCAAGCCGAGCTCGAGCTCCTGCTCCTTGCCCTCCTCGACTTCGATGGTCTGCTCAATGCTCGCCCCCGACTGCGCGGCGGCGCCGTTAAACCCATCGTGCGTGTAGGCGCGCGTTACGCCAGGCTTGCCCAGGCCAAAGGAATCCCCAACGGGAGTCTCGCCGTTGAGCGTCGTTTGATAGGTTCCGGGTTCTCCCGACCGGTTGGTCAAAAAGTAGCTGAGCGGCGTCATATTGTGCTGTTTGGCAATGCGGTCATAGGCCTCGACATTAACGACCGAGGTCTGCGCGCCGAGCGACACGGGCGCCGCCATCACGCCCTTGCCACCAGTTTCCTCATTTTCGATCTCATACTCGTAATAGACCATCGGAATCGTGTAGAGCACGGCCTTGTCACCCTCGCCGGCATGCGACTCATAGCTTACGCTTGCGCTGACCGTGCGCTCGCTCCGGTAGTCATAGCATCCCTCGGCGGCAAAATCGACTGAAGCATTCATCGCGACCAGGGGCGGACCGGTCTGCACCTCGACGGCAACGCCCAACTCGGCGCCAATGGTATAGCCCTGGGATGTCCCCGTGCCCTTTTCCTCTCCGTATGACGTGCCGCCCAACACCAGATAGCCGTATGCCTGCTCCAGATCCTCAACATAGGGCGCATCCTGCAGCACGGCAAGCACGCGCGGGTTGGTATAGACCTTGTAGCGGTCCTTGTACGTGATCTTGACGCTGTCGTTGTCGACATCGGGCAGCGCGAGCGAGATAAACGTGCCGTAGGTAGCGCCGCGACGGTTGCTCTCGCTAATCACCTGCTCCTCGCCGCGGCGTACCTTTCCGTTCTCGTCGAGCGAAAAATGCGAGGCGGTCATCCAATAGTAGTCATCGTTCTTGCGCAGATCCTCGTCGCGGTGCTTGCCCACCACGGCGATAAAGCTCTCGTTATAGCGGTCCGAACCCGAGACGCTGCCCGCCTTAACGTCGCTGATCCACACCTGCTCGATACCCTTGTGGTCATGCTTGTTGCTACTGTTGTATTGCTGGCCGCTCATGCTCATGGTTCCGACCATGGAACCCAGGCCCTGGGCCCCGCTCTGCGCCGTGTTGCAGGCAAAGTCGCGGAACACATCGCCGCCCACGAGCACCTCGTCGACCGCCGGCTGCTCGGACAGACCGTCAAGGTTGGCAGTGGCAAGGGCAATAGGCGCCAAGGTGCACGGATAGCGCTTATCCTGAGCGCTATCCTTCCATGCGCTGCTGGGCACATGCATCAGTCCATAGGAGGCAAGGAGCCCGTCTCTGTATTCCTTGCAATCGGATAGTTTGAACTCGCCAGACTCCGAGTCAAAATACGCGTAGCGGTACAGCGCGCCGTACAGCCCCTTGCTGCCGTCATAGGCGTCGTAATCAAAAGCACTGTGTTGCCAGTCATAGCCCGCAAGAATAAGGCCCGTGACGGTTTCACCCGTCTTCTTTCCTTCTTCATCGTAGGCGGCAAACGTGCCGAACGTCGCATTCGCAGCGACCATGGTCTTGCCGTTCGAGGAGAGGGAGATTGCGCCCGCGTCACCCAGAGCATCGACATGGACGAGCGCACCCTTGGATGCATCCCACGAGAACAGCTCGCAATGCGTCGACTTATCAATATTCTTTTTGCCGTAGGGTGCCGAGACCACGATGGCGAGGTCATCGCAAAAATCGCGGTCGAGGTCTCCGGCAGCCAGCGAAACGACAGGAGCTGACTGCAGCTGCGTCCAAGAGTCGTTCCCGCCCTCGTTGTGCGTGGTGTAGTCCGCGGCGTTACCGGCGTCGATTTTGACGACACTCTGCCTCCAGTTGCCGCCCTCCAGGTCGTACATATCGACTACAGCCTTACGCACGCCGCTCTCGTCGACATAGCAGCCCGCATAGACAAAAAGCTCGTCCACGCCGTCACCATCGACATCGCCCGCCTCGACATCAAAGACGGCGTCGTGCTCTTGCAGGTAGCCGGCGTTCAGATACTTAAAACGGCCTCCGTCCATCATATTGGTGTTGACCGTCACCGGCAGGCGCGTATCAAGGCTGCGCGTGCGCCCGTTGCTAAACGAATAGAGGACCAGCTCAACCTTTCCGGCGTACGACTTGCCGTCGATCGTCGTGGACGAGCTGTCGCCATAGGCACGAAGCTCGGCAACGCGGCTCTTTTTGCCTGTACTGGCATCGCTGCAGAACTCAACGCTTGTGGCGTGAATGCCCGAGAAGCCGTTGTTGTCGTTGGCGAGCACCGTCGAGGACTCATTGTTGCTCAAATACGACCAGGTGCCGCCACCGTAGTCGCTATGCTTGTAGAGATCGCTGTTCGTATCGAAATTGTTGACGTTTTGCCAGAACTTTGCGGCGCCCCACACACTTCCATAGCCATCGGTGAGTTTGCTGCTGCCGCCAATATCGCCGCGCTCGACGTTCTCGAGCTTGTCGCGCAGAGTGTAGCGATTGCCATGGCTGCCGTTAGCTGCCATATAGACCTCGCTGCGCGTGGCAAACGTCGTGGGAGTGGTGGTGGAGTAGGGGCCAACGGTATCGGCCGGAATGTCCTCGCTCGTGCCCAGGCCCAGGTCGCTATAGTCCTGCTCGGTCATATCGGTGATCTCAGGCGTGTCGGCCGCCTGGGCGACGTTGGGAGCCGCCGTGAAACAGGCGACACTCGTTGCAATCAACGCAGCAAGCGCCGCTGTCCCAACAAGCGGGATTTTCGACAACCGGCGAATGTGGGGGTGTGGAACGTGCATGGGGGACCTCGCTTTACTCGAGTGGAGTCGGCTCATTTTTGCAAATGATACGTCCGACGCCCGATATCACGTGTCTCATTTTCGCCAACGGCGTGTCTCATTTTTGAGAATCCGAGATGCCGCGGAGATCTTATCCCAGCTCAAAGGCCATTTCTGGGATGTATTTTCCGTCGAGTGCCTCATCGGAAAACTGCACCCCATTTCAAGCGTCGATTCTGGGACGCACTTTCCCCTTAGACCCTCAACCGGAAACCGCATCCCACTTTGAGCGCAAATTCCGGGATGCATTTTCCGGTTTTGCTCTCATTGGGAAAATGCATCCCGTTTCTTGACCGAATAATGGGACGCAATTTCCCGTTGGAGCGCCTTTGGGAAAGTGTGTCCCACTTCGACCGCCCAGAGTGGGATGCACTTTCCGCAAAGCACCTCAACGGGAAACTACGTCCCATTCCAAAGGCAAATTCCGGGACGCATTTTTCGAAAGCCTGCCCATCCGGAAAGCCCGTCCCACTTTGGACGCATCCGGGCACGGAACCATCGACCTATCAGGCCTCCCATCAATAAAGAGGCGTCCTCCCGGACGGCGGGGCACGAAGTTCATCGCGAGTTCCGCACGCAAAGAAGGCCACTTAATGTGGCCTTCGTCTTGCG
>DBGDZK010000171.1:0-9950 GCA_048373195.1 Collinsella sp.
AATTTAGTTACTGCAAAACTGGACATATGTGGCCCAACTCATCTAAAAACGCCTAATTTATATGTTACGAAGTTAGTGCCCGTACTCATATTTGCCACTTTTTTCACACGGCCTATCCCAGCCATGGTAAATCGATAACAAAACGGGCTCCAGACCGCTGAATCGTGCCGCATATGGCACGTCCGCAGTCCGGAACCCGGTCCAAATTGAGTTATTGCGCTGTGTTAGGCCAAAACGTCCGACAAAATCTCGATCAGGCTGTCCACGTCAGCTTCCTCGCAGACAAGCGGCGGCAGGAAACGCAGCGTGTGGACACCAGTAGCGTTAATCACGGCGCCGGCGGCCAGCGCGCGGGCAACAATATCATGCGCATCGCCCGCAGCGTCATCCAAGTCGCAGCCGAGCATTAAGCCGCGACCGCGTACCTCGACCACATGCGGCAGCTTGGTGAGTTTTGCCTCCATATAAGCACCCACCTTGCCAGCATGCTCGGCAAAATCGCCGCGCACGAGCGCAGAGAGCGTCGCGGCGCACGCCGCGACAGCCAAGCAGCTACCGCCAAAGGTCGAGCCGTGGTCGCCCGGCTTAAACACGTCGGCAATCTCCTTCTTTGCCACCACGGCACCCATGGGAACGCCATCGGCAATCCCCTTGGCAAGGCTCATAATGTCGGGCTCCACGCCATAGGTCTGGAATGCAAACGGCTTGCCGGAGCGGAAGATGCCACACTGGACCTCGTCGGCGATAAGAACGGCGCCCACTTCGTGTGCCAGGTCGCGCGCCTCAGCCATAAACTCCTCGGTCATGGGGTGCACGCCACTCTCACCCTGGATCGGCTCGAGCATCACGGCACAAATTTCGCTCCCCAGCTGCTTAAAGATCGAACGCAGTTCGTCGACATCGTTGGGCGTGCAGGCCACAAAACCGCCCGGCAGCGGACGGAAGCTGTCCTGCAGCCAATCCTGCATGGTGGCGGCAATGGTCTCGAGCGTACGGCCGTGGAAGCCGCCGCGCATGCACACGATGGTGTTGCCACCGTTACCAGCACGCTTGGCGTACAGACGCGCGAGCTTCATCGAGCCCTCGTTGGCTTCGGCACCAGAATTGGCAAAGAACGTCTCCCATACCTGCTCGCCCGCCGTCGGAGCGCCGAGCGCAGCTGCCGTGGTCTCATCGCCGGCAGCAATGGCATCGGCAATCACGCGTGCACTGTCCACGTCGTCGTTAGCGAGCTTGGACAGCAGCGCCGCGACCTGTCCACGCTGCTCGATGTAGAAGTAGTTAGACACATGCAGAAGCTTTTTGGTCTGTGCCTCGAGCGCCGAGAGCACTGCAGGATTACCGTGGCCTAGGCTGCACACGCCGATGCCGGCAAGAAAGTCGAGGTACTCACGGCCATCGTCGCCGGTGAGCTTCATGCCGTGACCCTCGACAAACTCGACCGGAGAGCGGCCAAAGGTATGCATAACGTAATGGGATTCAAGCGATTGCTGAGCTGCAAGTGACATGGGATGCCTTTCGTTGGGCGCTAGACGGCGCGGGGCTATGGGTGCAGGAATGGGGCGGCTGCGGGTCAGCTAGACCGTCTGAAGCTTCTCGACCTCGTCGAGGTTCTCGGTCAGGCGCGCGGCAAACGTCGAAAGCGGGTGCGGATGCGTATCGAATTCGTAGGCCGTCTCGGTGGAGTGGATCACGGTACCGACGCCGGCATCGGTCAGCAGCTCCAGCAGCAGCGAGTGCGGCGTCGTGCCGTTGATGATGTGGGCTCGGAACACGCCAGCGGATAGTGCATCGACGGCGGCGCGCAGCTTGGGGATCATGCCCTTGTCGACCTCGCCGCCGTAGAGCATCTCATTGACCTCGTCGAGCGTCAGGTTGGAGATAAGCGAATCCTTGTCGCTAAAGTCCTTGTACAGACCGTCGACATCGGTCAAAAAAATCGCCTTGTGCGCATGAAGCGCCGCCGCAACGGCACCGGCGGCGGTATCGGCGTTGATGTTGAAGAAGCCACCGTCCTCCCCCGCCGCGACCGTGGCGATAACGGGAATGTACTCACTGTCGAGCAAACGCTCGATATAGTCGGTGTTGACGTGCGTGACCTTGCCTACGCGTCCGAGCTCTGGATCGAGTGGCTCGGCGATAAGGGTACCGGCGTCGCTGCCGGACACGCCCACGGCCAGGTTGCCGTGGTGGTTGAGCGCCGCGACCAGCTCCTGGTTGACTTTGCCGCCCAGCACCTCGCGCACGATATCCATGGTATCCGGCGTGGTCACGCGCTGGCCGTTCTTGAATTCGACGGGAATATCGTAATGGCTCAACGCCTCGTTGATGGCCTTGCCGCCGCCGTGCACGATAACAGGGCGCATGCCGATAATCTTGAGCAGAACGATGTCGCTCATCACGTCACGGCGCAGCTGCTCGTCGACCATGGCGGCACCGCCGTACTTGATAACGACCGTCTTACCGGTCAGGTTCTTAATCCACGGCAGCGCCTCGAACAGCAGCTGCGCGGTAACTTCGTTGGATTCGCTCGAGCGACAATCGCGTGCGAACTTCATAGTCTGCCTCGTCTTTCGTGTAGCTATCGCGCCGTACCTCGTTGCCCGCGATTGCAGCGGGACGCGCGGCACATCGGGAGTCTAGGAACGGTAGTCGCCGTTAATGGAGATGTACTCGTGCGTGAGGTCGCAAGTCCACACGGTGGTCGCCGCGTCCCCTGCGCCCAGGTCTGCCGAGATCACAATCTCGGGCGCCTCAAAACGTCGCAGGGCTTCGTCCTCATCGAAGGGGACCGTCAGGCCATCGCGACAGACGGGCATACCCATCATGTCGATGGACACATCTTCTTGGTTAAACTGCACGCCGCACTTGCCGAGCGCCATGGCAACGCGACCCCAGTTGCAATCGTGGCCGGCAATGCAGGTCTTGACGAGCGGCGAGTTGGCGACGGCACGAGCGGCGATATCGGCCTCCTCGTCGTTCACGGCGCCGGTGACGTTAACCGTCACGAGCTTGGATGCGCCCTCGCCATCTGCGGCGATGTTGCGCGCCAGGCTCTCGCACACCTCATGCACGGCAAAGGCTAGCTCGTCGAAGGCGTCAGAGCCCTCGACAATAGGCTCGGCATCTGCGGCAGCAGCGCCGGAGGCAAGCATGATGCAGGTGTCGTTAGTCGAGGTGTCGGAATCGACCGTTACCTTGTTGAAGGTCTGCTTGACGGTGGAGAGTAACAGGGCGTGGAGCGCCGCCGGCTCGACGGGGGCATCGGTAGTGATGACCGCGATCATGGTGGCCATGTTGGGCATGATCATACCCGAGCCTTTACACATACCGCCCACCGTATAGGCATTGCCTGCGTGCCCCGCGGCCTCGCTGCGGTAACACACGGCATACTCCTTGGAGTGCGTGTCGGTCGTCATGATAGCGCGGGCGGCATCGGCGCCACCGTAGGCGGAGAGCGCCTCGTAGGCGGCAGGAACGGCAGTCTCAAACGTGTCAATCGGCAGAATCTGACCAATTACGCCCGTGGAGGCGACCAGAATCTGCTGGGGCTCGCAGCCGATGACCTGCGAGGCGATGTTGCAGGTCTCGCGCGCGCAGGCAAGACCGGTCTCGCCGGTGGCGGCGTTGGCGTTGCCAGAGTTGATAGAAACACCGGCGATGATGCCATAGCCCTTGTCGGCGCCGCCCAGGTTGGCACGACTCACCTGCACGGGCGCCGCACAAAAGCGGTTAGTCGCAAACACGCCGGCCCCGGGACAGGGTTTATCGGGCACGACGAGCGCGTAATCCAGGCGCTCGGGATTCTTGCGGAATCCGGCATGGATGCCCGCCGCCTTAAAGCCGGCTGCCGCCGTTACGCCGCCCTCTACGGCACGAATCTTGATATCGAACTGCTCAGCATTCATCGTCTTTATGACTCCTTATGTCAAACAAAAAATGGGCATCGGTTGGTGCGCCATGCCAGTCGTGATCATGAGACCAGCTTAAGAGTGGCGCCCCACTCGATGCCCGACTACCAAATCGTCAACAATCGAATGTGCTACACCGGGCACGCCACTGTGGGCAAGCCTCGTCGCTCGTCAAAACCAAAGACGATGTTGGCGCACTGGACCGCCTGGCCTGCTGCACCCTTGCACAGATTGTCGATGGCGCCCGTAGCCACCAGAACGCCCGCGCGCTTGTTGAGCGCAAGGCCGATCTGGGCGGCGTTGGTACCGACGACCGAAGCCGTCTTGGGCTGCTGGCCGGCATCGAGTACGCGCACGAAGGTGCGACCGGCGTAGAACTGCTTGTAATGGTCGACAACGTCCTCAAGGGTCAAGGTATCGATAGCCTGCGGCGTAAGCGGCATCGTCACCGTAGAGAGCAGACCGCGCTTGAGCGGTGCCAGGTGCGGGGTAAAGACGACGCGATCGGTTAGGCCCAAGATCTGCTCGATTTCGGGCGTGTGACGGTGCTTGCCCACGCCATAGGCCTCCAGGTTCTCCTCCGCGCTGCAAAAATGCGTGCGGACGTTGCAGGACTTACCGGCACCCGTTACACCGCTGATAGCGTCAACGATCACGGGACCGCCCTGGGCAACCCAGCCGGCGCGCACGGCAGGCGCAGCGGCAAGGCTCGTTGCGGTGGGATAGCAACCGGCGCAGGCGACCAGCACGGGCTTGCCGTCGGCGTGGTCGGATGCAGCAGTCTCCAAATCCTGGCAAAACAGCTCGGGCAGACCAAAGGCGCGGCTCTTGAGTAGCTCGGGGCTCGTGTGCTCGGCGGCATACCAGGCCGCAAAGGTGGCCGGATCGCTCAGGCGATAGTCGGCCGAGAGGTCAATGCAGGAGACCCCCGCGGCAAGCAGGGCGGGCACCTGTGCCATGGCAGCCGTGTGCGGCACGGCCAAAAAGACCGTATCGCAGTTCTTGAGCTCGGGGGCATCATGCGTCGTGAAGACAAGATCGCTTACGCCGGCGAAGCTCGGGTACACCGCAGACAACGGCTGGCCGGCATCGGCGTTGGACGTAATGGCAGCAAGTTCAAACTCGGGATGACCGAGGACGAGGCGAATGAGCTCGGCACCGGCATATCCAGCCGCACCGACGATTCCAACCTTTAATGACATATCAGACTCCTTGTCTGCAGTTATGCACCAATGCGCATCCCGCAGCCGTCGTTATGAAGTGGGTTGAAACTTTAGCACCAAAAGATGCATATATACGCAAATCTTTTACATATTCATGCATTGAAACAGTCCCGACACATTCACTCGAAGGAATTGACAAATGAATACGGGCCCCACATTGCCCAATGCACCTTACGGTGACGTTGCAATGTGGGGCCCGCTACATGCGAGAATTTGAATTGTCGAAGCTTGCTGAGAGACTCGTTTAGAGCTCGACTGGCACCCATTCGTCATGGTTGCAGATAAAGGCCTCGGGTTCCTCCACGCTAAAGAAGACGAGCGTGGGATCGTCTGCGCCCTCGTAGTGCTCGCCTAGGCGCTCCAGGTGCTTCCAGCCTGCCTCGCGCATATCGGGAGCGGCTTGGTCATCCAGACCCGCACGCCCGCGCAAGATGAGCCAGCCATGGCCCGGCCACCAACTCGTGGCCTCAAAGCGTTGATTTTGCAGCAGCTCTTGCCACACGTCTTTGGTGCGCGCCGTTACAAACCACAGCTTGCCGTCCTGGATCTGCGCAAACGAAAACGGACGCACATGCGGCTGTCCGTCAACGCTCGTCGCCAAATACCATGCCGGCACCGACGTCAGATACTCCAACACCGTATTCAATCCGTCCATGTGTCCTCCTGGCACTAGTCTTTTTGGGTCGGGGCTGCTTTAGCTACCCTAGGGTTAAAGCTCCAGGCGCTCCTCGCTGCCGTCGATATCACAGAAGCGGGCGGCGATATTGCGCACCGAGAAAAACGCAAGGCGGCCGTCGTTGGCGCTCTCGTGATCTTCGCCGATGCCCACCATGTGCTTAAAGCCGGCTTGGCGCACCCGGTCGCTCACGACCGCGTCGTCCTCGAGCGCGGCCTCGCCAGTTAATACGATCCAGCACTCCCCCGGTTTCCAACCCGAAACCTCAAACTTGGGGTTCGCGCTAAGCTCGGCCCACACATCCTTATCGCGCGAGGTGCAAAACCACAGCTTGCCATCATCGACCATGGCAAACGAGAACGGCCTCACGCGCGGCTGATGTCCGTCCGTCACGTCGATCGTGGCGAGATACCACGCCGGAATACGCCTAAGATACGAACAGGCGCGCTCGAGCTGCGCCGTGCGGTCGTTGTCGGTCATAGGGACCCCTTTCCTGCGCTCGAATCGCGCCTAAACAAGTTGAAGATTGATGACGATGACGCAGATGAGCAGCAACGCCGTCACCACCGCAGCCAACGCGTCGCCGCGGCCAAATGCAAGCGCATGCAGACGTGTGCGGCCCTGCTCGCCATGATAGCAACGGGCATCCATGGCGGCAGACAGCGTCTCGGCATGACGGAACACGCCCGTGAACAGCGGAATCGCCACACTGCCGAGCATACGCACGCCGCCGAGCGGGCCTCCCGTCACGCGCGCACCGCGGCTCGCCTGCGCATCGGCCGTCTGCTTCATCTCGGTGGCAAACTGCGGCATAAAGCGCAGCGCGATACCCATGATCATGCCGAGCTCGTGCGCAGGAAGTCCCACACGCGCAAACGGCGCGAGCAGGCGCTCAAAACCCGCGGTGAGGTCGAGCGTCGGTGTGGTGAGCGTGATAGCGCTCATACCGGCCATCATCAAAGTCAGGCGGCACGCCATAATGGCGGCGGAATGCAGCGAGCCCTCGCTTATCTGCAAAAAGCCGAGCTGCCACAGAATGCGCCCGCTCTGGTCGGAAAACAGGTTGAGCACCGCGACCACCGCGACGATCGCCAGCAGCGGCGCCATCGATGACAGGACGCGACGAGCCGGCACCCGGGACACGGTAAAGATCAGAACAACGAAGATTGCGACCGGGACCAGTCCGCGGAAGCTGCTGACTGTGAGCGTCGTGATCAGAAACACAAAGCCCAAGAGCAACTTGGTTCGCGGGTCCAGGCGGTGGATTGCACTATCGCCGGGATAGTAGCTGCCAAACGAAAACGCCTCCATTAGCAGCCCTCCTCTCGCGCGACCGTCTTGGATTCGGCCTCGTCCGAAACGTTAGAAGAACCGTCTGAGCAACCGATCAGCAAATCTGCCAACTCGTCGGCCAACGACTCAACCGTATAGAGGCCGTCCAAGCGTAGCGGCACGTCTGCCCTCGCAAGCGCCAGCGCCATGCGCTGGGCAGCGGGAACACCCAAGCCGATCGACTTGAGCTCATCGGCATACGCAAAAACCTGAGCGGGCGTACCCTCGGCAAACACCGTGCCCTCGTTCATCACGACAATACGGTCGCAGCAATTGGCAAGGTCATCCATACTGTGTGAGACCATGACGACGGTCAGGCCATCGCGGTGAAGTCGATCGATGAGCCCCAGGAAATCACTGCGCGCCGCCGGATCGAGTCCCGCCATGGGCTCATCGAGCACCAGGACTTCGGGCTCCATGGCGAGCACGCCGGCGAATGCCACGCGCCGTTGCTGCCCGCCCGAAAGTTCAAAGGGGCTCTTGTCACCCACCGTGGCCAGGTCGAGGCCTACGCGCGCGAGCGATGACGCAACGCGGCGGGCAACCTCGGTCTGTGACAAGCCAAGGTTATGCGGACCAAATGCCACGTCCTGTGCCACGGTCTCGGCAAACAGCTGACGCTCTGGATACTGAAACACCACGCCGACCTTTGCCTTAACCGCGGCGGCATCTTTCTTGCTTGATAGGTCGAGCCCCAGCGCGTAAACGCTCCCCTCCTGCGGGCGGATTAATCCGTTGAGGTGCTGGACCAGTGTGGATTTACCCGAACCGGTATGGCCTGCTAGCCCCAGGAACTCGCCGCGGCGCACCGTCAAAGACACGTCGCGCAGTGCCCACGGACTGCTGGGGTCGTTGCCCCAGAGAGCCTGTTTGTTCGATGCGCCCTCGGCGGCTGAGCGCTTGTGCCAACGGCGACGCTCGCGGGCGCTCAGCGAATAGCTATACGAAAGGTGCGAAATCTCGATGACAGGCTCCAGCGCGTCTGCGCCATCGATTGCAGAGGAGACGTTGTCGGGAATACGAGGATCGGATGCGAAAGGCCGCCCGGCGATGCCTGTCCTACTCCGCTCGGCATAAGCCTGCACTATATCGGCGACCATATCCGCCTCGCGCACCTGTGCGCAAATGGGCACGCCCTTCGCGCGAAGCGCCCTGCCAAAACAGCACGATGCCGGTATATCCAGGTTCAGCCGCGCGAGTTCGTCCGCCCGCGTCAGAATCTCCTCGGGCGTGCCCAACATGGCAACGCGGCCCGCTTGGAAGACAGCAACGCGATCGGCCTCAGCGGCCTCTTCCATAAAGTGCGTAATCATCACGATGGTCATTCCGCGTTCGTGCAGCGCGTGACAGGCCTTCATAAGGCCCTTGCGCCCGCGCGGATCGAGCATCGAGGAGGCCTCATCCAAGATGAGCACGCGCGGCTCCATGGCGAGCACGCCGGCAAGCGCCACGCGCTGCTTTTGTCCTCCCGAGAGAGCGTGGGTCTCGTGGCGCTCAAAGCCCACCAGACCCACGGCCTTCAGCGCCTCGCGCACGCGCTGCGCGATCTGGGCCGATTCAACCCCTAAGTTCTCGGGACCAAACGCGACATCGTCCTCGACAAGCGTTGCCACCAGCTGATCGTCGGGATTCTGGAACACCATGCCCGCAGTCGAACGGATGTCGTAGACCAGCTCGGGATCGGACGCGTCCATGCCGTTGACGCACACCGTTCCCGTATCGGGCTGCAGCAGCGCGTTCAAATGCTTGGCAAACGTCGACTTGCCCGACCCGTTTCCGCCGAGGATGCAGAAAAACTCGCCATCCTCGATGTTCAGATCGATGCCATCGAGCGCCGGTGCAGCACCGTCATAGCTAAAGGAAACGCCCCGACACTCAATCATGCGCGGCCTTTGACCTGGTCCTTCTTGGGCGTGATGAGATTAGAGACCGCCTTGTACACCGCCAGCGTCAACACCGAGTTGAGCACGGTCTTGATGAGGTTAAACGGCAGCACGGCAGGAATCATGAGCGGGGCAATCACATCGACCGAGCCATACCAGAACCAAACGCCAATGGTCAGATTCGCAACCATAGAAAGCACCGTAGCGGCAATAACGCCCAGTGCCAGGCCAATCACGGCACCCTTGTAGGTGTGCATCTTCTGGTAAACGATAGCCGCAGGCAGAATATAGCCCAGCGTGGCAACCAAGTTCATAAGCGCACCGACCCAATCGCCCGTGGTAAGCGCATGGATAACAATCGCCATAGCGGCAACAGCCGTGCCGGCACCAGGGCCATACGCAAATCCACACACCATCGCCGGCACCAGCGACGGGTCATACGTCAAAAACGGCGCCGAGGGGAGGATGGGCAGCTGCACATACATAAACAGCGCTCCCAAGGCGCACATCAACGCCATGGTAACGAGCTGTTTGGTGCTCCACCTATTCGTGTTCTCAAAATGGATATGCTGCGACTGTTCAGACATAAGATCACCTGCCTCTTTCATCCGGACTCTAACCGTTGGTACTGGGATCTCACCAGTTCAGCCGGCATGCGAACCAACGCACACACGGGTCGCGGACTCATCGGCTCGGCCGCAGGCACGTTTCCTGCGCCACGGTACCCCTTTGGCACCGCCCGATTTACCGCCAGTGGGGAATTTCACCCCGCCCTGAAACAGCAATTGCAAGTGTAGCACGGGCAGGCTTTCGCGCAAGTATGCCAAGGGTAATTTATGGTGGGGATCAGTTGCCGCAACAACCACGTTCTCCGTTCGCTCCAAAGTAGCGCGCCTTTCGCGCAAAGCGCGAAACAGCGAAAGGG
>DBGDZK010000172.1:0-3979 GCA_048373195.1 Collinsella sp.
TCTGACCACCACCGATGTAAATGCCGGTGTGGTACGAGTTGACTACAACGTCACCGGGCTGCGGATCGGACACACGCGTCCAGCCCATAAAGGTGCCCGTGGTGCCCAGGCGGCAATAGCGACCAGTAAGGCAATAGCTTACAAAACCAGAGCAGTCGAAGCTGTTCGGGCCAATTCCGCCCCAGGAATAGGCGCAACCAAGCTTGCTGTATGCACGCGAGACAACAGAACCGCCATCGACGGACTGGCTCGGAGCAGAAGGCGTCGGAGCCGGAGCAGGCGTGGGGGGCTGCGGCGTCGGAGCAGGTGCCGGCGTAGGAGCCGGAGTGTTGCCGCCCTGGTTGTTGTTATTGCTGGTCTGGCCACCGTTGTTGGTGTTCTCGGTCGTACCGGCAGTCTCGTTGCTCACCGTGGCCTTCTCGGCGGTGCTGGCGTTGATGCCGGCCTGCAGCGCGGCGTTGGCCTCGGCCTCGGAGGCAAGCTCGGCCTGCAGCTGCGAATCCAGGGAGTTTACGACGTTCTGGGCTTCAGCCTGCTGGGCGTTAAGCTCGTCGACCTTCTTTTGCGTGGCGGCGACGTTCTTTTCCTGCTCGGACTGCTTATTGGTGAGCTGCTGCTTAAGCTCCTTGACCTCTTGAATGGTCTGAGCTTGCTTATCGGAAACTTTGCCGTAGTAGAACAGACGGTTGAGCATATCGCTCAGGTCATCGACACCCGTCAGAACCTGAAGCAAGCTCAGGCCGCCGGTCTTATACTCGCCGGCGACATAGGTCGAGAGCTTAGCCTGACCATCGGCGATCTCCTGCTGCTTTTGCGTGATCTCGCCGGCAGTCTGATCGAGCGCCTGTGTCTGCGTGGCGAGCTCATCGTAAATCTGCTGAGTTTGGGTACCGATCTGCTCGAGCTTCGTACGAGCGCAGGCAAGGTCGGATGCGGTATCGGCGTAGGCAGGAGCCGCGAGGCCCAAGCCCAAAACACAAGCGAGGGTTGCCGTAGCAGCGCAGCGTGCCATGTTTTTGTGCGTGTTTGCTGTGCGCATGTAGCTTCCTTTCCAGTAACTAAGGGTAACGGCTAGTCCACCGTCACCAGGCTAAAGAGCTCCACATCGTCATTAGACGGTGTGAGCTTCTCGCGCGGGTTGAGAAACGCAAGCTCAAGGATACAACCGTAACCGACAAGCTTTGCGCCCATTTCTCGCACCAGTTTACCTGTTGCCTCGACGGTTCCGCCCGTCGCGACCAAGTCGTCCAGAATCAACACGGTATCTTTAGAGCTGATAGCGTCGGCATGGATTTCAATTGAATCGGTGCCGTACTCGAGCTCGTAGCTCTGACTTACGGTCTCGCGCGGTAGCTTGCCAGGTTTACGTGCGGGAACAAAGCCGGCGCCAAGGGCTACAGCCACCGGTACGCCAACCATAAAGCCGCGAGCCTCGGGACCCACGACCTTGGTGATTCCCATGCCGGCAAAGTGCTCGGCGAGGGCATCGGTCATGGCTTTGAGCGCCTCGGGATTGCCAAAGAGCGGCGTGATGTCTTTAAAGATGACTCCGGGCTCGGGATAGTCGGGGATGTCGACGATTTGAGATTCGAAGTCGTACATTGCATGACCTTTCAATGGGTTGCCGAAATTTCAGCAGCGGTTATTTGCCCGCGGTGGCGGCGCCGGATTGCGAAGGGGCGACGACTTTGAGCGGCTTTACGAGAGAATCCTCGTGCGAAACCGGCGCGGCTGGCTCTTCGTTTTTGGCCTTGGTGGACTCGGAACGCGTGATTTCCTCATCGAGTGCATCGATGTCGGCGTCCTCGACCACGGCGTTGAGCGACTCAAAAACGCGGTTCTTGAGTAGCGCGGTGTGCACGCCCTCCGTCAGGTCGTGAAGCTTCTTAAACGCACGCTCGAGCTTGGCGTCGCGCTCGTCATCGGAGGTATCCATTCCGAGCATGCTCACGAGCACCTGCTCAAACATCGAGGACTCGCGGTTGGCGGAAGACACGTACTGACGCAGGTTGCGCGGCTCGATATGGAAGCGCGACAGCTCGGAGCAGTAGCGGATGATCGGAAAATCGCGACCATCGACAAGCTCGCGATTCTGCGGACTCTTGATGATGCGAATGAGGTCGTTCTCGGCGAGCGAGCGGATAAACGAAATTTCGACGCCCAACATATCGGGAATGGTCTCGATGGGATGCAGCTTTTGCTTAGTCTCCTTGGGCTCCGTCTTGAGCGGAACATCGGATAGCAAGCCCACCTCGTAGGCGAGCGTTGACAGGTCCGTGGCGTTTTCCAAGCGCTGCTTAATCACGTTGAGCGGCATGTAGCGGGTCTTCTGCAAGTGCAGGATGACCTCCAGACGATCAACGTCCTCCTTAGAGTACTGACGGTATCCCTTAGGCGTACGATGAGGGGTAATGAGCCCCTCATCCTCTAGAAATCTAATTTTTGAGTTCGAAAGATCGGGGTATGCGCCTCGAAGTAGGTTGACGACTTGGCCGATACTCAGATAGTTGCGTTCGGCCATGCCCTACTCACCGGTTTCGATGCGCTCCGGCGTGCTCTCGTGGTGGATGAGCGTAAACGTACCGATCTGAACGGAAGAACCGTCGTGCAGCGGGGCTGCATTGACAATGGCACCGTCGCCCCAGGTACCATTGAGCGAGCCCAGGTCCTCGATGCGAGCGCCGAGGCCCTCGCGAATAATGCGCGCGTGGCTGCGCGAAACGGTCATGTCATTAAGGAAGATGCCGTTCGCGGGATCGCGGCCGATGGTGGTCACGTCGTCCTCGAGCTCAAAGGCGGCACCAGTCTGCGGACCCTTGACGATGGACAGGACGGGGGCGGTGATGCACACGTTGGCCATGAGGTCGGGAACGGTGACGTCGCTTGAAGGCACGCGGAATACGCAGGTAGCGTCAGCAGTCTTATCATTCTGAGGCATATTGTTAACCATGTTGTCCATGACAACCCCTAACTTATCGCGGACGTGCCGCAAATAATGAACCGTACGTAATCATACCCCAACGAATCAGTCTTCGATTTCAGGGTTCAGAAAGTCGATGTCCTCGTCCTCGGGATGCGCGAGAGCCTGTTTAATGGCCACTCCGCCCTTAATGGAGTAGATGACAGCCGTGAGCATGGAGAAGATCACGCCGCCGTACACAAAGAAGATGCCGAGGGGCACCGAGCTTCCGTTGAGGCCCGGGAAGGCCGTAAGGGTTGAAGATAAAAGGTGCAGGCCGTCAATAACGGGGAAACCGAGCAGCATGAGTGAGAAGCCGGTCATGAGCAGCGCCGTGGCAATCTTTCCGGGAAAGACCACATCGATGGGGCGACGGTGATAATGACGCACGATAAGCGTGCCGATGCCCAGATAGATGTCGCGGCCAATAATGAGTACGCAGACCCAGATGGGCAGCGCTCCGCGGACCACCAGTCCAAGTACGCCGGTGAACAGCAGCGCACGGTCGCAAATGGGATCCATGACCTTGCCGAGCCACGAGACCGTCTTAGTCATGCGGGCGATCTGACCGTCCATCCAGTCGGTGGAGGCGGCAACGGCGTAGATAACGATGGCGATGACACGGTTGTTATCCGTCACAAACAGGTACAGAAATACCAGGGTGAGGATCAGGCGCGTAAAGGTGATGAAATTGGAGATCGTAAAGATCTTATTCGACGGGTAATCGGAAGTGCCGATAAGCTCCTTTTTGATCTTCTTTTTGATGCCCACAGGACTCCCCCGCTGGTTAACGAAAAATCTTTCGATACTATACCCGTTCCGGCGATGTCTATCCAGCGTAAGCATAGAGAGTCCAGACATGTGGAGGGCGCTTTTAGGCGGCGGGGGATTTCGCATTCGTGTACATCAGCGTCCAAACATGTCGAAAAATGTCGATTTTGGTGGCTGATGTACACGTTTTGATTCGGTGATTACATCGCGCGGGAACATTGTTGCTTTGAGCAAAATAATCATAGTGAT
>DBGDZK010000173.1:0-9625 GCA_048373195.1 Collinsella sp.
GGTAGTTGGGCGACCACTTGGTGTGATCCCATTTGGTGGCGTCGGGCAGCTCCTGGCGCGGATACTCGGGCACCTGTCCGCCGGCCTTTTTGCTGCAGAGCTTCTGGCCGAGCTTGGCGGCGCCGGCCGGGCACACCTCAACGCAGCGACCGCAGGCAACGCACTTGTCCTTCTCGACCTTGGCGACATAGGCCGAGCGCGACAGGTTGGGCGCGTTGAACAGCTGAGAGGTGCGCAGGGCATAGCACACGTTGACGTTGCAGTTGCAGATGGCGAAGATCTTGTTCTCGCCGTCGATATTGGTGATCTGGTGCACAAAGCCGTTGTCCTCGGCCTGGCGCAGGATGTCGTAGACCTCGTCGCGCGTTACATAATGGCCGCGGTCGGTCTCAACCACATAGTCGGCCATATCGCCCACGGCAATGCACCAGTCGGCGGGGTCGTCGGCGCAGCCCTCGCCCATCACGCGACGGCTCGCGCGGCAGCTGCAGGTGCTGGCAGCATACTTACCCTCGTATTTGTCGAGCCAGTGCTCGATATGCTCAATAGGCACCGAGGTGCTCGCGGCGTTAATGGCCTTCTCGACCGGAATGACGTGCATACCGATACCGGCGCCACCGGGCGGCACCATCGGCGTGGCCTTGGACAGCGGTCCCTTGGACGCCTGCTCAAAGAACTTGGCATAGACCGGATGCTCCTCGAGCTGACTCACGCGCATGTTGAGGAACTCGGCGGAACCCGGCACCAGCATGGGCAGCACCCACTGCTTGGCGCGCTCGGGGTTTTCCCAGTTGTACTCGAGCAGACCCGTGTAGCTCATGTCGTCGAGCATCTTCTCGATATCGGCTTCGGGCATGCCGGTGAGCTTGACCATCTCGGGCAGCGTATAGGGACGGCGCATCTTCATCTTGCAGAGCACTTCGGCCTGCTCGTCGGTTGCGGCCTCGGCAAACGACCAGTACTCGTAGCCCAGCAGCTCATCGCGATGCAGCAGACGGTTGGTGCAGTGCTCGCACAGCTTGACGATTGCCTCGCGCGGATGCTCCGGCAGCGGCGGCACGAACTCTGCGCCGATATCGGGCTCGGTATAGCTAATCCCCGGTCCGTTGAGAATCATGGTTGTCCCTTCCCTTGCCACAGCCCGGCGAGACCGCGGCACCCCTCTTTTTTGCAGGCCGGGCATGCCCCCATGCCGTTCACCCGCCATTAGTTGACATTGTGTCAAAAATAGTATTGACGAACCGTCAACAATATTCAAGACTGTTAGGCGAACGGTCAGGCAAAAGAGGATGAAAGGCGGCAAAACATGGGCAACAACACAGCAGATACCTCTGTGGTCGATGCCGTTCCCGCATCCGATAGCGCGGCAAAGCGCCTGACGGGCGACGGGCGCCGTCGCGAGATCCTCGATGCTGTGCGCACCGTAAGCTCCGAGCTAGGCGTGTCCCACCTATCGGTATCGGCCGTGGCCAAGCGAGCCGGCTGCACGCGCTCGCTGTTCTACCACTACTTCGCCGACATGGACGCCGCCGTCACCGCCGTCATGGACGAGGCGATCGACGGCTTTATCTCCGAACTCGAGCAGTGGAATGCCAACCGCACCGTCGGTGATATCGAGGGCGCGCTCGACACCGTCGCCCCGCTCTTTAAGCGCCTGGTCGCCAGCGGCCACGAACTGCCGCACACTCTGACCTCCAACAGCGGCGCGCTCTACGGCGGCTTTTTGCACAACGTGGTCCAGCGTGTGGCGCAGTATATCTGCGACACCACCGTGGTGGATTTTGTCGCCCACCACGAGCTGCGCATCGACCATGTCTACGAAACGTTCTACACCCTCATCATGGGGTTGTTGATGTATATCCGCACGCACCCCGATGTGCCCGACGAGACGGTCAAGGAAATCATCGCCTCGACGCTCCACATCGAGGGCTATACCGCCAAGTATCCGGAGCGCATGCCCCAGAACTGACGACATTTGGCCAAACTGCCCGCGATCAGAAGAGGGGCCGCGGGCGTGTGAAAGGAGAGCAGCATGCTGTTCGATGTTTGGGGTAGCGATACCCTTATCCACTGGGCCGGCTGGGCCATGGTCTTTATTGGTCTCATCGTGCTCAACGAGGTCGGCCGCCGCACCAAGCTCGGCGCGGCAATCATCTTTGGCGTGGCTCCGCTGGCCATGACCATCTACTGCGTCGCCATCGCCGTGGGCGTTTCGCAGGGTGCCGAGTGGGCGCTCACCAACCCCACCCATGTGTACCAGAACAGCTGGTTCCACTACGCCAAGGTATACGCGGCGCTCGCCGGTTGTTGGGGCTTCATTGCCATTAAGTACCAGTGGGGAAAGATCGGCAAGGCGCATTGGTTCCGCGCATGGCCGTTTGTGATCGTCGCCATCAACATCATGATCGCCGTCGTGTCCGACTTCGAGAGCGCCTATCACTTCTTTGTCCTGGGCGAGTCCACCTGGGTCACCTCCGAAGGTGCCACGCAGCTGGCCGGCTGGAACAACGTGTTCAACGGCATCGCCGGTATCATCAACATCGTCTGCATGACCGGTTGGTGGAGCGTCTACGCCTCCGAGGATCAGACCGACATGCTGTGGCCCGATATGACCTGGGTCTACATCATCGCCTACGATATCTGGAACTTCTGCTACACCTACAACTGCCTGCCCACCCACTCCTGGTTCTGCGGCTTTGCGCTGCTGCTGGCGCCCACCGTCGCCGCCTTTATCTGGAACAAGGGCGGCTGGATCCAGAACCGCGCCTTTACGCTGGCCATTTGGTGCATGTTTGCCCAGGTGTTCCCCTACTTCCAGGAGGAGTCCATCTTTGTGACCCACTCCACGCTCGACCCCGGCGCCGCCACCGCGGTCTCGATTGCCGCGCTGGTCGCCAACGTCGCCGCGATCATCTACATCGCCTACCGCGCCAAGAAGCTCGGCCGCAATCCCTACAAGCAGGATGTCTTTGAGGGCACCAGCGATTGGGAGAAGGCCACCGCTCGTCGCGCCAAGGTCGATTACGCTCACGCCGAGTAACATGTTGGTCGCTGTTGGCGCCTGGGCATAGGCCCGCCCGCCAGGTTTTTCATCCAATGCCTCGCAGAGCCCCCGGAAAGCGTTTCGCTCGCTTTTCGGGGGCTTTTGTCGTTGCGTCTCTATTCATCTATTCAAAAACATGCGCATATATAAAATCGGATTTCAAATCATGAGGCGGCTCTATAGGGTCCTGTTTTTGGGTACAGTGTTGTCCCGATATTGAGCTTGGGGGATATATGAAAGATGAGACGACGGGCCAAGAGGACGCGGTCCAAGATGCAGAAGCGTGTGCCGAGGCCCTGGAGAGCCTAGACCGGATTTCGCTTGACGATGTTGCGTTTGACGATTCGAGCGTTGATGTGCAGGATGAGCCGGAAATCGAGGCGCAGCCCGATGATCAGGATACAGGCGACGTTGAGCCTGCCGAGGATGAGGCAGATCACGAAGACACCGAAAGCGAGGCCGACGACCAGCCCGGATCCGACACGAGCGAGGAAACCATCTTGCTCGACAACTTGCCGGCCGAAGATTCGCTGACCCGCGAGCTCCCTGGCTTAGGCTCTGCGCCTGCCATGGACGAGACCATCGCCATGGGCGATATTCCCCTACCGTCCGTTCCTTCGGCACGCGAAGCCGAGGTTCGTCACCGTAAGATGTCGCCCAAGCGCCGCAACCTGATGGTGGCAGGCGTCGTAGCCGTCGCGCTTGTCGCCGGCGGCGCAGGCTATGCCGCTTGGAATGGATACCGGCAAGAGCAGGCCGCCGTGGTTGCCGCAAACGCCCATACCATGATGTCGGTGCAAATTGGCGTACATGCCGCGGGGCTCGACTGCTCAACTGGCTCCAAGATTCCCGTGCAGGTGAGCGGTCAGGATTCCGACGGTTCTTCCGTGAGCGAAACGCTCTACGTTGACGAGCACGGTCGCGGCATTAAGCTGCTGCCCGGCGATTACACGTTCTCCATCGCCGCCTCCCCCATCGCGGCCGACGGCACCATCTACACCGTCCCGACCACCAAGGCCCAGGTTACGGTCAAGAATGACGGGCAGGATCTGCGCGCTCAAGCCACCTTTAAGCTTAAGGTGCCCTCAGCCGACACGGTGACCGACGACCAGATCGATGCCGCCGCCAAGTACGCCGAGGAGGGCGGTGCGAGCTCCGCCGCGGCTGCCAAAGTGCTCCAGCAGGCAGCAACCGCGCGGCGCGACGCCGCCGTCAATGCCGTGAGCGCGCAAAAGGCACAGGCGTCCCGTGATGCTGACGCTCGCCACAAGGCAACCGACCTCTACCAGCTCGATATTCCCGTCGAGTGGTACGGCAAGGTCGCAACTTGGCAAAACGGAAGCACGCTATGCATCTATCTGGGCGACGACGCCAATACGCCGCTCGTGACGCTCGTCGCGGTGCGCGAGGGCGAGAGCTTTACGCCCGATGAAGGCGATACGGTTTTGGGTGCGGCCAATCTAGGCAACGGTTATACCGTCTACGCCAGCGGCCCCGTCTATCCGTACGTGGTGCCCCAGACCATCAACGGACGGACGCAGAACCCCGTGTCAACCTACCCCATGGACACGGCCATTGAGCTTGTCGAGCTTACGACCGGCAACCGCTATACGTATAGCCAGATCAAGAACGTGTTGGTCGGCAAAGACGGCAAGGCAGACACCGCGACCAAACTCGAGACCGACTACCTCGCCCAGATTCTCCTGCCGAGCATCAAAGCCCAGGACTAGCCGGCCCGAAGACAGCCGCCCAACGCAGTTGCGGTGAAATAGGGATTGTTTTTGCTGGTCAAACCGCAAAACAGTCCCTATTTCACCGCAACTTATTGGTGGCACTTAGCGCCACGGATCGGCTTCGAACATCGGCTCGCGCTCGGGGCGTCGGTCGCTGTAGGGGTCGTAACCGTCATCGTCCTCGTTCTCGGCACGGATATAGGGGTCGCGCGGCTTGGGCGCCGGTTTGGGAGAAGCCTTCGGTGCGACCGGCGCGGCGGGCGCTGCCTCAGCCGCCGGTGCGTGCGTCTTGATCTCGTCTTTCATCTGCATAGCTCCTTGCATCGCATCCGTTCAACATCATCTATTGTCGCACGAAAAAGGGCGGCGGACCCAATTGGATCCGCCGCCCTTGGCGTTTTGCGATGAGGGGCGGTTTAAAGCCGGCCCCAAAATCTACTCGGCGTCGGGGACCTCGTAGGTGGCCGCCGGCGTGTTGTCGCACACGACGGTAAAGCCGCCGTCCTTATCGACATCGACCGTCACCTGATCGCCCTCGCGCACCGTGCCGTCGATGATAGCGGCGGCGATGGCGTCCACGACCTCGCGCTGAACCAGACGCTTGAGCGGACGGGCGCCAAAGACCGGGTCCAAGCCGCCCACGGCGAGCATCTGCTTGGCCGCCGGGGTGATGGCAAGCGTCATGCGCTCCTTGGCCAGACGCGCGCGGACGTCGGCGAGCTGGATGTCGACGATCTTCTCGATCTGCGCCATGCCGAGCGGATGGAACACCACGATATCGTCGATACGGTTGAGGAACTCGGGGCGGAAGGTCTGAGCCATGGCCGCGTCGACCTGATGGCGCATCTCCTCCTCGTCCTTGCCCGAAAGCTCAGCGATAGCCTTGGAGCCCACGTTAGACGTCATGATGATAATCGTGTTCTTGAAGGACACCTGGCGACCCTGACCGTCGGTCAGACGGCCGTCGTCAAGCACCTGCAACAGCACGTTGAAGACATCTGGATGGGCCTTCTCCATCTCGTCGAGCAAGATCACGGAGTAGGGGCGACGGCGCACGGCCTCGGTGAGCTGGCCGCCCTCGTCGTAACCCACGTATCCCGGGGGCGCACCGATCAGACGCTGGACGCTGAACTTCTCCATGTACTCGGACATGTCGATACGCACGAGCGCGCGCTCGTCGTCGAACAGGCACTCGGCAAGCGCCTTGGCGAGCTCGGTCTTGCCCACGCCGGTGGGGCCCAGGAAGAAGAAGCTGCCGATGGGCTTGTCCGGATCGGAGAGACCCGCACGGCTGCGACGCACGGCCGCGGCGACGGCGGAGACGGCCTCGTCCTGGCCGATGACGCGCTTATGCAGCTCACCCTCCAAGCCCTTCAGCTTGTCGAGCTCGCCCTGCATCATCTTGGACACAGGCACGCCGGTCCAGGCGCTCACGACCTCGGCGATCTCATCGGAGGTCACCTGTTCGTTGAGGCCCTCGCCGTCCTGCTGCTTTTGTGCCTCGAGCGCGACCTCGGAATCCTGAATCTGCTGCTGCAGGCCCGGAATCACGGAGAAGCGCAGCTCGGACGCACGGCCCAGGTCGCCGTTGCGCGTCGCGCGCTCCTCTTCGCTCTTGGCCTCGTCAAGCTGCCCCTTGAGCTCCTGCACGTGGTCGATGGCGTTCTTTTGGTTGAGCCAGCCGGCCTTTTGCACGTTGAGCTTTTCCTGGACCTCGGCAATCTCCTGGCGCAGGGCCTCCAGACGCTCCTTGGAGGCGTCGTCGGTCTCCTTCATGAGTGCCTGCTCCTCGATCTGCAGCTGGGTGAGCTGACGCGTGGTGGCGTCGATCTCGACCGGCATGCTGTCGAGCTCCATGCGCAGGCGGCTTGCGGCCTCGTCGACCAGGTCGATGGCCTTGTCGGGCAGGAAGCGGTCAGCGATGTAGCGATCGGAGAGGTCGGCAGCTGCCACGAGCGCGCTATCGGTGATGTGTACGCCGTGGAAGATCTCGTACTTCTCCTTGAGGCCACGCAGAATCGAAATGGTGTCCTCGACGGTAGGCTCGCTGACCATCACGGTCTGGAAACGACGGGCGAGCGCCGCGTCCTTCTCGATGTACTTGCGGTATTCGTCGAGCGTAGTCGCGCCGATCGCGTGCAAGTCGCCACGGGCAAGCGCCGGCTTCAGGATGTTGCCGGCGTCCATGGAGCCCTCGGTGGCACCCGCGCCCACGATGGTGTGGAGCTCATCGATGAACAGGATGACCTTACCTTCGGACTTCTGTACTTCCTTGAGCACGGCCTTCAAGCGGTCCTCGAACTCGCCGCGGTACTTAGCGCCGGCGACCAGCGCGCTCATGTCGAGCTCGATGAGGTCGCGGTCGCGCAGGGTGCTCGGCACGTCGCCGGCCACGATACGCTGGGCGATACCTTCGACGATGGCCGTCTTGCCGACGCCCGGCTCACCGATGAGCACGGGGTTGTTCTTGGTGCGGCGGGACAGGACCTGGATGGTACGACGGATCTCGTCGGTACGGCCGATGACCGGGTCGAGCTTGCCGGCGCGGGCGAGGTCGCAGATATTGCGTCCGTACTGCTCCAGCGCCTCAAACTGCGTCTTATCCTCGGCAGACGTCACGCGGTCATCGCCGCGCAGTTCCTCGTAGACCCGCTCGATGCGCTCCTTGGTGACGCCGGCGTCGCGCAGCACGCGGCCCGCCTCGCCCTTGTCCTCGGCAAGCGCCATCAGCAGATGCTCAGTCACCACAAAGCTGTCGCCCATCTTGGTGGCCTTCTTCTCGGCCTTCTCGATGACGCGGACGAGCTCGTTGGACAGGCCCATCTGCTGACCCTCGCCCGAGACCTTGGGCGCGTGGTCGATGGCATCCTGCGTGGAGCGTGCGAGCTGAGCCGGATCGGCACCGATGCGCTCGATAATCACGGAGATATTGCGCTCGCCGGCACCGAGCAGGGCAGACAGCAGGTGAATCGGCTCCACCGCGCCGGCCTGCGCGTCAGCGGCCGTGCTCATGGCGGTCTGCAGCGCCTCGCGCGACGTCATAGCTAGCTTATCGATTCTCATGGAATCACCTCTCTTGGGGCGGCCGCCCTACGGGGCGGCTTCACGTTGTTCGAGAAGTATTGTTGCCAGCTTTGCTCGATCTTATACACAAATCTAAGTCTCTATATATAAGATTTTCTGAGTGTTTCCACGACATACAAGCCACCACAAAGGGGACAGGCACCTTTGTGGTGGTTGCAGCCTCTATTTACTTGCCGAGCCCGTGCTTCCCGATTCGGCGCTCCAGGGCATCTCATCCTCGAACAGCCATGTACGGGCAGACCCACTATCGCGTGCAGTCTGCGGGTCAGGCAAGCAGGTCTGTTTATAGGCATCTTGGATACACTGACCCATAAAATCGTTGAGCTCGGTCTGGTCGCCCTCCATGACATAGGCGACATCGCCGTCCATGATGTAGATGCCCGGACCCTCATTGCCCTCGTAGCCCGGATCGTACGAGACATCACATAACTTTGCGCCGTTTGCAGTGTCCAGCTCGATGGAAGAGTGGCATCCGCCAACCATGTCGTTCGCTTTTGCCCGATAGGACGCATATCCGTACCAACGCTTAAATGTTTTGCCCTTGAGTAGCTCGGACGTCCTATCGATCAGGCTTGTATCCGTGGTATAGCGCATGGCCCCAAGCTGAATACGCGGATAATTGCTAATACCCAGCACAGCCGGCTGCTCATCAAAATCAACGGTAATGGCCTCGGGCTTGTCGTCGCCGGTCAGAAGTTCGACAGATTGAATCACAGGCTTGACCACCGGCTCCGTCACCGCAGCAGGTAGAAATGCCATACCGACAGCGCCCGCGCCAACCACAGCGATCGCAAGCGCCAAGACAATCAATCCAATACGGGCAGAACGGCTCACGGCAAAACACCCCACAATGCAAACCTTCGCCACCTGCACTAATGATACCGCCAGCTAACACTATTACCAAAAGAAGTCGCGCGCTCCTCACCACCACAAAGGGGACAGGCACCTTTGTGGTGGTTTTCGACGCTAACGGTCGACCATCTCGCGCCATGAGATTAAACTTGAATTGTTCTCTGAACATATCCATTTCTGCCTATCCTCAACAGATCTTTGTCTCGAGGAGCGCATATGAAGCCGTCTCATTCCACCGGTCGCAACGTCATCGCCATTCTCGCCATACCCATCGTGATGCTCTTCCTTATCGTCATCACGCCCTTTTCTTTTGGTATCGCCTCGCCCTTCGATCTTTGCGGGATGATCGACGCCGGCTCGCGTGCCACCTCGCTCTCCTTTGTCTGCCGTGGCGTGTTCTACGAATATGCAATTCCCACCGGAAGTTGGCAGTCCAAGTTACCGTTGCTCGGCAAGGTCGACGGATGCTCCCCCTATTTCTGCCTTGAACCTCAGGCGCTAAACTATCTGATCGACGACCAGCCACTCGACTCCATCACCCTCGCCTACGACTACGCACCAAACACCGATGAGCGCCACATGAACCAAGTCCTCGACAAGATGCTTGGACAGTGCGGGCTCACCGAGGAGGCCGGTCGAACCATCTATAGCAACCAGCAATTAAAGCGAACAGAACTCCGCCGTGTCGGAAAAATCAAAGGGCGAAACGGGGCTGCCTACTGGCAGGCCTGGGCGACACGCGACAAGAGCGAATTCGGGCACAGCACCTATACGGTCACCGTCTACACCAAAGATGGAATCAAGGACAATGTTGACGATTTCGCGTCATCCAAACTCGGCATCCCCAAAACAACCAAGCCCGCCAGCCCAGATGAAATTCTGTAGAGCCGCCCATTAACATACCGCTCAACAA
>DBGDZK010000174.1:0-2698 GCA_048373195.1 Collinsella sp.
GCCCAACGGAAAACTCTTTCAGGCGTTTAGAAGAAAAACTTCGTGATATTTCCTTTTCTTTCCCAATAAGAGGAAAACCGTAAAAAGACCCCAGGTATTCTGAAGAAAACACTTCCTCTGGTAGTAAGGAGGCTAAAAAACCGGAATTGAATTTAGGAAAGCCAATCACAGCACCACCCCTAGTATGAACTATACACCCTTGTATACACTTTAAAAGTTCCAGCTGTTCATGTAGGCGATCTGCTCCTCGGTGAGGGTGTCTATCTTCACGCCCAGAGTCTCCAGCTTCACGCGCGCCACGCCGTCGTCGATGGCGGCGGGCACGTCGTACACCTTGTTCTCCAGCTCGCCCGCATGCTGGAAGAGGTACTCGGCCGCGAGCGCCTGGTTCGCGAAGCTCATGTCCATGACGGACGCCGGGTGCCCCTCGGCGCAGCTCAGGTTCACGAGGCGCCCCTGCGCCAGGACGATGACCGTGCGCCCGTCGGCAAGCGTGTACTCCTCCACGAGCGGCTTGATCTCCTCCACCTTCACGGCGTGCTCGCGCAGCCACTCCAGGTTGATCTCGCTGTCGAAGTGCCCGGAGTTGCACACGATGGCGCCGTCCTTCATGTTCTCGAACGCGGGCGCGTCCACCACCTTGCAGTTGCCGGTGACCGTCACCCACACGTCGGCGAAGCGCGCCGCCTCGGCGGCGGGCATGACCTCGTAGCCCTCCATGTGCGCCTCCAGCGCCTTCAGCGGGTCCACCTCGCACACGATCACGCGCATGCCCATGCCCTTGGCGCGCAGGGCGAGCCCGCTGCCGCAGTAGCCGTAGCCCGAGATCACGATGGTGCGCCCGCACAAAAGGCGGTTCGTGGCGCGCACGATGCCGTCGAGCGTGGACTGGCCCGTGCCGTAGTGGTTGTCGAAGCAGTGCTTCGTGTTCGCGTCGTTGACGTTGAACACGGGGTAGCCCAGCGTGCCCTCCTTCGCCATGGACACAAGGCGCACCACGCCCGTGGTGGTTTCCTCGGTGCCGCCGATGACGCCTTCCAGCTTGTCAATGTGGGTGGTGTGCAGCGCGGTGTCCAGGTCGGCGCCGTCGTCCATGATGATCTGCGGGTTCGTGGCGATGACCGCGTCGATGTGGCGGCGGTAGGTGTCCATGTCCTCGCCGGTGACGGCGAACACCTTGATGCCGAAGTCGCGCACGAGCGAGGCGGCGGTGTCGTCTTGGGTGGAAAGCGGGTTGCTGGCGCACAGCGCCACCTCGGCGCCCGAGGCCGCCAGCGCGCGCATGAGGTTCGCCGTCTCGGTGGTCACGTGCATGCACGCGCCGATGCGCACGCCCTCAAGCGGGCGCTCCTTCGCGAAGCGCTCGCGGATGGACGCCAGCACGGGCATGTCGCGCGCCGCCCACTCGATGCGGGCAAGCCCTGCGTCGGCAAGGTCGATGTCTTTGATGTCGTAGCTCTCGGTCATGGCGCTTCTTTCTTATGTTATCGACTGATCCTATGTCTGGTTTGGCGTCGATTAATCCTCAAACAATTCAGTGGAAAAATATCGTTCGCCCGTATCGGGCAGTAAAGTAACCACTGTCTTGCCCGAACCAAGTTGCCGAGCAAGCTGACGTGCGGCAACCACATTTGTACCGCCCGATACGCCGCAAAGCAAACCCTCCTCACGAGCAAGCGCGCGAGCCTCGTTGATAGCTTCCTCATCGGAAACCACGCAGATATCGTCATAGATGCCCTGATCAAGGATATCGGGAATAAGCCCATCGCCGATACCCATCTGCAAATGCGTTCCGACGCTTCCTCCCGAAAGAATCGCTGCGCTCTCCGGCTCAACGGCCCAAATGCATACATCAGGAAAAAGACGTTTGAGTGCCTGCCCTATACCGGAAATAGTACCACCTGTACCAATGCCCGAGCAGAATCCATGTATGGGCCCCTTCACGTCCTCTAAGATCTCAAGTGCTGTATGATAGCGATGCGCTAGTAAATTATCCCTGTTCTCGAACTGCTGTGGCACGTAAACACGAGGATCCTCGCTAGCCATACGCTTAGCCAGAGCGATGCATTTGGATATGCACTCTCCAATATCGCCAGCATCATGTACGACAATTACCTCAGCACCATAGTGGCGAACAAGCTTACGACGCTCTTCCGACACGCTGTCTGGCATAATGATGCGCGCACGATAACCGCGCACAGCACACACAAGCGCGAGCCCTATACCTTGATTGCCGCTTGTAGGTTCAACGATAATACTATCTGGCCCAATTTCGCCGCGGCGTTCGGCGGATTCAATCATCTGTAATGCCGTGCGCGTTTTAATGGAGCCTCCTACATTAACGCCCTCAAACTTAACGAGTATCTGTGCGGCATTCGCTTCAGATAACCGATTGAGACGAACGAGAGGTGTATGCCCCATGGCTTGCAGCACATTATCGTAAATCATGGAACTCCTTCCAAGGGGGTGCTAGCCCCTTATGCTAGCCTGCAGGTCTTTCGCAGATCCTCGGCGCGGTCGGTGCGCTCCCAGGTGAACTCGGGCAGCTCGCGGCCGAAGTGGCCGTAGGCGGCCGTCTTGCGGTAGATGGGGCGGCGCAAATCCAGCGCGTCGATGATGGCGCCGGGGCGCAGGTCGAACACCTCGGCCACCGCGCGCTCGATGGCCCCCACCGCCGCCTTCTCGGTGCCGAACGTCT
>DBGDZK010000175.1:0-5579 GCA_048373195.1 Collinsella sp.
GACAGCTTGCGTCAACAAGAAGAGCAAGAGGGTCGCTGCGGTCGTCACCGCCTCCCTCGTGGGTGCCCTCTCCATCGGCGCCCCCGCGGTCGCGCTCGCCGCTAATGCAAACATCGACCTGCAGTTCGCTGCGGGCGATGAGTTCGCCCAGGGCACCCTTGAGAGCATCAAAGTCGATGGCGTAAAGGTAACCGGCAAGGACGCCAACGGTGTCGCTACCGTTCAGCTGGCCACCGGCGACGTTGATGCCCAGAACCTCCCCCTCACTGTCTCGGTTGAGAAGATCAAGCCCGCCGGTGCTGCCGGGTTCGAGAAGGTCGACGGCATCAACTACCGTATGCGCGTCTACAAGGCAGACAAGGACGGCAACCCCACCGGCTCCGCCCTCTCCGGCGACACCATCCGCTCCGCCGGCTCCTACGTCGTGACCGTCGAGGCCCTTTCCGGCTCCGACTTCGCCGGCCAGGTCTACAAGCAGGCCCTGAACGTCAAGGGCGCCGCATTCCCCTCTGGCCTCGTGGCTTACGAGAACGCTACGAGCGACAAGACCTTCACCTACACGGGCTCCGAGCTTTCCGTCGACCACTTCGTCGGCGAGGGCGTCTCCCTCACCGAGGGCGTCGACTACACCGTATCCTTCAAGAAGGACGGTAAGAACGCCGACCTGAAGGACGCCGGCACCTACACCGCCACCCTCACCGGTCTCGGCAGCTACTCCGGCAGCAGCGCCTCCTGCAAGATTGAGGTTGCCAAGTTCGCCATCACCGGCGACACGAAGGTCTCCGTCGCCCCCTTCACCGATGCAGCCCCGAGCAATCCCACCAGTGTGATCAACGCTGACGGCACCCAGCTCGACGCATCCCTCGTCGGCCTCACGCCCGTTGAGACCATCTCCAAGCCCGGCAAGTATTTCTTCAAGGTTTCCGCCCAGGACACCGACAACATCACCGTTGGTCCGGACCAGGCTGCTGGCAAGCACACCTTCGGCTACAAGGTCGAGAACATCGCCTCTTTCAACTACGGCAAGGCTGCACTGGCAGATTCCTACGAGATGATCACCGCCGATCTCGACATCTTCGACGTTGACAACATCAAGGCGTACTACGGAAAGACCGCTATCGCCACGAAGCCGACGATCACCGTCTACAACCAGGATTCGGCCAATCCGGCGCAGGACCTCGCTGACGGCAAGTTCGGAACCTACACCGTCACCGTCGACATCGTCGATGACGTCAACTTCAAGTACGCCGGCTCCAAGACCGTGACCGTCGTCGTGTACGATGACGTCCTCGACGCCGACAAGCAGCTCTACGTGTACGAGAACGGCTCCAACGTCGCCATCACCTCCTACGGCAAGCTCTACGACGGCAACGGCGTCTCCGCGGACAACTTCCGCATCAGCGCCAAGGGCACCTCCGCGAAGGATTACACCAAGAAGATCGTGGACTCCGAGGGCAAGACTGTCTCCGAGGCTGTTTCCGCTGGCGACTACAAGCTCGTCGCGACCAGCAAGAAGTACAAGCTGACCGGCACCACCGAGATGCCCGTCACCGTCAAGAAGGTCGACCTGACCACCCTGAAGGCCGCCAACCTCGTCAAGTGGAACGAGGTCTCCGGCCAGGATTACCTGCCGCTTGACAAGGCAATCATCCTCGTCAACAACAGCTACAACGCAATCGAGGCCCTCGACCTGCGCGCCGACACCGGTAACGCAGCCGTCTCCGGCGACCCCGTCGCTGATTTCGCCGGCTTCGACCGCATCGCCGACTGCGCAGACGTCGTCGTCGAGTGGAACGACAACGGCACCTGGAAGAAGGTCGGCAAGATCAGCGCCGCGGGCGAGTACCGCGCCGTCGTGACGGTTGGCGAGGACATCGCCTCCAACTACGTCCTGCCCGAGGGCAAGGACGAGGTGGTCCTCAACTTCACCGTCGCCACGAAGACCTACTTCTCCGACGTCCAGCCCTCCGACTGGTTCTACAACGCGGTTAACAAGGCCGCCGAGAACAAGTACATGAACGGCTACGGCGGCACCACCACCTTCGGCCCCAACGACGCGCTCACCCGCGGCCAGGTCGCCGTCGTCCTGTTCAACATGTCCGGTGCGGTCATCCCGCAGGACGAGACCGACGCCCACTACAACACCGAGAGCGGCTGGAACACCGGCTTCTCCGATGTGGACGGCAAGCAGTACTACGGCCAGGCCATCTACTGGGCCAAGAAGACCGGCGTCGTCAACGGCTACGCCGACGGCACCTTCCGCCCCGACCAGACCATCACCCGCGAGCAGTTCGCCGGCATGCTGGCCAACTACGCCAAGCTCGTCAACCGCGACGAGACCGTGGGCACGGTCGACGTCGACGAGGCCCTGAAGGGCTTCAAGGACGCCTCCTCCGTCTCCGACTGGGCCGAGGACGCGGTCGCCTGGGCCGTCTCCAAGGACGTCATGGGCAACGGCGGCTCCATCAACCCGGCCGGCACCCTGACCCGCGCCGAGGTCGCCGCTATGGCCGTCAACTACCAGCCCAACCGCAAGTAGTTGAACCTCCGCTGCGGGAAATATCTCCCCTTAGCGTGATTGCGGCCCGCCCCTCTAGGGGCGGGCTTGCCGGGCGGCTCTCCTCCGAGAGCCCTCCCGCAAGCCTTTGGCCGAACAAATGCAAGCTGTCGCATAAGGCTCGATGCGCAACGGGCCCCCTGGCATTTCAGGGGGCCCGTTGCGTTTTAACGAGGTAGATTGACGACGGCGCGAATAGTTAGCCTGATCATCCATGCGGCTTTGCATGCCCATGAAAATGCAGAGGGCCCCCGGATCTCTCCGGGGGCCCTCTGCTCATCGAGCCTTGTGCGACAGCTTGCTTTTGCCTTAAGGCCTGCGGGGAGGCTCACCTGGGATGAGCCCTCCCGCAAGCCCGCTCCCGGATGGGAGCGGGCGAAACGAGTTAGATCAGGCCTATCGATTACTTGACGGGCTTGGTGATCTTCTCGGGCTGGAAGTTGACGGCCATAGCGGCGACCTCGGCGCGGGTGATGTCGCTGCCGGGGTTCAGCTTGCCTCCGTTGCCCATGATGTCGGCGTCGGCGGCCCAGGCCACCGCGTTAGCGGCCCAGTCGGAGACGGAGGAGCCGTCGGGGAACTCGGCGAGGACCTTGTCGGCGTCGACGGAGACGTCCTTGCCGTTCAGCATCGCGTAGTTGGACAGCAGGGCGGCGAACTCCTCGCGGGTGATGGTGTCGTTCGGGCGGAAGGCGCCGTTGGAGCCGTGCGCGATGTCGACCTTGGTGGCCCAGGCAAGGGCGCGGGCGTAGTAGGAGCTCTCGTCCACGTCGTTGTAGTCGAGGTAGGTGCTGTACTCCTTGTTGAAGGTGTCCTCGTTCATGCCGAGGAGGTCGTTCTCCACGCCTGCCATGCGGGCGAGGATGACGATGACGTCGCAGCGCTTGATCGCGGCGGTCGGCTGGTAGTACTTGCTACCGGAGACGCCGGCGACGTACCCGAGGCCCTTAGCGTCGGAGACGGCGTTCAGGTACCAGTCGCCGGGCTTGACGTCGCGGAAGACGAGGCGCTTGCCCTCGTCGACGATCTGGAACTCGACGGAGGTGGTGTTGTCGTCGTTGGCGAAGGTGTAGTTCTTGGCGAGCTCCTTGTTGCCCTTCAGGGTCACGCGGTACTTGCCCTCGACCTTGGATACCTCGGCGACGTTGACCTTGGTCCACTCCTCCTTCTTGACGTCCCACAGCTCGGCGGTCAGATACTGGTCGCTCTCGAAGTCGGTCGGGAGGGTCGCCACTGCGTCCCAGCCCTCTTTGTCATCCTTGGCATCGGTGGAGTCGTCGTCCGCGACGTTGGTGTTGTAGCGGACTCCCAGGCTGCCCCAGGTGATGCCCTTGGAGCTCGCCGGGAAGTAGGACGAGCCGAACCAATCCTTGAGGTACTGGATCTTGAGGGCGGAGAGGTCGACCTTGTTCACGGTGATGGTGATCTCGGTGGTGCCGGTCAGCTCGAGCTTGTCGCTGGTGATCTTTAGAGTGTAGGTGCCAGCGTCAACAATGCCCTTGCCGTCAACCTTCTTTCCATTGGAATCAAAGAGGTCAAATTCGACGTCATCGGAAACATTAGTGTTGTCATCCTTGAACGCCTTGACGGTGAAGTTGCTCTTCTTGATGGGGTCGCCGTCATAGGTCTTCTCAACCGAGGTAACGGCTTTATCGTTGTAATACACGAAGACGTTTGCATCCGCGTCGACGGTTGCGAGTACAACTTTGACGGTAAAGGTTTTGGAGCCGCCAAACTTGTAGTCATTCTGGGATGGGTCAACCTTGACGGTAACCGTCCAGGTGCCGAGGCCAAGCTGTCCGCCGTGCAGAACATCGCCCTTGGCATTCACCGCGGTGACCTGCAAGCCGGCTACGGCGTTCTTGCCGTCAGAGGCGGAAAGCTTGTCGAGATCGAAGACCTCGTTGTCCGCCTCGCTTACGAGATAGCTGTCCTTGAGGGAGGCGCCATCGTACAGGAAGGAAGCATAGGAGGCAACCTTATCGACCTTGATGGTTTTGACACCTTTGGAAATAATGTTGGAGTTGGCGCTGTCAACGGAAGCGTCGAACCAGTATCTGCCAATCTTGTCGAAAAGTTGAGAATTGCTATTCTCAGCATTACCGAATTTTAGGTCAACCAAAGAGGGGTCAAGCTCGGCGTAATCGGCGGAACCCTTGCTGCCGGTATAAACGATGGTGGGATGCTTCGGTGCAGTCTCAGAGGCGATAACGTCATCGACTTCAACCGTAGAATCGACGAAGTTGAATTTATCAACAGTGAAGTGGACCTCGGCGGTTTCACCGGCGTACTGACCCATGCCGGTCATATAGCCGACGTAGTTACCGTGCTCGAGAACGTCGACGGAAGGGGCGCTGGCGACGTTGTCCGTACCTTCCTTCAGGATCTTGATGGTGTAGTCCTCGCCCTCGTCGAGCTTGGTGCCGCCATTGTCGGCAAATGCAACGCTGAGCTTCTTGCCCGTGTAGGTGAAGGAGTCGTCCGCGGTGTCCGACAGATCCGCGGAGTTGACCTCGTAAGCGGTAACGCCCTTAAGGTCGGCAGCCTTGACGGCCAGCTTCGCGGTTGCCTTGCCGCCGGCGTACTGGCCCTTCAGGCACTCGACGGTCACGACGTACTGGCCGGGCTCGACGATGGAGTCGACTGCGGTGCCGTCGGCCTTGGCGAAGGAAACCTTGTAGTCGTCAGCCTTGACTTCGACCTTGTCGGCGCCAAGCGGCTTGACGTGGGTCGCCTTGATATCGAGCGCGGAGCCGTCGGCCTTGGCCTGGGCCTCCCAGACCTTGGTGGTGTTGTTGTAAGTGGCGCCGGAAAGGGTGACCTCGCCGCGGGAGAACGCGTTCTCCTCGGGGGCGACGAGCATGTCTACGGTGGTATCCGCGAGCGCGACCGCGGGGGCGCCGATGGAGAGGGCACCCACGAGGGAGGCGGTGACGACCGCAGCGACCCTCTTGCTCTTCTTGTTGACGCAAGCTGTCATACGTCTTCTCCTTCCAAAGGAACAGATAATCGCCAGTTATCG
>DBGDZK010000176.1:0-36530 GCA_048373195.1 Collinsella sp.
TGTTTCAAGGCTTGATTAGTATAACCAAGGACGCGTTCCGGTCAACCGAGAATTTTAAAAAAGTTTTTGAGCACAGCCTCGGTTCTATAAATCGGCACGTCAGAGGCATCAGCCGGCAGCGAGAAGTTTTTCACTCAGAGCCGCACGGGCAAACTCACTTGGCGTCATCCCCTCGGCAGCCGCCCGTCGACGAATGGCCTCCTTCATTCCCAGAGGAATCTTGACCGACAGCGTTGCCGTCCCCTCACCTGAGAGCGGGGGCCGTCCATGCACGATCCCACCAACGGTGTGTTCGCCATCCGGAAACTCTCCGCGCTCGTACGACTCGCACCACGCGTCAATCATTTCATCCGTTACAACCTGACCATTAGCGGCCGTATACGTCTTGCCCATCATCGACCCCTTTGCCGAGCCTGTTCAATCTCCTGCCAAAATTTCTTCTGGACTGGAGACAAGGCATGAATGATAAGCCACCCACGGACAAGCTCGACCGCGACAAGCTCCACGCTTCGTCCGTCTGGGAGCCATCCAATCGCAAGCCATCTCGGCGGCTCGTCCTTCGACTCGCGACGAATGCACTCAGTAACCGCAAGCCAAGCGCTAAGCACCTGCTTTTCCGTCAGGTGCATTTTAGCGTTGGGATGGATCTCAACATCCATGCATCTTCTCCTCCATCTTACCCAATTTCGTATGACGAAAGTCTGCTGTCGCCAATCTCTTACGCCGGCACTTGTTGGAGGGTGGGAGGTGTAGCGAGGATTGAAGGGCGTTCCAATACCGCCCAGGCGCCGGGGCAGGAGCACATACACCAGGGACATACGTTTTCGTAGCGCGCGAGGATATTGCCGCGTGCATCGATGAAGGCGATGTCGATGGGATAGGCCATAAAACACGTATGGACCGAAGAGCAGCGTGGAAACGCCATGACGAGCGGCAGGCCGTTGGCGGCAACCGGACGCCGTCCCAGCATGCCGCGCAGGCGCACGACAAACGACTCCGCCACCACAAACTCGGCCGGCGTCCAACCCAGCCTATTGAGTGCCCGCGCGTAGGCGATGTAGGACGAGACCGCGGTCACATGACCACCCCCGGGCGCCATGGATCGACCGTCACCGCACGCTCGTGCGACAACGTTGTCGGCGCCCCCAGCGGAACGCCAGCGATGCTGAGAGAAGTCGGCCACGGCTCATAGTGCATGGTGCAGGTGTAGGTCCTAAACGTACCGGATAGGGAGAGCAGGCCACCATCCGATGCCTTCGCGCCTTGCTCGCTCGACACTTCGATCTGTAAGTCATAGCCTTCCATGGCATTCAGAATTTGAGTCTGAACCGTCGCCGAGGCATCGGCAGAGCTTTCGTCGCCCTCCCCCTCCGACGCCACGGCATGCGCTAGCACGATGTCGGGCACCACGCGGTCGAAGCGCGCGACAGCGCTGGCAAAGATCATGACGTTGTACACGATGAGTGCCAGCACCAGCAAAACGGGCGTAACCACTGCCATCTCCACCGTCGCTTGGGCGCGCTCCTCGCGCAGACGCATGCGGATACTCATTACGACCCACCGCCCAGAGCGCCAACCAGCGTGGCGACATCGACGGTGAGCGGGATGGAGCCGCCGCCGGGCAGAGGAATCTCCGCAAGTGTGAACACCGTACCGCTAATGGTGCGTTCGACTTGATATTCCAACGCCTCGCAAAGCGCCTTGGGATCAGTCACGCCCAACGGAATACTTCGCAGTTTGTCTTGCGCTTGAGAAAGACCCGCAATGTCAGACCCCGGACTCTTAATGACATTGGCGGAATCGGTCAGCACCGGCTTTCGCAGGCGCAAGTCGCACGGTTCCAAACCCAGCGCCGCCACGGACGCCGAAACGGTATCGCCGAGCCACGATGCAATGGAGCCCAACGCACCGCTGCCCCCTCCTAGGTCTTTAATCATCTCGTCCATAAGTTCGTCGGCCGAACCTTGGATATCACCGTATCCCACGAGCAGCCGTCCCCAAACATCCATGACGCCGTCGAGCACGCCGGCAACGCCGCCCGAGCGTTCCTTCAATGTCGAGAAAAATCGCGAAAGCACGTTGTTTTGCGCCGTCGCCTCATCGGGCGCCAGCACCGCGGCAGAGATAGCACCGCGATCGCCAAGCCTGACTGCCGTGTTAAACGAGGAGTTAAGTTGATCGGGGCTGGTAATGTCACCCGAAACTGCAAATGCGACCACGCCGTTGCGTCCAGGTGGGGCGATACGCGGGCGCTCGCCGGAAAGCTCCTTGATAGCCTGGTCAAATGCATTGCCTGCACGGTCGGCCTCATCCTCGGTCTGACGCATGAGCTCGAGTTCCTTATTGCGATATTCGACGTATTTCTCCAGCGCCTTTTTGAACTCGTCAAAGTGGTACTCGAAGCCCCTTTCGACGGAAGTCGTAGCAATCGCAACGTAACCCAAAGACGAAACACCAAAATGGCATTCGCTGCACGTTTCATGGCCGTCAAAAACCGCGACAGATGCCAACCCACCAGGCGTTCCCCTTTTGTAATTTGGACAGTCAGTTCCGTAATGCAGATAGGACACTTCATCTAGTTCACTTGTTGGCCAACGTACATCGGTGTAGAGTTCGGTCGTCCGCGCCTCATCTGGATTTCGCGGAAGAAAGGGGATGTAGGCGGAAACCTTGCCGTCCTCTTCAGCTATATACGCTCGTTCAACTTCTTCACTCGCATAAGCGAAGAACGCCTTTCGCGCAGCGGAATCTGCCTGTTTTTCTGGGCTCTCGCCAAGTGGCTTCTCGTTCGACAGGCGCTCTCGGTAATATGCCTTCGCACGATCGAGCGCCACTTGCGGTTCCCACGTAACGCTCGAAGCGTAATGTGGATTTTGAGCACCAGAGAGATCCGTTAGGCTTTTCGCACGCTCCCACATACACGAGTACTTGCCAATCGAACTCTCGTCCGACCCACCACAATCCGCCAGCCAAGCGCGCTCTTTAGCCTTCGCCGTGTCCTCAGAAGCCTTCCGCAGCTCCTCGGCCGCACGCTCTAAATCATCTGATGTGTCTTTAATGGTATCGGTCGAGATCTCTGACCCTTTGAGCACAGCGAAGTCCGACTCGGATGTCCTGGGCACAGCAAGCGCCGTACCGGTATAGGTCACACTATCGGTATCCTGCGCCGACACCGCCTGTGTGGCACGCGCAGCGATCAGATACGGCAGAGCCGTCTCGATTTTCTGTAAGCCTTCCGATGCGCTTTTGGCAAACTTGTTGCGCGTTTTAATGATCTCAATCCCGGTGTCGACCATATTGCCGGCAACTGGTTCGGCACCCGGGATGAGGATGGCGACCAGGCCCGTCCCGATCGTGGCAAACCCCGCCAGGCCCAGACTCAAGATGCTCGCATCAACCACCGTGGCAGCCGTGTGATAGGACGACACTACGTTGACACCCGCCAGCGCGCCGCTATCGGCCGCCACCTGGGTATCCCCGGCACGCGACATGCTCCATATCGCCGCGGTCGACGAAAACAACAACGTGAGCACCACTAGGATGACCACGGCAGAAGAAAGCGTGGTGTAGGCACCGTCTTCGATAAACAGGTCGATACCGGCGCGGCCCATAAAGCCGCCTCGTTTGCGATGGCAGCTCGGACGGCGCGTCAAAACGCATCTAGACCAGAAACGCTTAATCCCATGCAGCAATCCACGAATCATAAACTCCCTCCAGCCATTCGGGACGCGATTGATACGAGACATCGACCTTGAGCTCAACGTAGCCGCCCTCGGCGGTACCACCCATAGCCTGCGCAAACGCACCGATCACAGGCAACGGCTTGACCTCGCCGGAAACGGACACGGACGAGACGCCACCCGCACCGGCCCGGCCAAGCTCGATATCCCACGACAACGGCCCGCCGGCATGAAAGATCGAAACGTTGGGCACTGCGGCAAGCCGGCGGCGGGTGAACTCCTTAAGATCGTCGTCCTCCGCCGTCGTCGTGGTCATGAGCCGCGCGGTCTCGGCGGCGGCAGACTCCATGACCGCGCGCGTATAAAGCAGGCACACCGGTTGCAGTGCGAGAAGGATGAGCGTCAGAAACGTCGGCAGCAAAAAAGCGGCCTCGACCGTAGACTGCGCCCGGTCCTCGCGCGCGATATCAATACAACGCGATGTCCTTAGCACCCGCAGCGGCGTCGATAACCGACGTCGAGGCAACGCCATGGGATGCCGCCCGCTCAACCAGCGCCGCCAAGCGCCCATCGGTGCCAGCACGCCAAAGCCCCGCGATCGCCAGCACGATCGATAACAGCGCCACCGTGACGATGGCGTATTCCACAGTCGCTTGGGCAACCTCTTCACGCAGAACGCCATGCATTTCACGACCCCTCCTTTGAGCTTATTGTTTGCGGGGCCAGGCGCACCGCGCGCAGACGACACGAAGCATCGCCAGTATCCGCGGCAACCGTCACCATATCGACCCAGCCGCGCCCATCACGCACAATGGCGCCCCATACGTTACCCTTAATATCGAGATAGCCGCTCAGGGCGAGCTGGGCCGTTGGCACCTCGCGGTAGGCGCGTAACATATCCGCCGCTGCCTCGGTCATCGGTCGGTCCTCGGACCATGCAAGCCGGACCGCAATCGCGTTGTCCTCAGGCGAATCCGTCGCAGTGCCAGACCGCTTGTCGAGCATCCGCAGAAAGGTTTGCGCCGTGACAGCGACATCCGAATCGTCCGCATCTCGCATCTCATCTTTTTGAGACGCCACCGCCGAATCTGAGCCCGAATCGAAGGCGGCCCCAGGACGCTGCTGCCGCGCGGCGTTTAGCCCCCAAACCGCCACTGCCACCGCCACAACCACACAGGCAAACACCAACAGTGCGCCGGCAGGCCGCCTACCCTCTACAGGCTGTTGATGCCCTCGCTGATAGCGTTCCATAGATCTTGGACCTTGCCCTTAAATGCGACAATGGCAATGATGGCGATCACCACGAGCACGCCGACCAAGATGGCGTATTCGGTGGTGCCCTGCGCACTCTCCTCCTGCAGTAGCTCCCCGGCATGCTGGCGAGCGCGAATTGACTGGCAAACAGCCCAGCTCCAGACCTTGCCAGCAACGTCAGTCATCGTGTTCATGTATTCCTCCCTACATCATCCCGCCTGCTCCCAACAGCGGGCCCAATATGGACAGAAGCAACGCCGGCAAGATGAGCGTGCCGGTGGGAATCAGCAGCTTGACGGGCGCACGCTCGATCTCGCGCTCGACCGCGGCGCGATGAGCCGCACGGATCTCGCGACTTTGAGCGGCCAGTGTCTCGGCAAGTGGGGCACCCAGAGCGAGCGCCTGCCCCACCGTGATGGCAAAGGTCTCGAGCGCTCGCACGTCCAGGTCGCGTGCGGCGGCCAACAACTCGTCCTCACGCGTGCCCACGCCCACCTGCCACGCCATGCAGGCCCGCTCAAGTCGAAGAGCCAGCACTGACCGGCGGTTGGCGCAGAAAATCTCAAGCGCCGCATCAAACGAAAGACCGGCCGAAAGACCCAAGCGCACAACATCGATCATCTCGGACACTTCGCCGAGCGATACTCGCGCCGGGCCGCCCGCTCCAACCGCGCCCTTCATTCGCGCGGCCAGAGCATCGACCACCGAGCGACCCGCGGCAGCGACCAGCACCGCCTCGCGCTTGCAGGCCTCTGCGATCTTGCGTGCATCCGCCCGATCCAAACCCGTCGCGACAAATACACTCAGAGCGCACAGGCAAGCCGCAACTGCAACCGGGGCGCTCATAGCTTCACCCGCATAATGCGCCGGATAACCACCAGGGCAACGGCGTTGAGGGCAAGACCCAGCACCACAGTGCCCGCGCCGGCAGGCGTCGCAAGACCGCGACGAAAATCTGCCGAAAGCAGCGCCAACACCGCGCACATGCCCGTCGGCATCGCCGCGACCATATGCGCAGACATGCGAGCCTGCGACGTCTTAACATCCAGGCGGCGCTTGAGCTCAATGCGCTCCCCCACCATGCTCGACGCCTCGGACAGTAAGTCGGCAAGCGGAGCACCGGTGCGCTGAGACACCTTAAGCGCCAAGGTCACAAGCGAAAGGCCAGGGGCGTCGATGCGCACGAGCAAGTCATCGAGCGCGTCGGTCGCCGAGATGCCGCAATCGATTGCCGCCGCCACCCGCAAAAACTCGGTATGCACCGGTTCTTGCGCATGAGCGCCCACAAAGCGCATGCCCTGGGCCAGTGAATGTCCCGAGGCAAGCGACATGGAAAGTGCGGTAAACGCCTCGGGCATGGCCTCTTCTGCATCGTGTTGCTCGCGCCGGCTCTCAAAGCCATCCCGAGCGGCGCCAACGGCAAACGGAGCAACAAGTCCCAGGGCAAATCCGAGGGGCGATAACGACACCATCGTTAGCAAAACGCAGCAGACACCGCTCGATAGCAGCAGAAACGCCAAACGCCCCGAAGCATCCTCGATCGCGAGGCCAAGGCGACGCGCCGGAGCCAGCGATGCCCACGAACGGGCGATCTTTTTCAGCAGATCGTTTTCCACCAGCTCACGCGGCAGCTTCTCTGCCACCGTCTCGAGCGCCTGACGCGCCAGCTCCGCCGGCGGTACCTGCGGCACACGAGGTTCCGCCCCGCACGCCGTCGCAACAGAAAACCCTGCCAAACCCCCTACGACGAGGGGCACAGCGACCTCCATTCGTCCACCTCCTCTTGTGTGAGCGTCCCCGACCGCAGGCCTTCTGCGATAAACGGCGGCTCGCGGTCAAGCGTCCAGGTGCGCTCGGCGGCATCGAAAGTCACATAGCGCTCGAGCTCTACGCCGCCCGACGCGGCGCGACGCACCCCCGAATACGAGGAGACGAAGCGCCTGCCATCGGCGTGGCGCTCGGACATCACGATGCCGTCGAGCGCCATGGCAATCTGCTCCTCGATGAGCTCGCTCGGCAGATCGATGCCATAACGTGCAAGCAACGTCAGACGCACCACGGTCTCCTGTTCTGAGCCCGCATGAAGTGTGGTGAGCGACCCGTCGTGGCCCGTGTTCATGGCCTGCAACATGTCGCAGCACTCGGCACCGCGCACCTCGCCCACCACGATGCGGTCGGGGCGCATGCGCAGGGCATTGGTCACCAGGTCGCGGATCGTCACCGCGCCCTCGCCCTCAATTGAAGCCTCGCGCGCCTCTAGACGCACCACGTGCGGATGATGCGCAAACTTGAGTTCGGCAGAGTCCTCGATCGTCACGATGCGCTCGCCGGTGGAAATCTCGCATGACAACGCGTTGAGCAGGGTGGTCTTACCAGATCCCGTGCCTCCCGCAACCGCCAGGTCCTGTCGCAGCGACACCGCGCACGACAGCAGCTGCGCATACCAAAGCGGCAGCGACCCCAGCCCCACAAGCTCGTCCAGCGAGCAGATGCGGTCCGAGAACTTTCGGATGGTGAGAATCGGTCCGTCAATCGCCACAGGCGGAATCACCGCGTTGACGCGATAGCCCGTTTTGAGGCGGGCGTTGACGATGGGGCTGCGCTCGTCGATACGGCGGCCAAGTGGCGAGATGATGCGGTCGATAAGCACACGGATCTGTTCATCATCCTCAAACGCATGCTCGATGGGGTGCAAGACGCCGCCGCGTTCAAAGAAAGCCGAGCGGCAGCCGTTAATCATGATCTCGGTAACGGTGTCGTCCTCGATGAGCGGCTGCAACGGCCCCAAGCCCACCACATCATCCAAAATCTCGTCGATGATGGTCTCGCGCTCGGGCGTCGCGAGATCGGTCGGCTCCTCAACATTGAGCGCCGCCTCCACCGCGGGACGCAATTCCGAGCGGGCAAGTGCCGGGTCGATATAGGCGCTGATACGCGCCACTTCGTCGTAACCCATGCGGTCCATCACGGCGCGCTTGGTGCGTCGTTTCACCGCGCGGCGACGCCCCGCATCTACAGGCGCTGCCGCCGCTGCAGCGCTGGCAGCCTTAATCCTCGTTTGCAGGCTCATCGCTGATCACCCTCGCGCGACCAGGGAAGGCGGATACGCGGACGTTCGGTGCGCGTTGCACGGTCGGCGACCATATCGCTCCAAGGGCCGACGGCGCACCCCAGTTCCACGAGCATCTCGCGCGTGGCCTCGCGCACGCTGGTCGCAAAAGCGCTGGTCTGCCCCACTGCCTCGTCAGCGCGCCCAAACGCCATGAGCGCGGCGAGATCCTGCCCGCCATCGGCGATACGAATCTTGGAGCTCAACGCACAGGCAATCTCAAAGCGCATGGCGACGTCCTCGTCTGCCCCGCGCGCGCCAAACCGGTTGAATACAGCGCTCATGCGCGTGCGCGGCACACCTACTCGACTTGCCAGTTCAATGACGCGCGACGCCGATGTCGCGGACGACACCGCCGCATCGCCAACGACCAGGCAACGGTCGCTCGCCGCCACCGCAGCCGCCACGGCATCGCCCCAAAAGACCGAGGTATCGATAAAGACCACGTCGGATTCGCGACGCAGGACATCGAGCAGCAGCTCCACCGGACGTGCCATGAGCTCAGCTTGCTCGGGCGCCGCGACGGGACCCCAGAGCGTAACGCCCGGGGCGACGCGCATCGATGCGGCCACGATATCCGGCTCGGTGAGCGTGCCCGCCGCCGACGGCTCGATAAGTGCCGCCATATCGTGCGGAGCATCGACGCCTAACAAGTCGTAAAGGTTTCCAAACATCAGGTCCAGGTCGAGCACGGCGGCACGCAAGCCCAACAGCGACGATGTGTGTGCCATGGTGGCAACGATCGTCGACTTGCCGCAACCGCCCGAACCCGAAATGGCGCAGATGACCGGAGCTCGATGCGGCGAAGCGGCAGCGTCTGCCGGCGGCATCGGAGGCGGCGGGGCGGGCGTCGGTGACAGCGTCCCCGTCTCCCCCGCCGCAACTACACGCTGCGTCCAAGCCGGCATGGCGGCTTGTTCGGTCTGCGAGGCAGGCTCGTTCTGCGCAATCTGCTCATGCTGCATCAGCGACAACTCGCCGCACCCGGCAAAGCCCTCAACTTCGTCGAGTTCATCCGCCAGATTCACGCCGCGCACGTATCCCATATCTACAGCCGGGGAGTCGCCAGCATGCTGTGCCGGCCCTCCAGCGTCATCGTATACAAGGGGGTTCCGGGGGCGCCGACCATGCTCGGCTTCCGCTTTTCCATAATCATCAACACGCGGGCCTCTTGTAGCGCGAGGCGCCCCGGGTTCCCTATCAACAAAAGCATCGGGCTCAATCGTCATGCGCCGATCGGAATCAACCGCTCCCTCGCCCGCGCGCCCGTTGCCGCATATACTGTGCGCAGCGATGACCTCGGTCGCCCCCGCGCGAAACAGTCCCTCGATATCCGACGGATCGAGCGCTTCTATCAACACGACCACGCGACTCACGCGGCCTTCGGCCGTCAGGCGCGCAACAGTCTTGCGCACATCTTCGGTATCAAACAGAGACGCCGCGATAATGGCAGCCCCGCGGCGCGACGGAAACGCCCGCGCCATGGAAACCAGCCCGTCCAGGTCACCCACGCGAAGCACCTGTGCACCCGCATCACGGCCCTCGACTTCCCGCTGCAACAGCCCGTAATCGCCGCACGCGCAGCACGCAAGCCAGATCGCCTTCATCACTCGTCGCCTCCGCTCTTTTTGCCGCGCGCCGTGGCGGGAATCGTCAAGCTGACCGTTCCCTTGCCCGAGGCTCCCAGCAGCTCCTTGACGTCTTCGGGGTCAGCCGCCAGCGTCACCCATTCGATCTTGCCCTCGCGCGTGGCACCGGAATCCTCACTGGTATCGATCACATACGCGCCGCACAGTCGATCGGTCACGCCATCTTTTTGCACGTACACGTCCACATAGCTGCCCACGCCCGTAGCGCCGCCGACCGAGTGCTCGGCATCGACCGCCACCGAAACGGCAACTTTGCCCTTAGGCACCTCGAGCTTGTGGCTCTCGGCCTTGGTGTAGACATTGCAAATCACGGCGTTTTTTGGAATGCGCGAGGTCGTCACGTCGCCGCGCACCTGGCGCAGCTCGGTCACCGCATCGCGCGGCAACAGACTCGCCAGCCATTCCTGAGTTATGACATTGGTCTCATCGAGGGTCTCGCCCACATCGATATCGCGCGCCGCGACGCATACCTCGACGCGATCGCCACCGTACTTGGCCAAGATCTCAGCCTGGACCTGTTCGGCTTGCGAGCGGATCGACGAGCCGTAAACCATGCAGAGCAGAGCAGCGAGCACGCCCGCGACCAGACTGATGGCGATGCGCTTGCTCTTGTTCACGGCCGCTCCTCTCATGGCAGTGCCGGGCGAATGCCCGTACCACCATTGTCTGGGCGGTCAGAGTGCAAAGCGGCGCAATCGCGATCTTGGTTTTCGATGTCAAACCAATCGCTGACCAAAAGCTGACCAGCCCGTCAAGCTCGTGGCAAGGTTTTGGTCAGTACGTCAGCAAACTGCATGTTTCGAGGCTTTTCCGCAGCAAAAAAGCCGTCTCCCGAACAGTTGGGAGACGGCTGTCATAGGAAAAATCAATTACAGATGGACATCGGGATCGAGCATTTGAGCACTCACGCGCATGGATGACGCCAAGTTTTGGAACGTTTCCAAACGCAGGCTGTCGATCTGCCCGGCGTCCTCGGCCTCGCGAACGGCACAACCCGGCTCATGGGTATGCGTGCAATCGCCAAACCGGCACGCACGCGATGCCTCGACAATCTCGGGGAAGGCGCGCGCCAGACCCCGCTCGTGACCCACGAGCAGTAGGCTGCGTAGGCCCGGGGCATCGGCGATCACGCCGGCGTCGCCCGGTAGCGCCACCATCACGCGCGCGACGGTAGTGTGACGGCCCTGGTCGTCGCGTTCGCGCACACCGCCGGTCGCCAACGCATCGTGGCCCAGCAGCGCATTGAGCAGCGTCGACTTGCCGGCACCCGATTCGCCCAAAATCATGGCACAGCTCCCGGCGGGCACGCAGGCGCGTACCTCGTCCAGGCCGCGGCCCTCGGCAGAGGACGTCACGATTACGCGCACGTCCGGACCCACCAGGCAGCGCACGCGGTCCAGATCGCGCTCGAGCTCCTCGGCATCGCAACGGTCAGCTTTGGTGAGCACTACCACCGGCTCGGCATCGCAGTCGAGCGCCAACACCAGCGAACGCGCCACGCGGTCGAGCAGTACCTCGCCGGCACCGAGCGCCTGCACGATTAGCACGCTATCCACGTTGGAGCAGAGCACCTGGCGCTCTCCGCGGGCACGGCCGCGCCAACGCTCAAAGCTCGTACGGCGCGGCAGCACGCACTCAATCACGCCCATATCGTGCCCGGGAGCGCGGCGCACCGCCACACGGTCGCCCACGGCAGGCAGCAGGACCTCGTCCTCGCCGCGCGACTTGGCAAACCCCACGGCATGCTCGGCGCGGAAGGTATCGTTGGCAGTCGCCACCAGCGGAAACCCGCGATCCAAGCGCACCACGGCGCCAAGCTGCATCTGCTCGGGCTCCTCGGCATGTGCGCAGAAATCATCAAAGGCAGTCTGCTGGGCTTCATCGACCGGCAGGTCATCAAACGCCGGAACATCCTGCAGCGCATCGAGCCCCGGTACGCTCGCCAACAACTCCTCGGCAGACACGGGCGCTTCGGTCGCGAGCTTCCGACGACGGTCACGCTTAGCCCGCGCCCCCGTCGTCTTTTTCTTCGCTTTAGCCTTCGCCTTGCCCACAAGCGCCTCCCAGCACCACAAATCACAACTGAGCAGGTATTTTACCCACAAAAAAGAGTCGGTCGAGCAATTGCTCGACCGACTCACACACTTTCCCTCAGCTTATGGTCCCGAGAGGTTATCCGAAGGCCCGACCGCCGGGAGGGATTTCTTCTGAGCGATCCCGCAGCGCGAAGCGCGAGGACCAGCGAAGAAGAAACCCCGCAGGCGGTCGGGCCGGTGGGAAGGATGGCCTTTCGACCTACTCTTTCTCGACCGCGCGCATGATCGCCTTGTAGATCTCCATCAGCGGGATGATCAGGAAGGCCAGGCCCAAAGCGGCAAGAACGCCCTTGAGCTCAAGCGTCACAGGGCCGAAGAACATCTCGGCAAGCGTCGGCTGCACGGTCACGATCACCGTCAGCACCAGTGCCAGCGCGGCGGAAGCCCACAGCCACTTGTTCTGCTTCTTCATGGTGAACAGCGACGCACGACGGCTGCGCATATTGAAGCAGTGGAAAATCTCGACCATGTTGAGCGTGATGAACGCCATCATCACGCCTTCCTCGTCGGCATTGCCGGCGATCATATCGGCGATGTGGATGTAGCCCATGTCAAAGTACACGCCCACAAAGAAGCTCGCCAGCACCAGCACGGTGATGATCAGGCCCTGGACCACGCAGTCCAGACCCATATGTCCGGCAAAGACGCCGTCCTTGGCGTTGCGCGGCTTGCGCTTCATGATGTCGCCCTCGGCATCCTCCATGCCCAGCGCGAGCGCGGGGAAACAGTCAGTGACCAGGTTCACCCACAGCAGCTGCACCGGCTGGAAGATGGTAAAGCCGATGAGCGTGGCGATAAACACCGAGAACACCTCAGCAAGGTTGGCCGAAAGCAGGAACTGGATGACCTTGCGGATGTTGTCGTAGATGCGACGGCCCTCTTCGCAGGCACCGATGATGGTGGCGAAGTTGTCGTCGGCAAGCACCATGTCGGCAACGTTCTTGGTGACGTCGGTGCCGGTGATGCCCATACCGACGCCGATGTCGGCGCGCTTGATGGACGGGGCGTCGTTGACGCCGTCGCCCGTCATGGCCACGATCTGGTCGCGCGACTTCCAAGCCTCGACGATGCGTGTCTTGTGCTCGGGCTGGACGCGGGCGTACACGCCGTAGTCCTCGATGTGCGCGTCGAGTTCCTCGTCGCTCATGCGATCGAGGTCGGCACCGGTGATGGCATGGCTGCGATCGGTGACGATGCCCAGCTGCTTGGCGATGGCCACGGCGGTGTCGATGTGGTCGCCCGTGATCATGACGGTGCGGATACCGGCATCGTGCGCCTCGCGGATGGCGTCGGCGACCTCGGGACGAACCGGGTCAATCATGCCGGACAGGCCGCAGAAGACCAGGTCATGCTCGAGCGCGGCGGGACTGCAGTCGGCCGGGACCTCGGTGTAGGTGCGGCTTGCCAGCGCCAGCACGCGCAGGGCCTCGTCGGCCATTGCCTTGTTGGCGGCCACGAGCTCGGCACGACGTTCCTCGGTCAGCGGAACGACCCTGTCGCCGTCGTAGATATGGGTGCACAGGCCGATCACCACGTCGGGCGCGCCCTTGGTGTACTGCTCATACTCGCCGTCCAGGGTCTCGACGACCACGGACATCATCTTACGGCCCGAGTCGAACGGGGCCTCGCCCACGCGCGGGTGCTCGGCAGTCAGGCCAGTAAGACCAGCCTTGCCGGCATCGTTGACGAGCGCGCACTCAGTCGGCTCACCAACGGCCTCGCCCAGGTCCTCGTCCCACTGGGCATCGGAGCACAGCGCCATACCGGCCAGGAACTTCTCCTTAGGCGCAGCGAGCTCGTGCTTGACGACGGTCATCTTGTTTTGGGTAAGGGTACCGGTCTTGTCGGAGCAGATGGTCTGCGTGCAGCCAAGGGTCTCGACGGCAGAGAGCTTGCGGATAATCGCCTGGCGCTTGGCCATTTTGGTCACGCCGAGCGAAAGCACGATAGTCACGACGGCAACCAGACCCTCAGGGATGGCGGCGACGGCAAGCGAGACAGCGACCATAAAGGTATCGAGCAGCGCGGTCGGGTCGGTGAGAACGTTGCCCACGCCGTGGCGGATGATGTCGACGCCAAAGATAACGACGCAGATGACGATAACCATGATAGTGAGGATGCGGCTGAGCTCGGCAAGCTTCACCTGCAGCGGCGTGAGCTCTTCCTTGGCCTCGGCCAGGGCGCCGGCGATCTTACCCATCTCGGTGTTCATACCGGTACCGACTACGACGGCGCGGCCACGGCCGTACACCACGGTGGAGCCCATGTAGCACATGTTCTTGCGGTCGCCGAGCGGCACGTCGTCGGTGCCGGCGGCGAGCTCGATCACGTTGGCATGCTTCTCGACGGGCACGGACTCGCCGGTAAGGGCGGCCTCCTCGATCTTCATCGTGGCGCTCTCGAGCACGCGGCAGTCGGCCGGGACGGAGTCGCCCGCCTCGAGCATGATCACGTCACCGGGCACGAGCTCGGCGCTCGGCAGGTGCACGAGCTTGCCGTCGCGCAGCACCTTGGACTGCGCCGCGCTCATCTCCTGCAGGGCCTCGAGAGCCTCCTCGCTTTTAGCCTCCTGGACCACGCCCAGCACCGAGTTGACGATAACGACGAACATGATGATGGCGACATCGGCAAAGTCCGCCTCGCCCTTGACCATGCCCGTGAGCGCGCTGATGACGGCGGCAACGATCAGCATGATGACCATGGGGTCGGCCATCTGCTCAAAGAAGCGCTTCCACAGCGGCGTCTTCTCGGCTTCCTCGAGCTTGTTAGGGCCTGTCTTAGCGAGGCGCGACGACGCCTCGTCGTCGCTCAGGCCGAGGTTCTCATCGACACCTTGGTCGCTGAGCACCTCCGCCGCGGCGGACAGGTATTCCTTTTGCATATAGAGTCCCCTCCTGGGATTCGGGCCACTCAGCAGATTGATGCCCGATCATAATTCCCAGGAGAAGGGCAAGGGCTCATCAAGGCTGCCGTGCTGAGCGGCAGTTGATAGTGGAGCTATGGTACCCCAAAGCAACGCGTCTAGCCAAAACAATCCATTTGGAAATATGGTCCATAAGCAACGGTGCAGACCGTGTGATGCTCAATACTGATAAAACGTTTTTTCTTCGGCGCATCATCAAATTGAAATATCGCCCAGATAGCAGCGGTTAGAACGGTTGGTAAAGTTTTTGCATATACCGTTTTTCCGCAAAAAATGAACTTCTAATTCGGCATACGGTCGATTTTTTGGGGTATTCGGACGCCATTTCGTTATAATCAACTCGGTTTTATTTCTTATGGTTTATCTATCAGCGCAAGACGATGTCAGATGGAGGTCTGAATGTACAAGCGCACCAAGATTGTATGCACCATGGGTCCCGCCTGCGATAGCGACGAGACCATCCGCGAGATGATCAAGGCGGGCATGAACGTCGCCCGTTTTAACTTCTCGCACGGCTCCTACGACGAGCACCACGGTCGCATCGAGCGCGTCCGTCGTATTTCCAAGGAGCTCGGTATGCCCGTCGGCATCCTGCTCGACACCAAGGGCCCCGAGGTCCGCACCGGCCTTCTGGTCGACGGCAAGAAGGTTGCCGTCAAGACCGGCGACAAGATCGTCGTCACCGCTCAGCCCACGACCGAGGATTTCCACGGCACCTCTGAGCACATCTCCCTCGACTACCTGGCTCTGCCCTCCGAGGTCGAGAAGGGCTCCCTTATCCTGATCGACGACGGCCTGGTTGCCCTCGAGGTCGAGTCCGTCGACGGTCAGGACATGACCTGCGTCGTTAAGAACGACGGCCTGATCGGCGAGCGCAAGGGCGTCAACATGCCCAACGTCAACATCTCGCTGCCCGCCATCACCGAGCGCGATCGTCAGGACATCCTCTTTGGCCTGACCGAGAACATCGACTACATCGCCGCTTCCTTCATCCGCGACGGCGAGTCCGTCCGCGGCATCCGCGAGCTTTGCCGCGAGAACGGCGGCGAGCACGTGACGATCTTCCCGAAGATCGAGTGCGCCCTGGGCGTCGAGAACTTCGACGAGATCCTCGAGGCTTCCGACGGCATCATGGTCGCCCGTGGCGACCTGGGCATCGAGATCAAGCCCGAGCTCGTTCCGCACATCCAGAAGGAGATCATCGCCAAGTGCAACGCGGCCTACAAGACCGTTATCACCGCTACGCAGATGCTCGACTCCATGCAGCAGAACCCGCGCCCGACGCGCGCCGAGGTTGCCGACGTTGCTAACGCCATTTACGACGGCACCGACGCCGTTATGCTGTCCGGCGAGTCCGCTGCCGGTAAGTACCCGGTCGAGGCCGTCAAGATGCAGGCCAGCATTGCTCTCGAGACCGAGAAGTACCTCCCGGCTCACGCTCCGCTCGAGGTTCCGGCTGACGCTCACGGCACCCGCGTTGTCAACAACGTTGTGGGTATGTCCGCTGTGAACATGGCCACCACCGTTGGCGCCAAGTGCATCACCGTGCCGACGACCACCGGCCGTACTGCTCGCCTGATCTCGCACTTCCGTCCCAACATGCCGATCTGCGCGTTCTCCCGCCACGAGTGGGCCGTCCAGCAGATGATCATGTACTGGGGCGTTATCCCGCACCAGGCCGAGATTACCCAGGGCACCGTCAACGGCACGATCGTCAAGGCGATCGAGACCGCTAAGGAGCTCGGCTACGTCGAGGCCGGCGACCTGACCGTCGCCACCGCTGGCGATCCCCGCATGAGCGTCCAGCTCGAGGACAAGGTCTCCTCGACCAACGTCGCTTACGTCGCTCAGGTGCGCTAAGTCGTACTTGCAAGCACACTTGCATCGCAAAGGGCCCGGAAGGCGAAGCCTTCCGGGCCCTTTTTCTGTGCCAATGCCGGCGCACGGCAAAACACACACTCATTTCTTTACCAAAAGCGCGAAATCCACCCTTCGAGACCCAATGAATAAAGTCCCAAGCGCTAAAAGTGTTCGCCCGGTGGCAAACCCACACCTTAACCGACGCTGCTAAATCGTTTTAGCAAGAGCCGGATTGACCTGCTTTTCGGAAGTATGCGGCAAATTCTGATACCTCCGAGCACACCCCGTTTTTTCGCAACAAAATGCCTGATAAACTAGCCTCAAAAGCCAGGTCTGCTCACAAGGTTTAGATTTTGCCGCATACTTCCGAATTGACACTGGCATCGCACGGTCCAAAAGCATATTTCGACCAGGAGGACGTCATGGACCTGACGCTATGCGGTCAATCCGCTTTTTACTATCACCGTATCCCACCACAGATATTAGGCCTTTACCCTGCCATTAGCCTTGGCAATATGGATCGCAGATGTTGCGGCCTCGGAAGTCATGCAGTTGTAAAAGACCTGCTTCACGCACCGCTTCACAGGATTGTATTCACTCGGGCACAATCCGGGTCGCGAAGCCTGTTTAAATCGCACCTCCTGACCCAAGAGCCGCCTCCCGGGTCGTTTAGGCAAACCGAGCATGGGTTTGATGTCACATCGCCCGAGTTCACACTGCTCAACCTTGCTACGCAGGTCTCACGCAACCAGCTGCTTATGGCGTGTTATGAGATGTGCAGCTCGTTTGCTGTGTATACACCCTGCAAACGAGCGCAACGGCAACTTGATGAAGCTATTTCGCTTAAGCTCATTCCACCCAACTGCGGCTGGGAGCGGGTTATCGACGTCAACGGCAAGGATACCAACCTGTGGAAGCGCACGCCGCTTCTTTCCGCAGCGGATATCGCCGCGTTCGCCAAGCAGGCCGCAGGCCTGCGCGGTGTTAAGCAGCTCCGCTGGGCCGCCGAACGCATGACAGGACAGACCGCCTCGCCCTTCGAAGTACAGACCTCCATGCTTATCTCGCTCCCCCGCGACGAGGGCGGCATGGGCATCAACATCGCAAACAACGTGCGCATCCCACTCAGCGACGCCGCGCGCTCGCTGTATGACAAAACCTGCTGCTACGCCGATATCCTCATCGAAAGCGCCACCGACAGCATGGGTGTCATCCTTGAATGCCAAGGCCGCTCCGCCCACGACAGCGAAGCCGCGAGCCTCTCCGATGCCGAGCGCGCCACCGCGCTCACAAGCATGGGCTACGACGTCATCCAAATTACCTTTGGCCAGATTAAGGATAAGAAGAGCTTCGACCACATAGCCGAGCTCATCCATAAAAAGGCTGGACTTTCCTACACCCCAAAGACCAAACAGGAGCGCGCCGCCGAAGTCACCCTGCGGCAAGAGCTACTTGTCAATTGGGTTGAGCTATTCACCGCCAAGCCGGCCAGCTAGCAGCTAGCAATCAGGGGAAGCGCAGGCATATCGGGCGATTCGACGCGAGCCGCAAATCCCGCCTCGGTTAGCTCGATGACCTCGGTAAACGTTGTATCGAAAAACTCCTCGGTTAGCAGGCGATACGGCGGATGATCGGACTCGCCGGGGTTTTCGCGTACAATCTCGTGCATAACGCCGATGGTCTTGAGCACATACTCCTTATGGATGGGATACTGACCAAAACGGGTCGCCGCAGTATACAGGCGATCGGTCGCGCGCGGTATCGAAACGATGCCGAGTGTCTTGCCAAACCAGTCAAAGTCGCCTTGCTTTTTAATGCGGAATTCCTCGCACGGCTTGCCGCCGTGCGCCTCCAGGTACTGATTCACACGCGTATTCCATACGGTATCGGCCACCAGATGCGACCAAACGCCCAGCGTCAGATCGAGCAGCGACTGCGCCACGTCATCGGGCGCGAGCGAAAGCTCGCTAGCACCGGGACCGGCGACCGGCTCGGCGTCCTTGTAACGTTGGGGATAATGCACCCGATTGAGTCGCTCGCGCTCCTCGACAATCGAGGTCGCGGCAGCTGGCGCACCGGTGGGCGAACTTTTAAGCAACGGTGCCACATAGGTATCCCAGAACTCATGCTCACGAGGCTTAGGGATAGGCTCGGGCTTTGCAAAGTGCGTAATGCGGTACGGGATGGGATCGGCGATGCCAGGGACCATATAGCCCACGAAGATATCCGGAACCACGCAGCCAAACAAAAAGGCATTGCGGTCGCGCACGCTATTGGCAAGCGCACCGGTGCGCTCCAGCAAACGCTCCGTCTGAGCGATATGAATGTTCCAGCTTGGCATAGCCACCCCCATAAAAACCTGGATAACTATACCATCACGGCAAAGCCGCGCGGGCGGCTACGCACGCTCCACGCAGCAACTATTCCACAACGCCGCTCTCGGTTCCATACGACGATACCGGCGCCTCGACCACATGGTGATATCGATCGATAAAGATTGCACGGGCACCCAGGCGTCGTACCAAATCCTGATGGTGCGTGCTCATCAAGACCGTCTTACCGGCAGCAACATAGGCCAGTAGAAAGTTGACCACGATGTCGCAAGAGTCCTCGTCAAGTCCGTTGGTAGGCTCGTCGAGCACCAGGATATCCGGGTTCATCGACACGACGGCAGCCAGCGCCACGCGCTTCTTTTGCCCGCCCGAAAGCTGATAGGGCGAGGCATCGACCAGATCGGCAACCTGGAACAGCTCCATGGCGTCGCGGACGCGACGCTCGAGCTCGTCTGCCGGCAGCCCCATTTGAGCCGGGCCAAACGCGACCTCCTCGCCCACCGTGGCGCAAAAGAGCTGCGCATCGGCATTCTGGAACACAAAGCCCACGCGCTGATGGAACCGCTGGGCCGTCGCGGAATCCTTGAGATATGCCGCATCGACCGCATGCCCGTCAAACAGATACGCACCCGCGTCCACAAGTTCAAGGCCGTTGATAAGGCGCATGATCGTCGTCTTGCCGCAGCCGTTGGGACCGAGCAGAGCAACGAGCTCCCCACGGTTCACCTGCAATGAAATGCCGTCGATCACCGTATGACCCGCATAGGAAAACAGCACGTCGCGAAACTCGATGATCGGCGTGACCTCGGTGCCGGCAGCACCGCTCGCACCCATCGCGTTATTCGTATCGTTTGCCAAAACGTCGCCCTTCCCTACTCACATCGACGGTTCGACCGTCCGCGCTACAGCACCGCGCACAACACGGCGAGTAACGCAACGCCGGCCGCGTAAACCGCATCGCGCCAGCCAAAGCCGCTCCGTGCAGGCGCCGGATACACGCCGGCGAAGCCGCGGCACAGCATGGCCTCGTCCATCGCGCGGCTGCATTCCATCGCCTTGATAAACGTCATGCCCATGATACCCGCCAGCGAGTCGGTACGCGAAAAACCCGCGGGCGCGGAACCGACGCTGCGCAGCATGACCGATTCGCACAGATCGTGCGCCGTGCGTCCCAGCACCTCGATATGCTTGAGTGCCATATCAAACGTAAAGATAACCTCGTCGGGCAGGTGCAGCATTTTGAGCGCCGCCGACATGCGGCTCCAGGTAAGCGTCCACGAAACACCCAGCACCAGCGACACATTAATAAACGTCTTGAGCGCGATCTTGAGCATGGCGCCCGTGGCAGACGCGCCCAGCAGCAGGGCAGGCAGTGCCAGAACCACGGCAAGCCCCGTGGCGCCGAGCGCCGGTACAAAGGTCGCACGCAGCCCGCGTGCGGGGCGCACCGCGACCAGCACCAACGCGATTGCCGCCATCAGCATCAGGTACAGCGGACTCTGCGTCAGGCACACGCACAGGACGCAGACGAACATCCCCACCAGGCGCACCGGAGCCGAAACGCAAGAAAGGGCGCGGTCGACCATCGACCCGCCCTCGTGCGCGCCTCCACCCAGGCGAACCCGCTCAAGCAGGCTCGCCAGGTGCAGGACATTCTTTTGCATCACACGATGCCGAGCCCCCGCGGGCTCGTAACGCTGCTCGGTCGCAAGCCAGCTAGGCAGCTCGGCTATTGCCATGAGCACCGCTTTCCTTGACCGTCAGCGAGATCAGACGGAATGCGATGGTGAGCACCGCCACGCCAATCACGCCGGACAGGATATACATGGCAGCCTGACCGGCAAAGCCAAGACCCTGCTCCTCGGAATAAGCCTGCAGGTAATCACCCGTGGGCAGCGCGTCGGCAAAGGTCGGGGTATCGAGGCCGACCGAAGCCTGCAGGCTGTCGTCGCCAGCCTCCTGAACGGCGGTCGCGGCGCCCTCGGCGTCCCACTCACCCCAGGCGTCACCGGTGGCAAGCAAGCCCAGCGGCGTGGCCACCACGAGCACGGCGACCAAAATGAGCGTGGGGACCAGCGAGGTCTTCTTGGCAGCAGCGCCCTCGGCAGCAAGCTGGCCATCGACGGCCTCGGGCCCGACGATAATGCTCGGCGCCGTCTTCTTAATGAAACCGTAGATGGCGGCCGTCGCCACGCCCTCGATCACACCGGCAACCAGCATATGCGGGATCAACATGGCCGGAATAGCCACGGACAGCGGGAAGGGGCAGTACAGCGGAGCGCCCGAAGCGTTGGTGAAGAGCATCGGCTGAATACCGAACTCGACCGCCGCGCACAGGGCCGCCAGGCACAGGCCAACCCAGCCGCTCACGATGGCAGAAACCGAAGTGCCCCAGCTCTTGTCGTGCAGACGGCTGTTGAGCGCACGAAACACGATAGCAGCGACAAACGGCAGCACAAAGGCCATGTTAAAGCAGTTGGCGCCAAACGACAGAACGCCGCCGTCGCCAAATAGCAGCGCCTGCAGCGCCAGCGCGACCGAGACAGCGATAGCCGCGGCCTCGGGGCCCAGCAGCAGCGCGATGAGCGCGCCGCCGACGGCGTGACCTGTGGTGCCGCCGGGCAGCGGCACGTTGAACATCATGAGCAAGAAGGAGAATGCGGCGCAGATGCCCAGGAACGCCATATGCTCGCGATCGAGCGTGGCACGCACCTTCTTGATGCAGTGAACCCAAACGGGCACCATCGCCACCGCCATGACGGCATCGGTCTGCGGGGACAGATAGTTATCTGGAATGTGCATGTACGCCTCCCGGTTGTCGGCGCACAGAATTGCAACGCCGCTTAAATCACCTTGACAGTGTTACGTATTGTCAAATTCGTAACACGACGCGGGCTATCATAGCAAAACGGCGCACTGCCGACAAAGCAGCACGCCGTTATGTAATGCGCGTGTCATATATACAGGCTCAACGGTGCCTCATACCGAGCATAGCGGTCACGTAGGACTCGGCGGCAGCCACCGCCGACCCATATCCCAGTGCAGGACCTATCCGCGGACCTCGCCGTTTACGCCCTTGCACACCTTGGTGACGATCTTCTGGTGTGCTTTTTCGACCTCTTCGCTGGTGAGTGTGTGGTCGTCGGAGCGATACGTAAGCGCAAAGGCCATGGACTTCTTGCCCACGCCCACGCGGACCGGGTCGCGGTAGACGTCGAACAGGCGCACGCCCTCGAGCAGCTTGCCACCGGCGCTGGTAATGCGGCGCTCAAGATCCTCGCAGGTCACGGAGTTATCGACCACGATAGCCAGGTCGTGCTCAACAGCCGGATACTGCGAGAACTCGCGGTAGTTCTCCTGGTTGCGAGCGCCCTTGATCAGCTTGTCCAGATCGAGCTCAAAGGCAACGACGACCTCATCGATGCCCATCGCCTCGCGCGCCTCGGGGTGAATCTCGCCGACCCAGCCCAGCACGGTGCCGCCGGACAGGACCTCGGCGGCGCGACCCGGCTGCAGGAAGGCATAGCCCTCGCCCTCGACGGGACGGAAGCGAACCTTCTCGATGCGCAGCTGGGCGAGCAGCTCCTCGACGATGCCCTTGCCAAAGAAGAAACGCAGCTTACGGTACTTCATGCTCCAAGACTGCTCGCTCCACTGGCCCGAGAGCACACCCGCCACGGACTTGGTCTCCTTGGGTAGGCTGGCGTTCTCGCGGCCGTGGAACAGGCTGCCGACCTCGTACAGGTGCACGTTGGGCGTGCCGTGGGCCTCGTTATAGGCCACAGACTGCAGCAGGCCCGGCAGCAGCGAGCGGCGCATCTCGGTCTGCTCGGCCACCAGCGGGTTCATGAGCACCACGGGGCAGCCGCGGCCCTCGGTGGACATGCCGATCTTCTCCAGGTCGCCCGGGGCGGCAAAGCCAAAGGTCGTGGTCTCGTTGAGGCCACAGGCGCGCAGGATCTCGCCGACCTTGCGGGTAAGCTTCTGCTCGCGCGTCAGACCGCCGATGTGGTTCTTGGCAGCCGGGATGGTCGCCGTGACGCGACCCATGCCCCACAGGCGCAGGACCTCCTCGATCAGGTCAATCTCGCGCGGCAGGTCGGGACGGAAGCTCGGCGGGGTGACCATAAAGTCCTCGCCGTCGCGCTCGACGGTGCAGCCCAGGCGGGTGAGCGAGCGCTCGATAAAGTCGGGCTCGATGTCGGCGCCGCAGATGGCGTGCACGCGGGCCAAGCGCAGCTTGATGCTGTCGATGGTCTTGGGCGCGGGGAACACGTCCACATAGCCGGGGGCGACCTCGCCGCCGGCGATCTGCTCGATGAGCGCGCAGGTAACGTTGGCGACATCCACGCAGCCGGTCTCGTCGACCTGGCGCTCAAAGCGAATGGAGGCGTCGGAGATCAGCGACAGGTCGCGGCTGGTGTGCGAGGTGCGACCGGCGTTGAAGCAGGCGCTCTCGACCATCACGTCGACGGTGTCGTCCTCGATCTCGGAATCCATGCCGCCCATAACGCCGGCCAACGCCACGGGACGCTCGCCGTCGGTGATGAGGCCCATACCGGCGTCGAGCACGCGCTCCTCGCCGTCGAGCGTCGTGAACTTCTCGTCCTGCTGGGCGGCGCGAACCACCACACGACGGTGGCCATCGCGCTCGGCAAAGGTGTCCAGGTCAAAGGCGTGCAGCGGCTGACCGGTGAGCATCATCACATAGTTGGTGATGTCGACGATGTTGTTGTGCGGGCGCACGCCCAAGGCGTTAAGGCGCTTGACCATCCAGTCGGGCGACGGGCCGACCTTGACGTTGCGCACGATGCGGGCAACGTAGCGGTCGCACAGGCCCTCGTCGGCAATCTCGACCGAAAGCTCGTCGTCGGTCGCGCGGCCGGTCTCGGCCTTGATGGCGGGCAGCTCAACGTGGAAATCGCGGTCGAAGATGGCGCCGGTCTCGCGGGCCATGCCGATCATGGACAGGCAATCGGGACGGTTGGGCGTGATCTCGCAGTCGAGCACGGTGTCGCTCGAGCCCACGTACTCGGCAAACGGCATGCCGCAGGGCGTATCCTCGGGCAGGATCATGATGCCGGAGTGGTCGCCGCCCAAGCCGAGCTCGCGCGCGGAGCAGTTCATGCCCATGGACACGACGCCGCGAAGCTTGCTCTTCTTGATCTTGACGTCGCCGGGCAGGACAGCGCCGATCATGGCCGTGACGATGTGGTCGCCGGCCTCGAAGTTCTGCGCGCCGCAGACGATCTGCAGCGGAGCGGGATTGCCGTCGGCGTCGAGATTCTTGTCGCCCACATCGACCGAGCACACATACATGTGGTCGCTATCGGGGTGCGGGATCTTGGTGAGCACCTTGGCGGTCACCACGTGGTCGAAGGACTCGCCCACGGTGTCGATCGCCTCGACCTCGGTGCCGGTACGGATATATTCGTCCGAAAGGGTCTTGGGATCCTCCGGAATATCGATCATGGTCTTGAGCCAGTCGTAAGAAACGCGCATGTAGCTCTCCTAATTCTTAATCTCCGCATAGGGAGGAAATATCAAATGAAGACGTTCGCCTTAGGGTTGTCCAGGTGCCCCAGGTTGGCGTGAAAGAGGAGCGACGCGTACTAAAGGTACGCGAGCGACGGTTGAACGCCAAGATGGGGTGCCTGGGCAAGCCTAAAATTGGTTCAGGAAACGCATATCGCCTGTCATCAGGGTTCTGAGGTCCGGCAGGTCGTAGCGCAGGGCCGCGACGCGCTCGGCGCCAATACCAAAGGCGAAGCCGGTGTACTTCTCGGGGTCGATACCGCAGTTGATCAGGACGTTGGGGTCGACCATGCCGCAGCCCAGGATCTCGATCCAGCCGCTGTGTTTGCAGAAGTTGCAGCCCTTGCCGCCGCACACATGGCAGCTCACGTCCACCTCGCAGGAAGGCTCAGTGAAGGGGAAGAAGTGCGGGCGGTAACGCGTCTTGCGGTCCTCGCCAAACATGCACTTAACAAAGTAGTCGAGCGTGCCCTTAAGATCGCCAAAGGTGATGCCCTCGTCGACGACCAGGCCCTCGATCTGGTTGAACTGCGGCAGGTGGCAGGCGTCGGCCGTGTCGGGACGATAGACGGTGCCCGGGCAGATCATGTAGATGGGCGGCTTCTGCGACTCCATGGTGTGGATCTGCACGCCCGAGGTCTGGGTGCGCAGCAGCACGTCGGACTCGCCGTGGGCGTGAGCCTCGGGGTGTGCGACGCTGCCGGGGTTGTTGTCGACCACGTAGAAGGTGTCGCGGGCCGAGCGGCTCGGGTGATCCATGGGGGCGTTGAGCGCGGTGAAGTTGTAGTAGGAGGTGTCGACCATGGGACCGGACTCGACGGTGTAGCCGATGCCGCAGAAGATGTCCTCGGCCTCCTCGATGATCTGCTTGATCAGGTGCTGGTGACCGATCTGCGGACGGATGCCCGGCAGCGTGATATCGACGGCCTCGTGCTCGAGTGTGTGCTTGAGGGCGGCGGCCTTCATCTCGGTGGTGCGCTCGTCGAGCATGCCCTCAATCAGCTGGCGCATCTCGTTGGCGCGCTTGCCCATCATGGGACGATCCTCGGGGGCGAGCTTGCCCATCATGCGCATCAGGCCAGTGATGCGGCCCTTGCGGCCGAGCAGCTCAACGCGCGCGGCCTCGAGCTTTGCGGCGTCGTCGGCGCCCGCGACGAGCTCCTTGGCCTCTTCCTCGAGTTTGACCAGATCATCAATCAGACTCATGTCTTCCCTTTCGTCTCTCGCGCTCCCCGCTTGCCGAGGCGGCTGCCGCCGTCTGACGTTGCGAAAACGCGGCCCGGTTCGGTAACAAAAAACCGCCCTCGGGCATGTGCATTGCCCAAGGACGGTTGAATTCCGCGGTACCACCTTGTTTGACCCGGCGGATGTCTGGCCCGCCGCGCCCACTCTTTGCCCCTTGTCGCGAGGCTCACGGCTTCCCTACTGGGGCTTCGCCGCCGCTGGCCGCGTGCCCGTTGAGGTCGCTGCTCGGGAGTGAACGCTTGGCCCTTGTCACCGCAGGAAGGCTTGCAGCCCATGACCTTCCCTCTCTTGCCGGCGACGCGGCGGGCAAAACCCTCTCCGTCAACGCATTGGGCTATAGGATACCACATTGTGTGGGCGTATCGCCGCGTTCCGTTTTGTTCGTGCTGGGTACAAGGCAGGTAGCTGTGCAAACTGGCCGTGCGCCCAGCCGTGGCGTTCGGCTCGCGAGATCAAGGATATGGTATGGAAAAGAAGCACGATAAGAAGGCCAAGCCCGCAGCGGGCAAGACGCCCAAAGGCATGAAGGTCGATAAGGCCGTCAAAAAATTCCGCAAGCTCGAGGGCAAGCTGTGGACTCGCGAGTACCTGCTCAAGATTGCCGAGTTCGATGGAGCGACGATTGCTCCTGCCAACGGTGCTGCCGCCCGCGCCGACGCCATGGGCACGCTTGCCGGCGAGCATCACAAGCTACTGACCAGCGAGAAGTCCGTTGAGCTCGTACGCTCGTTAGCGCGCGAGACGGTTGCAGGCGGACACGTAGACGACCCGCAGCTGCTCGACGAGATCCGCGTGCTCGGCCGCGACCAGCGCGAGGCAAGCGTTATTCCTACCGAGGAGGCCGAGGCCTGGACCAAGCTCACCTGCGAGGCCGACGCCGTGTGGCACAAGGCCAAGACGGCCAACGACTGGGCGAGTTTTGAGCCCTATGTGGATAGAATCGTCGCCCAACTTAAGCATCAGGCCGAACTCATGGACCCCAAGCGCGACCCATACGATGTTTGGCTCGACCAGTACGAGCGCGGCCTTTCCGCCAAGAGCTTCGATGCGTTTTGCGATGAGGTCAAGGCGACGGTCGTGCCGCTCGTGCACGCCATCGGCGAGCGCGGCCAGCAGCCCGCTGCCGACTTTTTGCACGCCCGCGTGCCCGAGGCCGCCCAGCGCGCCATGAGCTTCGACCTTATGAAGCTCGTCGGCCTGAACCTGAACGACACCACGCTTGCCTTTACCGAACACCCGTTTAGCGAGGGCTTTGCCGTGGGTGACGCGCGCATCGCGACACACATCTACGAGAACGATTGCATCTCCAACGTCTACAGCATCATCCACGAGGCCGGTCACACCATGTACGAGCTGGGCGTGAACCCCGCCTATGCGCGCACGTGCCTGGAGGGTGGCACCTCCATGGGCATCCACGAGAGCCAGAGCCGCTTTTTCGAGAACACCGTGGGTCGCAGCCGCGCCTTTATGGGACCGCTGCTCGAGGTGCTGCGCCGCCACGCGCCCGAGGTCTACGGCGACGTCGACGAGGACACGCTCTACCGCGCCGTGAACATCGCGCAGCCGTCGTTGATCCGCACCGAGGCCGACGAGCTCACCTATCCGCTGCACGTTATGGTGCGCTACGAGATCGAGCGCATGCTGTTTGCCGGCGAGGCCACGGCCAAGGACATCCCCGCGCTTTGGAACCGCTTCATGGATGAGTACCTGGGCATTCCCGTTCCCGACGACACGCACGGCTGTCTACAGGATACGCACTGGAGCGGCGGCTCGTTTGGCTACTTCCCCACCTATGCGCTGGGCAGTGCCTACGATGCCATGTTTGTGCCGGCCATGTGCCGCGACGGTGTCGACCTCAACGGCGCCTGTGCGAGCGGCGACCTGACACCCGTCCGCGCCTGGCTGGGCGAGCACATTTGGCAGTGGGGCCGCGCCAAGGACGCGCCGGAGCTCATCAAGGGCGCCTGCGGCATGGCGTTCGATGCCCGCTATTACTGCAGCTACCTGCAGGACAAGTTCACCACGCTCTACGAGCTGTAAGGCATAACCGACACGCCAACGCAAAGGGGGCGCCGCGGAACCAATCCGCGGCGCCCCCTTTCCACCTAGTCGTTTAAGAACGTCCCCAATGACTACCTTACAGAGCTTCCAGCGCGTTGGCGATGCGTTTCATGGCGGCATCGGCGGATGCTTGGTCGGGCGCCTCGGCCAGCACGCGGATAACCGACTCGGTTCCGCTCTTGCGTACGAGCACGCGGCCCTCGCCCGCCAGCGACGCCTCGGCCTCGGCGATGGCGTTCTGCACGCCCATGTTCTCGAGCGCGGCGTCCTTGTCCGCCACGTGCACGGCCACCTGCGCCTGCGGCAGCAGCTTGCACGGAGCCGTGAGCTGCGAGAGCGTCTCACGCTCGGCACGAATCACTTCCATCACGCGCAGCGAGGTCATAATGCCGTCGCCCGTGCGCTCGATATCGCCAAAGATCGTATGGCCCGTCTGCTCGCCGCCCAGGCTGTAGCCGCCCTCGCGCATCTTGGCATACACGTGACGGTCGCCCACGCCGCTGGTCACGGCACTCAGGCCGGCAAGCTCCAACGACTTGATCAGGCCAAAGTTGCTGGCGATCGTCGGCACCACGGTACCGCCCGAGAGACGCCCGTGCTTGTTCAGGTACACACCGCACACGTACAGGATCTGGTCGCCATCGACCACGCGGCCGCGCTCGTCCACGGCCAGGCAGCGGTCGGCATCGCCATCGTAGGCAAAGCCCACATCCAGGCCCTGCTCCACCACGTGGCGCTGCAGGCGCTCAATATGCGTAGAGCCGCAGTCGACATTGATGTTAAAGCCGTCGGGCGCGGCATTGATCACGCGCACATCGGCGCCCAGTGCGTCGAACACCGGCTTGGCCACCGAGGATGCCGAGCCGTTGGCACAATCGATGCCGATCTTGACGCCCTGCAGCGAAAAGTTCGCGCTGGCGATGAGCGAAGCAATGTAGCGGTTGCGACCCTGCATGTAGTCCACCGTGGCGCCGATGTGGTTGCCCGTTGCCAGCGGCACCTCGCTCTTGCCATCGATGTAGTCCTCAATAAGCTCCAGCACGTCCTCGTCCATCTTAAAGCCGTCGCTGTTGACGAGCTTAATGCCGTTATCGCAAAACGGGTTGTGGCTCGCGCTGATCATGATGCCGCAATCGAAGCAGCCCTCCACGGTCTGATGCGCCACGCCCGGCGTCGGGATCACGTGCAGCATGTAGGCGTCCGCGCCGCTTGCGACCAGGCCGCTCACCAGCGCCGCCTCGAACATATAGCTCGAGCGACGCGTGTCCTTGCCCACGATCACGCGCGCCTTGGCCCCGCGGTTGGCGCCGTAATACCAGCCCACAAAGCGGCCGATCTTATAAGCGTGCTCTACCGTCAGCCCAACGTTGGCCTCACCGCGAAAGCCGTCGGTGCCAAAGTACTTCATGCGCTCTCCTTACAAAATAGGGGCGGACAGATTGCCTGTCCGCCCCAAAATGGTACTCGATTATCTGCACTACCAGAAAAACCCTACGCCGACGCGCTGTCGCGAGCCGCCTGGCATGTAGGGGTCTGACGCAGCGTAAGCGGCTTGTCCCCCGCCTCGGCCGACGTGGTCAGCGTATACGTGATCGTCGTCGTCTCGCCAGCATGCAGGTCAACGGTTCCTGAATAGCAGGGAACTCCGTGCCAAGTGGCAGCGAACAGTCCAAACTGAGTCCCCTCGACGGTTAGATCGGTAATGCTGCCGCCTGTCGGCGCAAACAGTGATACATACAAGCGCTCATCGTCACGCGAGGTCCCAGGCGCACTGGCCGCTACGTAGTCGGGCAGCTTACCTGCCTCCTCCTGCGTCATGATGTTCGTCAGGGTAACGGTGATGCGATACGAGCAAGCGCCGTCGCCGTTCTTCACGCCCTGACCAATCTGCGTATCGGCGTTCAGATACCAGTCGAGCTTGGAGAAGCTCAGGTTGTTAAAGTAGACACCAGCAACGGGATCTTCACTCGGGTCATCCGGATCGGGCAGTGAGGCGTCGATGTTCATCTCCTTGATAGCGTTCTGCTCGTCATCGTTTTTCATCCACGCGATCAGGCGGCCCTCTTCGGCACCGCGCTCGAATGCACCGACAAGCTTTGTAACGTCGACGTCACCGATGCCACCGAGAATCTTGTCGAAGGCGGCGCTGGCAACAGCCGCAAAGATGCCGTCCGATTCCTCGACCGGATAGTTCCAATACACATCGTGCATGAGAACCTTCGCCGCGTTGGTACCGTCGACGACCGTACCATCAGGCAGCGAGACATTACCGACAAGGCCCAGCAGGTACTGCAAGAACACCGGATCGATGCCGACGACGCCATCAACGTCCTGCCCATACTGGGACTTCCACAGCGCGGCGACACGCTGCGAGTTGCGGGGCCAATCAGGCGAATAGGTATTGCCCGAGTTGTACAGGTTGCTGTGGTTGCCGAACAGCGCCTCATCCTCTTCGTCGACGCTCTCGACTGCCTCATCCTCGCTGAGTCCAATGCGGGGAACAAACTCGCCAATCGACATCTGGCCGTCGGTGACCGAAATCAGGCCCTGCGAACCGCCAAAGCCGCCGCAGGCACGAATCTCGACGTTGTTCATGGCGTACACAAGGTAGTTGCGCGTCTGGCCGTTGGCGCCGAGCATCTGGGGAAGGACGGGGGCGACCTTCTCCGCCGCGTCAACCGCACCGTTGAGGGTGGCAAAGCCGTCCTTGGCCTTATCGACCAGCTCGGTCACCTGGGAAATATGAGTATCGCCAATGCCCTGGACCTTCTCGTTGGCGCTCTTGAACACCTTCGAGCTGCTGGAAAGCGAATCGGCGACCGCCTGCAGCGCGGACACGTTAATCATGCCGTCCTGGAACAGCTTGCCGGGCGTAGCCTGCGAGAGGTTGTCGGCCATGGGAACCAGCGCATTGCTCGAGACATCGGACAGGGCGTCAATCATGGTGCGGGCCGCATTGATATCGCTGCCATACACCGGGATAAACGAAGCCGCCGCCCACAGCGGGCTCGAGGTCTCCGCCTTCATGCTGTCGCAGAGCTCATCGATCTTTTTCGCGTCGTCAGGCAGCGTCGAAAAATCGCCCGACGTGACCTTGTCCTTAAGGCCACCGACGATCTCGACAGCCTCCTTCGCTTCGCTCTTTACGGTCTTTGCCGAGTTAAGCAGCATAAAGCCGCTTGCGCCAAGCGCAACGAGAAGCACCGCGACTACAGCGGCAATAATGGCGCCGGTGTGACGCTTTTTGCGCTCGCTCTTGCGATGGCGATGACGGATCAGACCGTCAGAGGTCGAACTCGACGAAGCGTCGCTACCGTAGTTCAAGCCAAAATCGTAATAATCTTCCTTGGAACCCGAGCCCGCAAACTCGGCACCGCTATCATCCAGGCGGGCGAACGTGCCAGTCTCGGAGGCGCCGGTGTAAATCGTGCCAAGGTTACCCGTAAGCCCCGCGCCACCGGCAGAAGGAGTATTGTTGGCGGCCTTGCCGGCATTAACGTTGCCGGCAGCATTCGCGGCGTTGGCAGCACCTGCGTTGTTCGCAGGCACCGAAGGAGCCCCGCTCGGCTGCGACGCGGAGGTTGCACCGCCCGCAAAGACATTCCCTTTTGCACGGCCGGTCTTTTTTGCCTTTTGAGACTGCTCGTACAGAGCGGTAAACATCGCCGTCTCGCCCGGGGACACGCGCTTACCGGAACCGCCCTGTCCAGCGCCGCCCGGCGTGCCGGCCTTACCAGCCCCGTTCGGACGCGGCGGAACTGCAGGACGGCCGCTATCGCTGCCCTTAAAGTGATTACCAGCCATAAAGAAATCCTCGCAATTGAGTCGCAATGAAAAAGTCCATAACGTTGCTAGTTTATGGCATTTTGAGCATCGACAGCTAAACTCCAGACACGGACATCAATTGGCGAAAATGCGGCACAACACCTTTTCTGTCTTGGCGGCGGCGCTAGCTACACCGTAAGGAACATCATCACGATGATCATGACAAAGCCGATAAGGTCGGTCGGCAAAAACACCGTGCCCAGCATAACGGCGCTGGTGATGGTCGCCGAAACCGGCTCCACAGTTCCGATGAGGCTCGCGCGCACCGAGCCGATGTCCTTAACGCCCTGCATATAGAGCATGTACGCCAAAAACGAGCCCACGACCACAAACACCGCGAGCGCCTCGATGCCGGCAGCGTCGAGCGCCGGCATATGCGCCCAGGGCTGCACGAAGACGCACGAGACCACGCCCGCCGTGAGCATTGCCGAGCCCGTGACGATGGGGCTGCCGTATTCGGGCAGGATCTTGGCGGGAATCACCGCCATACACGCGGCGCTGATCGCACACATAAGACCTGCTGCCAGGCCAAGCGGCGAGATATTCAGGCTGGTGGGGTCGCCGCCGGTGGCGATTAAAAAGGTTCCACCCAGAGCCAGGCCAATGCCGATGACTTCGCGAGTACGCGGCATGCGGCGATCGATCGCGCAGGTGTAGCCCATGATGATAACGAGCTGCAGGCACTGGAGCACCGTCGCGGTTCCGGCGTTCGTCAGGCGCACGGCCGAAAGATAGCAAAACTGGTTAAAGAGCAGGCCAAAAGCGGTAAAGAGCAGCAGCTGCTTGCGATCAGCGGGCGTCGCCCAAAGCTTGACCAGGCGGTCGCGGTCGCGCGTGACAACCACGGCCATAAAGAGTAGACCGGCGAGAATCTGACGCACGCTCATAAGCCACAAGGTGTCGACGTGGTAGGCATCGAACAGAAAGCTCGCGCTGGTGCCCGAGAAGCCCCAAAACGAACCGCCCACCAGCGTAGCCAAGACGCCCGTGATCATCTTGCGCGTCGAAGCGCTGTTCAGGCGGTCGCGCCAGGCGCGGCGGGTGCTACGGCTGAGCTCGTCGGTGCCCTCGGGCACATCAATGTTCGATATATCGGTCATCGGCACCGAAGCCCCTGCGCCTTCGACCTGCTCGACACACTCTTTGCTCATTCCACTCCCCCGAAACAGTCTGGAAACAATTCGGCTTACCTTACCACGGCGAAGTCACCAGCTGGAGGCTTGTCCGCTTATCGGTAGGACAATTCCGCAGGCGTCTTTCCATAGCTCGATACCGCAATGGCCTTGCATTATGCGACAGCCAAATCGCGGCAGCAGGCTCTTTTAAAATGGATATGGCAAAGCCCCCGAATTCCACAATGTAAGCGATTTTTAAAAATGTTCTTGCCACCGAGTTCAGGCTCCGTTATATTATCCCTTGCGCGCTTGCGCACCCTTGATCGGGCGTTTAGCTCAGGGGGAGAGCGCTTCCCTGACACGGAAGAGGTCAGAAGTTCAAATCTTCTAACGCCCACCAAATGTTCGCAGCTCAGAGGCTATGTCCTCTGGGCTGTTTTGTTTTATGTCGCTAAATCCGCTGGCAGTTCCAACCGCCCAACTAGCCAAAAGCCGACCATCTACTTGCCGATCTATCCATCGGCATAACCAATCAGTCCGCACCGCAACTTCTCAGCAAAACGCCGCGATGTCTGTGCCCTGCGGTATCCTTGAGCCACTTGCACCTGCAGCACCAAGGAGCCGCCATGCGCACCGAGCTCGATGTCCCCTTTTCGCACAAAGAAGAAGCCAAGGCGCTGGGCGCCAAATGGGACCGGACCAAGAAGATCTGGTATGTACCCAGCGGCGTCAACCCCGAGCCCTTTGCCGAGTGGCTGCCCGGTGTTGACCGATCCGACCCCTCAGCGCCGTATATATATCTAGTACTGGGCAAGCGCGAGTGCTGGAAGTGTCACAAAGAGACCTCGGTCGCGGCCTTCGGCATTCCCTATCGAGCCGATAGCGACGAGAGCATCGTCATCGCGCACGCGCCCAACGAAGCCGGGCACATTGCCATCGACACGGCCAACGCCAACGCACTCGCCATCGTGCCCGCTCTTGGCTGCGTGCCAGGCGAGATCCGCGACTACCTTCATAAACGCTGCGGCTACAAGCCCGTAGGCGCGCGAGCCTCCAAAGCCCCGTCGCTCGGCAACACGTGCACCAGTTGCGACGCGCTGCAAGGCAGCCGCTATCTGTTCGAGGAGCCCTCGTCCCCATTTGCCCTCACTGCCATCAACAAGCTGCCGGCACTGGAGTTTGTGCGCGTCGAAGTTGCCGGCGTCTTTGGCGTCCCGGCCGCGCGTACCGACTTTGACCAGGCGCTCTTTACCTGGGCACGCGACCATCACGCCGAGTTCCACAGGCAACTCGGTGAGGGGATTTATTTGTAGAGACGGAGAAGCCTTCACAGCCAGCTCCTCCGCATCACCTATCCCTCGTCGCCGGCGTCATACACGATATCGAGGCCACAAACAGGGCATTTCTCCGGATACACCGGCATATGAACGCCTGTCCGTTTTCTCACTTCGTCGCTGAGTCTGTCGCGCGCATCGATGAACCGAATGTCGAGACACGGTATTTGCGAGCCGCAGCAAGGGCAGGTGACGACAAACGACCCGCAATCAACCTCTACGCTCGGAAACATATTGTTGTCTATAAGGGCACACGGCAGTTTTCCGTACTTCCCCATCGCAATATCGCCTCGCCAGCTCATACACGCTCCCCTCTCACTATACAAATCAGGAAGAGCATGCACCGGCGGGCGTGCGCGAGATTGCATCGCCACGCGATCCGATCAAACAACACGATCGTCAAAGAATGCCAAAGCCAAATACGCTAATACGGCAGAAGCCCCGCCTTTTCACGCTTCTTTTCCGAGCGATCGAACTCAATGCGATGGGCCTCAAGAAACACCGTATTGGGTCGCCACTGACGCTCATTCGGCTGCCTTAGCGTCGCACCCGCAAAGGAAACGTAGTCGGTCTTATCCAGCAGGTACGATCCGCACAGCCGATATTCGCCGCAAACAGGCTCAAACGAAATCAGGTGAGCATCAAATAGGGAATGAAGATCGCGCCGAAGCAGAATGCCGTTGCTGGCAACCTGCGATTTGGGTCCCGAGTAATTCTCGATATGTGCAGCCTCCAGAGCTTCGCTGACGCCGCAGTCCGACACCGCGCAACGGCCATCATAGGCGGCAACGAGCTGCTTGCGGAACCATTGCTGCCCCAATCGCTCGCGCCTTAACGCATAGCGGACCTTTTCGTCGTCGGTCGCACCCTGTCCGGCAAACTCAATATCGACGGGCATGTGCTTCAGATAACTCATGTCGGGTGCAAAACGAGGGTCCGGCCCGCCTTTATGAACAGGACCGTGCAGAACAAACCATCCGTTTTCGGGCTCGAACCGCTCAACAAACGCAAGGCCGAGCACCTTATAGCCCACCTCGGTTGCAAATATGACTCCGACCGGAACGCCACATTCCATGCAGTTGAGCATTTTACGGTTATAGTCTTGGTCTCGAGAACCAACGGCGCCTGGCGCTTGAACCGAATACTTAATGACCCACGTGCCATCGTCCAAATAGAGCGGAGGCACATCGTTGATGCTCTCGGTTTGCCGCTGGCGCGCTTGTACCCCGCTACCCCACTCCCCTGTATACTGATGTAGCACGTGTTTCATCCGGGCTTGTTGGGCCGGATTGTTCATGGGAGGGTCTTATGGCTGCTTTGAACACGCCTAAGGGGAGCGTTTCTTCTTCGTCCATCAAGCCGGTTACACGCAAGGCCGTGCGCTGCCAGCGCGAGGTCGCCTGGCTTGTCACGCAGGCGGCGGGTAGGCTTGTGGCGACCACTCAGGACGTCAATGCGCCTACGCCGAGCTTTGTGTTAGCGGCGGCGCTGGATTTTGTGCGCCAATTGGAGCTTGCCGCACAGGATACCAGCGGCCACCTCGACTACCAGAATGTTATGGCGCCCGACCTGCAAACGTTCTGCCACATGGCCAAGTTGCCCGCCGCGCCCAATGCGCTTTCGGACGCAGGCTACATGTTTACGCTTTCGGGCGCGGACCTTATCCGCGACATCTATGCATACTGCAGCGAGCTCGCCGAGCACCACGTCTTTGACGCGGCAGAAGTCAAACCGGGATATGTCATCAAGCTGGTTCTTAGGCTGTTCTTGATGGACGGGTTCGGGGCCATGCCGGCGTAAGCCGAGTCTTTAGCATCACCGTCGACTGGGCAACAACCGCTTTACCTTAATGGACGCCAATCGAGGGTCGATTATTGGGTCGCCTCGTCCACTAACGCATCTATCCCACGCGCTCCGACAGTCGATACTTGCGGTTGCGGCTCGTCGCCGGCGCCGTGGGCTCAAGCTCGCCTTGAGCAATGAGCGCGTTGACGCGCGACCTAACCTGGGAAATTGTGAGCCCTGTGTGCTCTGCCAACTCGCGCGTCCCCAGCTCGCCGTAGTGTTTGAGTGCCGTCACAATTAAGCCCCCGCCATGATCGACCGGCTCGATCTTTGAACGGTAAAGTACGACCTTGAACCGATCGAACCCCGGGCAGAACAGGGGCTCGGCCAGACCATGCGCGCGCATGGCATCGATCATCATCGGGATGCCCGAGCCATTGCCCTCAGCCGGCGAACCTGCGCCATCCGGCAGCGGGACAATCGACATGAGCTTCACACGCGTCGCGTTACGGCATCGGGAGCTGCCGTCAAACAAGTTCTCGCGAGTCTTTCCCCCGTAAAGGCCGCCAGGATTCGTCACCTCGACACGATCGTCAAAGACGTCGACGGTAATCGATTGTCCACAGAACCGATCCCCGTATTCTCGATGGATTACGGCGTTGGCGATTGCCTCGCGCAGAACCTCCTCGGGAATCTCCAGCGAGTCGACACGCGAGACGCCTTGGA
>DBGDZK010000177.1:0-11533 GCA_048373195.1 Collinsella sp.
GGTCAAGGGCCCCTGCTCATCCCGCAACACGACAGACGATGCCTCTACCATTTGAGCGCTATCAAGCCAACGCGCACCGCCCTTGGCATCACCCGAGGCTGATGCAATCACCACATAGCGGTCCCCATCCGCACCGCGCTCGTCAAAGCCATAGGTATACCCGCCGGCATCAAACGTTGTTTCCGCCGTGACATACCAAGGAAGATCCACGTCCCCCAGCTGTGCACCTCCCATGCAGTTTGCGCTATCGAGCTTACAGACGAGGGCCTTGAGACCCAATACGCACTCGTTGTCCTGCGGATCCAATCCATACTTCTCGACCGCTTTGGGCGATATCCACACCACAACGCGATCGGCAGCAGGCGCCACTACAAGGTCCACGTCCTCGTCAACGGGAAACCGGTAGCCCTCAGGCTGGCCCTCCATGGCACGAGCGGTCCCCTTGGCCAACCGCTCAAAACCCTCGATCCCATAAGAAAGCCCATGAGCGGTCGCAGCAACCTGGGCCCCGTCCTCAGCGTCCCCAGCAAACGCAAATCCCGGCACCCAGCAAAGCGCGAAGGTCAAAGCGCAGGCGACAAGCATGCGGAATCTATTAAGCACGAAAAGCTCCAAGAGAATACAAGGACGGAGTGAAACACAAAACGATGGAATTATCGCGCCAAGCCGCACTACGCGGAAAGCTCAAAGCCGTATTTGGCCCAAATCTTCTGGGCCTTCTTGTTGGCCAGGCAGAAGTCAATGAACGCCTTGGCTTCGTCGGCGTGCTCGGAGCTCTCGGCAACGGCACCCGGGTACACGATGGGCTTGTGCGAATCCTCGGGGCACACGAAGGCCTCCTCGATGCCGTCGTAGCGGAAGATATCGGAGCTATAGACAAAGCCAGCCACGCAGTCGCCCGTAGAAACGTAAGACGCAGCAGTGCCCACCTTATCGGCCAGGGCCACCTTGTCGGCGATCTCGGGAGCATACTCGCCGTCGTCACCCTCGGTGCCGGCGTAGAGGCCCACGGAAGCCAGCGCCTGGTTGGCGTACTTGCCGGCGGGGACGGTCTTGGCGTCGCCAATGGCGATCTTGCCGTCCAGGTTCGCGACGTCGGCGATGGCCTCGACCTTGGTGTCGGAGCCCTCGGCGCGAATGATCACAAGGTCGTTGACGAACATGTCCTCACGCGTGTCGGTGTCGACGAGCTCGGCGGTCTCAGCGTCATCCATGGTACCCTTGGAGGCCGTGATGAGCACGTCGACAGCTGCACCGGCGCGCATCTGCTCGACAAGGTCGCCAGACGCCTTAAACTGCGTGTCGGCAAACGTGGTGCCGGTCTGGTCGGTGTAGAGCTCCTGAACCTCGGGCAGAGCCTTCTCGAGCGAGTTGGCGGCAAAGACCTGCAGCTCGACAGCTTTCTTGGAAGATGCCTTAGCAGAACCGGCATCGGATCCGGTCGGCTCTGACGTCTTGCTGCCCGAGCAGCCGGCAAGGCCAAGGCCAGCAGCGACGGCAGCAGAAAGCGAGACGAATCCGCGGCGAGAAACCATATCGAACATGTTCAACCCTTTCGAACGCTATACCCGGGCACCCCGCCGCAGGCTTTATTCTGTTACTAGATTATACTTCCGCGCGAATAATGATAATGAGAAATTATTCTCGCTAGAGAATATAGTTTCGAGTTGCCGTGCACCTCGGCGTCGCTTCGGCGGAAAACAAAGGCGGAGCAGCCGTTCAGGTCGCCCCGCCGTAGGTAAACCGCTTATTTGGTATGTCCGCCGCCCGCCGTCATTTGGGCCGCATGCTCCAGCTGATCGCTCACGGCCTCCCAGCTTTCGCGGGCCGCTTTCGTGGATCCCGGAAAGTTGATGACAAGCGTATGCCCACGCTGCATGCACACGGCGCGCGAGAGCATAGCGCGGCGCGTCTTGGTCATGGAGTACGCGCGGATTGCCTCTGCAATACCCAGCACATCGCGGTCGCAGACGGCACGCGTCGCCTCGGGCGTCACGTCGCGCATCGAAAGTCCCGTGCCGCCACAGGTGAGCACGACATTGGCGTGGCACTCATCGGCAGCTTCCACAATGGCATCACCGATCTCGCTGGCGTCGTCGCGCACGACCACATGTGAGACGACCGTCCAGCCCTGCGCCTTGATAAGTTCCTCGAGTGCGGCTCCAGCCTCGTCCTGAGCAAGATCGCGCGTATCCGAGCACGTCACGATCGAAATCTTCAACTCCATAGTCTTCCTCCTACAACACCGTGCCCTCGGGCAGGTCGACACGCACGACACCCACGACGTCGCCCGCCTTGAGCTCGCACGGTCCTTCGTCAATACGCAGCAGGCAGTTGGACCGCTGCATCGTGCCGAGCAGCGCCGAATTCTGCGTCTTGGCCTCGGTCACCAACAGCTCACCGGTCTCGGGGTCGCGCAAAACCGTGGCGCGATCGAAGAAGCGTCGGTCCTGGCGCTTTTTCACGCCGTGCGTGAGCGTCGCCTGCTGCACGGGACGCGCACCCTCGGAAAAACCGCGCATCTTGCGAATCGCCGGACGGGCAAGCATCTCAAAGCCCACATACGCCGCGGCCGGATTGCCTGAAAGCCCCAGGTAGGGCTTACCCCCGAGCAAGCCAAACGTGATGGCCTTGCCCGGACGCATCGAGATGCGATCGAACAGCACCTCGCCCTCGCGCCGGACGAGCGCCGTCACGTAGTCGTAATCGCCCGCCGAGGCGCCACCACTTGTAATGACAAAATCGCACTCTCGCGTGGCGCGATGCACCAGCTCGGCAATCGCCTGCTCATCGTCGGGCGCAATACCGTAGAACACCGGATCTGCCCCGGCATCGAGCGCCTCGGCCATCAGCGCCGAGGAGTTGGAATCGCGAATCTGACCGCGCGCCGGTACCTTACTCGGTGCGACCAGTTCCGTGCCCAGCGAGATAATGCCCACGCGCGGGGCGGCATGTACCTTCACGCTCGCGTATCCGGCGCTTGCCAGCAAGCCGGCGCCCGCCGGGGCCACGACCTCGCCGGCATGCATCACAACATCGCCGGCATGGGCCTCCTCGGCGGCAGAGCGAACGTTCTCCCCTACCTTGGCAGGCGCCGAGAAGCGAACGTGCGAGCCCTCGTTGCCGTCGCCATCGAGTACGTCGACGATCTCGTACTTCACCACGGCATCGGCACCTTCGGGCACCGGCGCGCCCGTCATGATGCGGACGGTCTCGCCCGCGCCGATTGTGCCCTCAAAGACATGGCCCGCGGCCTCGTGTCCGATAACGTCGAGCGTCACCGGCGCCTCGCCAGATGCCTGTGCCAAGTCCGCCGAGCGCACGGCATACCCGTCCATGGCGCTGTTGGCAAACGGCGAGATGTCGATATCGGCCACCGCGTCCTCGGCCAAGGGAAGACCGGCGGCCTGCCACACGGGAATCTCGACGAGATCGGTCGGAGCAACGTGCGACAGAACAATCGACTGCGCGTCCTCCAGCGGAATGAGTTTCTCTGCCATATGCACCTCTTAATGCCACGGCGCACAACAGGGGCGCCGATTCTTTATGCTTGTCTCAGTATAATCCCCCGACGCACGACCGCGACTCGGCCTGTACCCGCAAATACACCTGTCGGCCGCAAGCCGCGAAACAGAATGGAAACCAACCCACCGGCTCGTCGCGTTAGCCGCGTTTTATAATGCTTGCGTTGCAACCTAAAAGAGGAACGTATGGCTCATAACGACAAACCCGAAAGCGCAAACGAAGCGCAGGATCATTCCCAGCCGCTCGACGAAGGCGGTTTTTTCTCCCTGAACGACGTCATCACGGCAGGCAGGCATCAGCTCACCCGCTCTGAGCATCTCTTGGCTGCCGACACGCGCCGCAACGCCCGCAACCTACTCGCGAGCGCCAAGTTGCTCGTGCTCGTCGCCATCGTCTCGCTCGCCATGGGCGTTGCCGCTTGGGCGTTTTTGGCCTCGCTGAATATCGCGACCGATTATCGCGAGCAACATGCGTGGGTGTACGCGCTGCTTCCCGCTGTGGGCGTTGCCACCGCATGGGTGTACAAAAACCACGGTCTTGCCGCCAAACGCGGTAACAACCTGGTCATCGACTCCGCCCTGGGCACCCGCCTCATCCATATGCGCATGGCCGTCCTCACCTTCGTCTGCTCCACGCTCACGCACCTCACGGGCGGATCGGCCGGTCGCGAGGGAGCTGCGGTGCAGATTGGCGGCACCATCGCCAGCAACATCTCGAGCTTCGCCCACCTCAAAAAGCATGACCACCACGACCTCATGCTCGCCGGCATCTCGTCGGCCTTTGGCGCCGTATTCGGCTCGCCCCTTGCCGGAGCTTTCTTTGGCATGGAGATGTGCTTTATCGGCAAGATCGACTACACCGCGGGCATCTATTGCCTGGTCGCGTCGTTTACCGGCTACTTTACGTCGCTTGCCTTGGGAACCGAGTACGAGGCGAATGTTATCACCAGCGTTCCCGCCATGTCGCCCAAAACGGTCGTCATCGTTGTTATCAGCGCCATTATCTTCGGTCTGACGGCACGTCTCTTTGCCTGGTCGGTTCGAACCGTCAAGAGCCTGTACGGTCGCTTTATCACCAATTACCTTGTTCGCGCACTTATAGGCGCACTCGTGGTTTTGGCCGCCTATGCCCTCCTCGACGCTTGGAACTACGCCGGCCTTGCCACCTGGCTCTCGGGCGCCGGGTTCTCCGGTAACACTACCCTTGCTGACGCATCCATCAAGCTCGTGGTGACGGCGCTCACCTTGGGCGCTGGCTTCCAAGGCGGCGAGGTCACGCCCCTGTTTGGCATCGGTGCGGCACTCGGTGGCTGGATAGGTTGCCTTACCGGGCTCGACCCCAGTTTTCTGGCGGCTCTCGGCATGCTCGGCGTGTTCTGCGCCGGCCTCAACGTGCCCATCACCACCTGCATGATGGCCATCGACCTGTTCCACGGCACGGCCGCCGGGTTCTTTGTCATCGTGGCCTTTATCAGCTACCTAACCGGCGGACACCGCGGCGTGTACCCCGCCCAGCGCATCATCTCACCCAAGCGCCGTTCGCTTATTGTGGATGAGGGCGGTACGGTAGCGGAGGCTATCGAGCGCCACAACGACCTGATAGAGTAGACGTTAGTATTCGCCGTGCAGCCACAATCGGGGGCAATTCGACCTGAGCGCGACCGCACTGTCATGCCATACGCCGGGAGTCACCCCATGCACGCAACTGATTTTGGTCGCACGCTCATCATCGCCAATCCTGCCGCCCAGTCGGGCGCCGCGCATGAGGTTGCCGAGCGCCTGCAACGCTTTTTGGACATGACCGCGCGCGCATCCCAGTTTGACCTGGTGTTGACCGAACGCACGGGGCACGCCAAGGAGCTTGCCGCGCGGGCCCAGGGCTATCGAACCGTTATCGCCCTTGGCGGCGATGGCGTGATCCACGAGGTCGTCAATGGACTCATGACGCAGGATGAATCGGCCCGTCCCGCCCTTGCCGTCCTACCCGTTGGTTCCGGCAACGATTTTGCCCAAACGCTCGGTATCGAAGATTTCTCCGGTAAGAATTTTGGCGCGCTGCTCACCTGTGAGCTGCGGCGTCAAGACATCGGGCGTATTCGCTCATGGAACCCCGCAAGCGGTAGCGGCGAGGCTACCGTTGAGTACTACGACCAGACGCTTTCGGTTGGCATCGATGCCGCCATCGGCCTTGGCACCACCGAGCTACGCAAAAAGACCGGCTTAACGGGCGCTCCGCTCTACACCCTCTCGGGACTTGAGCAGTTTGGCCTGCGCTATCGCAACTACCCCATGACAGCCAGCTTTGATCGCGCGCCCGCCGAGCGCGTGAGGGCGATTATCATGGCGATTCAGCTGGGCCCCACGTATGGATCGGGCTATCGCATCTGCCCCGATGCCGGCCCATGCGACGGCGTACTCGACGTCTGCTACGCCTGCGGCCCCGTCCCTCGCGCGGTAGCCCTGCCTATGTTCCTTTCGGCCAAGGACGGCCACCATACCAAGTTGCCGCCGGTTCGCATGCGCCGCTGCCGCCATGCGGAGCTCACCTTTGAGGAGCCCGACTACCCCATTCAGGCCGACGGCGAGCCCGTTGTCGCCTCGCGCATCGAGGTCGACGTCCTCAGCGGCGCCCTCCACGTCTGGCATCCCACCCGCTAACCCCACCTAAGTTGCGGTGAAATAGGGACTGTTTTGCGGCTTTAGCTGCATAAACAGTCCCTATTTCACCGCAACTTATGAGGAGGCTATTCGTCGCTGCCCGGCTTGCGACGGTTGGCCTTTTTAATCGCGTTGAAGTGCTTGTCGTTGAGCCTGCGCTGGCGCGATCGCTGTGGCACCTTGGTCTTTACACGTCGGCGCGACGGACGCCCGCGACGCTCAAGCTCTGCTCTCAGCTTACGCAAACAGCTCGCGCGATTCTGAAACTGACTGCGGCTCTCGCGCGCCGTCACGGTAATCCCCGTGGGCCCATGCTTCATGCGCACCGCTGAATCCGTCGTGTTCACGCCCTGCCCGCCCGGACCTGTCGCGCGAAACACCTGCACCTCGCAATCGCGCGCCAACTCCTCGACCGACATCTCGGCATAGCGCGCATACTCGCGCCATCCCATCTTGTTCTCGTCCATATCAACACCTCCCCTCATACAAAAAATGTGACAAAGGGACAGTCCCTTTGTCACATCACATACCAATCGCTTGTGTTGCGCGCCTAGGCGAACGTGATTTCGCCGTTCTCGCAGTCCATATCGGCGATACGGGCCAGGCTCTCAACGCGGAAGCCGCGCTCGCGGAGCTTATCGCCACCGCTCTGGAAGCCCTTCTCAACGGCGATGCCAATGCCGGCAACCTCGGCACCCGCAGCCTCGCAGATCTTAATAAGGCCCTCGAGCGCACAGCCGTTGGCCAAAAAGTCGTCGATGATCAGGACCTTGTCGCCCTCGGACAGGAAGCGCTTGCCAACGATGACCGGGTACTCCTTTTGCTTGGTAAAGGAGTAGATGGTCGTGGCATACTGCTCGCCGTCGAGGTTGATGGACTGCGCCTTCTTGGCAAAGACCACCGGCACGCCGCCAAAATGCTGAGCCGCGATGCAAGCCATGCCAATACCCGAAGCCTCGATCGTCAGGATCTTGTTGATCTCGACACCCTCGAACAGACGGGCCCACTCGGCACCCATGTGGTCGAACAGCTCAACGTCGCACTGGTGGTTGAGGAAGGCATCAACCTTAAGGACGTTACCGGCCTTTACGATGCCGTCATGGCGAATACGATCCTCAAGCTCCTGCATGGCGCAACCCCTTCTCGCGGCAACGATACCGCGCGATTTATAAACGTTGTTCGATAGTCTACCACGGACCGACCCCCGCCCGCCCCACAAGCCACATCGCACCATAAAGCTGCAAGACCAGTAGATAGGCCCGATTCGTGGCAAACCTGCCACCACAAGCTAATTGCGGGCGCGCATCCTCGCCAAACGCACCAATGTGAGCGCAAAGCCCACGGTAGCAACGGCCATCAGCACGTAGAATACCAAACGGAAGCCAAAGAGGAACACGTCCGGACGACCCGCCACATAGCTCGTGACCGTCTTGCCCATCGCCGCGCTCGTCTGTCCATACAGGATGCGCGACGCCGCCGTAATACCCAGCGCTATGCCCGCATAGCGCGCCAAGCTGCTCAAGCTGCCCGCAAAGCCAAGCGCCTCACGCGGAGCCGAACCCATATACAGCGAATTATTGGGACTCTGGAAGATCGACGTGCCGCACGACATAAACGCGACGCAGCACACAATCATCAAGATGGAAGAGTGCTCGTCAAGCGTGCTCACCGCAAAGAGACCGCACACGTACACGCCCAAGCCAACGGCCGTGGGCGCTTCACAACCAACACGGTCGGACACCGAGCCCGAAAGCGGGCCCACAAAGGCATTCACGACCGGCATCGCCAAAAACAACAGGCCGGAGATATCGGAGCTAAAGCCGTGGGCATCCTGAAAGTAGAACGGCAGCACAAACTCGGAGGCACCGATACCCACGAACACGATAAGCATGCAAGCCAGGTTAATCGTGAAAGCCGAGCTCGCAAAGCAGCGACGCGCCGCCTCTGTCAACGGCATTGGGCGTTCGCCAGCCTCCGGCTTCACATGCGGCAGCGTATAGAGTCCCACGATAAACGAGATTACGCCAACGGGCAGATTAATAAGGAAGATGCTCTCCCAGGGAAAGCTCGCCACCAGCACGCCGCCGAGTACCGGGCCGCACATCATGCCGAGGGCCACGAAGGTCGCGAGGATGCCCATGGCACGACCGCGCTCACGCGCCGGAAAAGACTCGGTGATGATGCCCATATTGTTGGCCATCGCGGCGGCACAGCCAATGCCCTGCACGAAACGCGCCAAGATAAGCACCTCGAGCGAAGCCGAAAGCCCGCAAAGCAGCGAGCCACCCGTAAAGACGATCACACCAAGCTGGAACACATTCACCTTGCCGCGCACATCGCCCAAGCGGCCAAACGGCAGCATGGCGACGCACGTCGCGAGCAGATACGCCGAGCTCACGAGCTGAATGCGGTCGAGACCCACCCCCAGCTCCTTTTGCATCACTGGGAGCGCCACCGTCACGATGCTCGCATCCAGACACGCCATAAAGGTCATGACGAGCACGGTGAACAGAATCGCCCATTTATTCTTACCGTGGGTGTCGCCCTCTAGGGCAATGTGTTCGCGGCGCAGCTGCTCGGCAGTTTTCTCCATGTATATCCTTTCTATCGTGCAACGCAAAAACGGGACCCCAATCGCCTACAAACGGACACGATCGGGGTCCCGCCTACGGAATCGGAACTATGAGGACGTCGTCAGCCGAAAAGCCGTCCCACGCCTCGCACGCACGCTAGCCTAGCACTGCTCGAGCGCCTGCTCAAGGTCGGCAATCAGATCGGCCGTGTCCTCAAGGCCGCACGACAGGCGCACCATGTCAGCGGAGATGCCGCAGGCGATGAGCTCCTCGTCGTTCATCTGGCGATGGGTGGCGTTTGCCGGGTGCAGGCAGCAGGTGCGGGCATCGGCCACGTGCGTGGCAATCTGGGCGAGCTTAAGACTCTTCATAAAGGTCTCGGCCGCCGCACGACCACCGGTAAAGCCAAAGCTCACGACGCCGCAGGTACCGTTGGGCATGTACTTCTGAGCCATGTCGTAGTACTTGTCGCCCTCCAGGCCCGGATAGCTCACGAAGCGCACTTTGGGGTGGACCTGAAGGAACTTGGCGACCGCCAGACCGTTCTCGCAATGGCGCGGCATACGCACGTGCAGGCTCTCGAGCGAGCTGTTCAGGAAGAACGCCGCCTGCGGGTTCTGCATGGGGCCGAGGTCGCGCATGAGCTGCGCGGTAGCCTTGGTAATAAAGGCGCCCTCGCGGCCGAACTTCTCGGCATACGTCACGCCGTGGTAGCTCTCGTCGGGCGTGGTGAGACCCGGGAACTTGTCCGCATGGGCCATCCAGTCAAACTGACCGTGATCGACGATGACGCCGCCCAGGTAGGCCGCGTGACCATCCATGTACTTGGTGGTGGAATGCGTGACGATGTCGGCGCCCCACTCAAAGGGACGGCACATCACGGGCGTCGGGAAGGTGTTGTCGACCATCAGCGGCACGCCGTGGTCGTGCGCGGCCTTGGCAAAGCGCTCAATATCGAGCACGGCAAGCGCGGGGTTGGCGATGGTCTCGCCAAAGACGAGCTTGGTGTTGGGCTGGAAAGCGGCCTCCAGCTCCTCATCGGTGCAGTCGGGTGCGACGAACGTGCAGGTCAGGCCCATGCGGCCCATAGTATGGACGAGCAGGTTGTAGGTACCGCCGTAGATGGCAGAGCTCGCGACCACGTGATCGCCGGCACCGGCTACGTTAAAGATCGCGAGGAAATTCGCCGCCATGCCCGAGCTCGTGAGCATCGCAGCGGTGCCGCCCTCCATCTCGCAGATCTTGGCGGCAACCAAATCGCACGTGGGGTTCTGCAGACGGCTGTAGAAATAGCCCGACTCCTCTAGGTCAAACAGCTTGCCCATGTGCTCGGACGTGTCGTACTTCCACGTGGTTGACTGGTAGATGGGCACCTGGCGCGGCTCGGCATCTCCCGGGTGATAGCCGCCCTGAACACATGTGGTACCGATAGTCTGCTCGCTCATATCTTGCTCCCTTGCCTGGGTTACGTTTTATTCGGTTCACGATACCGCTACCCTGCACCCCTCTCAACCCATCCCAAAGGTAGGTTATGGGACTAATTAATCAAGGGTTTTATCTCAAGCCTTGGGCATTTGCTCGATAGATAAAAATGAGGCATAGATGGAGCTCTCGATGATTACATGCACCGTCACGGGTACCATAGGCGGGTACACCGTAACCAAGGAGACAACGATGAAGCAAATCGATACGGCCCAGCTCGACATCAACGCCTGTCAGGCTCAGGCTGCCGAATACCACGCCCGCGGCTTTAACTGCGCCCAGGCCGTCGCCTGCACCCTCGCGCCTGCCGTCGGACTCGACCCCCAGATCGCCTTTGCCCTCACCGAGGGCTTTGGCGCCGGCATGGGCGGCATGACCGAAACCTGCGGCGCCATCTCGGGCGCCGTGGCCATCATGGGCTTCGTGATGAGCGACGGCATGGAAAACCCCAAGACCAAGGGCCAGACCTACAAGCTGTCGCGCGAAATCGCCAAGCGTTTTGGCGAGAAGAACACGACGACCGTCTGCGGCACGCTCAAGGGCATCGGATCGGATAAGGGTCCGCTCCGCAGCTGCCCCGGTTGCATCGACGATGCCATCGAGATCGCCTGCGATGTGCTAAAGCAGCTCGCCGAGTAGACGGCATCAACATAAAACGACGGCCGGCGCGCTTGGGATCCATCCAAAAGCACGCCGGCCGTCGCCGTCAGAACTCGGCAAATTCGGGAGCGCCGACCTCGATCTCCTCGCGTCCCGCCATAAGCTCGCGCATCTTGGCGCAAAATGGCTCCTGCTCCCCCGCCTTAAACACCAAGTGAAGTGTAACGGTATCCGCGTAATCGGTATCCGAAACCTTGGCACCCAAATCCTGCGCCAAGCGAAGCACCTGCTCATACTGTGGATAGGCCACATACACGTCAACCGGCACGACGCTTGTCAACTCGACGATCTGCCCGGCCTCCTGAGCCGCGGCCACCGCCGCCTGCGTCGCCGCGGTATAGGCGCGCACCAAGCCACCAGGCCCCAACAGCGTGCCACCAAAATAGCGCGTCACTACGCAGCAAACATTTTTGAGCCCCGCGCCACGCAGCACCTCGAGCGTCGGCATACCGCTCGTGCGGCTCGGCTCACCATCATCGCTCTGGCGCTCGCGTCCATCGACCAAAATCCACGCGGGAACATTATGCCGAGCGTCATAATGACGCTTGCGAACCATCTCGATAAAGGCATTCGCCTCATCCTCGGACTCAATATGGACCAGCTGAGCAATAAACCGGCTCTTGCGGTCCACAAACT
>DBGDZK010000178.1:0-12269 GCA_048373195.1 Collinsella sp.
TTGGGGCCTGCTGTCCAATTGCCTGCGGAGTCAACGGTTCCCTTCTTGTAGGTCACCCTACAGTTGATCTCTCCTTTTTCGGTGTCATACGTTGGCTCAACCGTGAACTCATAGACCGACTGGTCGTACGTGTAGTGCGAGAACTGCGAACCGTCGGTTTCCTCGCGCACATAGTACGTAAAGGTCTTTAAAGAACCACCCGGGTCGTCGGGATTATTCCTGATATCAGAAAGCGAGTACTTGAGCTCAACCTTTTTATTGTTATCAGTGGTGTCCTTGAACGAAAGCGTCTGCTCCGTATCTTCACCAGCAGAGGTCACGGCAGTACCGATGATGTTGTCAAATTTGCTGTCTTTCGCAAGCTGAAGTGTAAACTCCTTCATCTCGCCACCCTCAACGACCTTAGTCGCCTCAGGAGTCCAAGAAACCTCAGGGTCGTACTTGTTGGTGAAGGTTGCCTTGTTGGTGGAGGTTGCGCTGCTGGAGTCGACGATCGAATAATACCCATTAGCATCTACTGACGCAGTCCTCGGCGAGCTAGCTGAACCCCCAGGATTCTTAGTCACGTCCACACGATCAATCGTGTAGCTATAGACATTAAGATTTTTAAACTCATCCGTCTTTCCCTGTATCGGAACAGACATAAGTACAGTCAACGTGTATTTGACTGTCACCTTAATCTCATATACAGCACGATCGTATATGACACCAGGAAGTTTGCCCGCATCTTCGACCAAGTAGTATGTAATTTCGGCAGCACCATTCGCTAAGAACTGCTTGCGAACGTTTTCGTTATTAAGAAGCTGCTTGCGAACGTCTTCGCTAAGGTCAAAGGCGATGTTGCCGTCAGCGCTATTCGGGACAGATTCGACAGGCTCGCAGTCACCTTTGTCGAATTTATCATTCTTCCAAGAAGGCGCCTTCGCAGTACCGGAGTCCTTGCGATAAACCGTAAAGGTGAACTCCTTATCTTTGAGGCCGCGGCCGTCCAACTCCTTGGTTGCCTTCAACTTAAGGCTCGGGTAGACGTACGTATCCGCAGGCTCGCCTAGGTACAAGTCGCCATTCGACATGATGCCGCCACCATGGTTCCAGGAGTAGTTGTCCGTGATGAAAGTTGTCACTTTATTATTCTGTAATGCCTCAATCACCGCTTTATCCGTGGCGCTAACACCCGAAGTCAGACCGATGCTATTTTTTACCTGAGCAACACCGTTGGCGGGGATGGTAATGGGACCCTTTAGCTCAATGCTTCCCGAATACTTGGCGTCTATATCGCCAAGCATCTTGCCGCTTACCACTGCGACCGGCGTTGTGTGACCTGTCGCTGCGAGGAAGAAATCGGCATGACCGTACGTGCGAAAATCCTTCGAGTTGTATGCCTCTTGATCTTCAGTCTTATTAGTACCATCAGCACCACCAGCTGAAAGATGGGGCGTACCATCATTACCAGTGCCATTTGTCTTATCGTAACCATTGGCACTGTGCTCATCGCGAGCAGACGAATTGCCAAAGATTGCCGTGCCCTCAGTGTTCGTTACCAACGTCTTGCCCGTGGGGCAGACTGCTACGCCGCCGCCATAGCCGCCAGCGGTATTGCTGCTAATGTACGAGTTGTATACAAATAATCTACCAGCGGTCTTTTCCTTACCCTCATCCGAGTTTCCCTGAACAAAGATGCCGCCACCGCCCCAGTCAAAGCGAGACATGCAGTGATTGTTAGTGATATAGACTTTATTGCCTCCAGTGCCGTTAATCATCGCGTCAACCATCTGGCCCACTCGAATGCCGGCACCTTCAGATCGGTAGCTCACGTTAGAGGCAATAATTCCTCCCGTGATTTTCAGCCACGCCATACCCGTACGGGGTTGAGTATTACGGTTGACATCCGTGACATAAACACCGCCGCCGGCTTCCTCGGAGTAGTTGCCGGTAATCTGGCCACCAGAAATAGTGACATTGGCGCCGTTATTGGCAGCAAGCCCAGCGCCGCCATGACAACCCCAGCCATCGTTGCGGCAATACTTAGCGTATTTGTTGTTAGTGATATAGCCACCAGAAACGGTCACACTACCGCCCGAAGCTAAGATGCCACCGCCAAGGCCGTCGACAGAATCGCGTGTGTAGTTGCCGGTAATTATGCCACCAGTCATCTCGACTGTAGGATGACCCCTAGTAAATTCGTTATCTTTATTCGCCTCGGAGGCATTAACGTAGTCCTCTGCAAAAACGCCAGCACCGCTAGAAGCAGTATTGCCGGCGATTACACCGTTGGTCATTTTAAAAGTTGACCGTTTGCCTTTATTATTTGACACCTTGATGCCGGCGCCAGCACCCGAGTCTCCCGTATCGGCGCCGCAAATGTAGCCGCCGTTCATGGTGACAGTTGAACCGTTCTCGGCATAGATCAGATTACCGACGTGATCGCCCTGCTTCTGCGTAAGTGTGCCACTCTCGAGGTTGAAGTGACCACCGTCGAAAAGGTTGACAAGCTTCAAACCATAAGCATTATCGCCGCCGCACGCCACGATGGCACCCTGGATATTAGCCTTATACGCCTTAAGAGTCTCGGTTGTACGGGTTCCGTTTGCGACCGATTCGGTTACGTAGTAGATAAGGTTAGCCGGAATGCCATTGGAATCGTAACCCACCGGCTCGGCTTTCTTGCCGTAATTAGCGGCAGTCAGATTCTGACCCTGGTCACTCAGCGTTTGAGGGCTTCCAATAGGTTGATCCGTTTGAGGGCTTCCAATAGGTTGATCATCCGTTGGTTCTTTATCCTTGACGGTCAGCGTTGCGCCGCCGGTTATGTTGAATAGGGGCTGGCTCGGACTTGTATGCTTAATTTTGCAGTCGTTTAAATACAGCGTGATATTGCTGCCGTTGTTGAGCGTGATCGTCTCGCTGGTCTCGACATCATTCATAAGCTTGAAGCTAGCAACACCGCTTGCATTCGCCAGTTTTTTCAAGTCGTCAGCTGTTCGTATTTCAGTGGATTCCGTTTTAGTCTGCCCGCCTTCCGCAGCCAGCATTACGGTATTGCCATCCGACAACTCGCCATCTTCGGCCTGCAGCTTACCTTCAGGCTGAACCTGCTCAACACCATTTGAAGGATCGGCTTCGCCACCCTCAATAGCGTCACTATTCTGGTTTTCGGTATCCCTGTTGGTAGTGTTGTCTACACCAGTAGACTCACTTGAGGAACCCCCCCCCATCACAGTTTCCTCGGTAGAAACTGTCTGGGCATCGTTGGCAATGGCCTGCGAGATCGGAGGCATGACGAGCGACAGTACCAGGCTCAAAACGGAGGCTCCGCACAAAACGCCTGCCAGTACACGGCGCGTCGCTTTATTACTCTGCTTAGATTTGTCCGAATTCGCTTTCATCGATGTCTCCTCCCCAAGAGACCGCGATCTTGCTCTTTCCCTATCAAACGTATCTGCGCAATCTGTAATTGCGCACGCTTGTAGTACATATTGTAACGATTGTTTGAACATCTAAGCAAAAATACCGATAGTTTTGTAGCGAATTCTCAATTCTCTTGACATTTGCTCGGATTAACCTTCGTTTATTCGCTATAAAATATCTATTTCTACTGGTAATTAAGCCAGTTATCAGTTTTTTAATAGCATTTTATTTATTTGCACAACATTTTGCTCAAGAGCAAACATCCTGTGAACGGTCGAAAATCGACCGTGAACGGTAGGTCATTAACCGGGAGGAATAGACTACCAAATTGATGGGAATATCTTTAGCTCATCGGTGGTTAGAAGCGTAATGTTCAGACAACGTTATTTGGATTTTCGCGCAGATTTTAGGCATCAATTCACCCAAATCGCCTGAGGCCACCACAAAGGTGCCTGCTCCTTTTGTGGTGGTTCTCCCCCTGCGCTACAGCAGATGTTCCTCGATAAAGATCGCGATGCCGTCTTTGTCGTTGCTGGCGGTTACAAAGTCGGCGGCGGCACGGGTGGCGTCGCTGCCATTTGCCATGGCCACACCCACGCCGGCGTCGGCCACCATGCAGGTGTCGTTATCGGCATCGCCAAACACGCAAATGTTCTGGAGCTCCATGTCGTTGAGCTCCGCCACGCGCACAAGGCCGCGCGTCTTGGACACGCGCGGATCCATGAACTCGTAGAGCCGCTGCGTGGTTTGCAGAGCCGCCGCCTTAACAGTGTCATCGGCAAACGTCGACGCCCGTTCAATCACCTGCGGCATCACCTCGGGCGCCATGGTAAACATCACCTTGGGCTGCGGCTCGCGCAAAAACTCGGCAAAATCGACCACCTGGTAGGGCACGCCGTCGACGCGCGACAGGTGCTCGACGCACGCGTTGCTCTCGGGCACGTAGAACACGCCGTCTCGGGGGCAGACGGGCGTTGCCGGAAGGTCCGCCATGTGCTTGCAGATGCGCGCGATGGTCTCGCCCGGTAGCGGATAGCTCAGCTCGTTGATGTCGTGCGCGCGGTCGATGACCTCGGCGCCACCGCAGCCCACCATCACGTCTACCAGGCCTTCAATGCCCCAGAGCTCGTACATGGCCTCGGTCGCGTGGGCATCGCGCCCGGTGCACAGGCCAAAGAGCACGCCGCGCTCGCGCAGGGCGCGGATCGCCGCCACGGTGCGCGGGGGCACCGTGTGCCGGCTCGTGAGCAGCGTGCCGTCGATATCGCAGAACACGGCTTTGATGTGGCTGAAGGTGGTGTCCATGGGAGCCTTTCTGGGTAGCGCGGCGGTGTGGGGTGTATTCGCAAACGGCGTACATGGTATACCAAGGCACAGGCGCGGCCCGTCAAAGCAAAAACCACCACAAAGGTGCCTGCCCCTTTGTGGTGGCAGGATCCGCATAGGGGCTGGACTCGCAGGATGGCCTGGCCCGGAGCGCAAACCATCACAACATTCGATGTTTTTCGCCAAAATCGAGGTTTTCATCGAATGTTGTGATGGTTTTTACTGCCTTGCGGCACGATCAAAATGTCGGCGTCCAAACAGCAGCAGTGCCGCGGGAACTGCCGTCACGACCATACCCGCCCCTACGAGCGTCTGCTGCACGCCAAACGTCGCCGCCAGCCACGGGGCAATCGCCAGCGGGGCCACACCGGCAAACATGTTGCCAAAGCCCATGACCGAGTTCACGCGACCGAGCTGCTCGAGCGGGGCCGTCGTTTGCACGATCGTGTTGTGGAGCGGATTGACGACGCCCCAGGCCACGCCCAGGGCAATCTGGCCGACAAGGGCTACGCCCACGTACGGCGTTCCCACGTAGAGCAGGCTTCCCAGACCCACGGACATGAGCGCCACAAGCAGCGTCTTAAGGTTGACCAGGTGCGGCGGCAAGCGGAGCGCGGCCACGGCGCCCAGCACCGCGCCCACACCGCTGGCCGACGAGAGCCAGCCCATCCATTCGACACCGACGTGCAGGACATCGCGGTAGAAGAACGACTCCAGCGGATCGAAAGCTCCATAGCCAAAGTTCGAGAGGAAGATGATGCAGAAAAGTAACGCGAGGACGCTGTTGGTAAAGACTGTCTTGATACTGGTCGCGAAGGTGACGCGGGTGGATTTACTGGAGTCGGAGCTTTGACTGGCGGTACTTGCCGTTGTGCTGCTATCCGCGGGAGTACTTTCGCGCGCGGTGACGCGACCTGCTTGCGGCCTAAAGCCCCAACCGGCAACGAGTGCCAGCACTGTAAAGAGCATCATGAGCACGAACACCGCGCGTGACGACGCAGCCGCCGCGACAAAGCCGCCCAGCGTGGGGCCAACGATGATACTCACGTTTGAAAACATGGCGATGGCGGAGTTGATGTCTTTGAGCTCGACGGGATCGTCGGTGAGATACGCCGGATAGGACGTGGCGATGGGCTGGGCGAATCCCATCGTAAAGCCCAGAAACACCGCGCCGAGCAGGACGACGCCGGTCGCGCTGCCAAAGGCGAGGATTGCCGCGCCGGTTGCCAGCGTGCCCACGATGCTCAGCAAGAAATGACGGCGCGGGCCCCAAGCGTCGAGCGCCGCGCCACCCGCAAAGGATCCCAGGATCACAAATACATTCATAAACAGGACGGCCAGCGATGTCGCCACGACTGAGGCATCGTCTGCATAGGTGAGCGTTCCGATAACGCCGATAAAGTAGCTGGTCTGAAAACCGGTGTAGATGAGAAAGCGCATCGCCACCAGGCGCTTGGCCTGAACGGATAGCGATGGTTGAGGCTTTGAGAGAAGAGATGCGAGCATGGAGACTCCTTGTTTCACACGAATGCGGACGGCAGGCATTCGCCACCGTCTGTCAAATCAATCTATCCGCATGAAACGTTAAGGAAGCATCAAGCCCCTTCTCTCCGTTTTTGCCAGCACGAACTACTTGGTAGATTGTAAGGCATGTCCCACACATCCACCAAAGCAAAAACCACCACAAAGGTGCCTGGCCCCTTTGTGGTGGCCGAACCCGCAGGATGGCCTGACCCGCAGCGCAAAGCATCACAACATTCGACGTTTTTCGGCAAAATCGCGATTTTCATCGAATGTTGTGATGGTTTTTACTGCAAAGCAAAAACCATCACAAAGGTGCCTGGCCCCTTTGTGGTGGAAATGACGTTTGCCCAGCTAAAACCTGCCAAAATAAACCTGTCCCTTTTTGGCAGGTTTTAGGCCAGATGATCTTGGATAAGGTCGCAGATGGCTCGGGCGTCGTTGATGTTGATGGCTCGGGTCGCGAAGCCGGCATCGAATGCCTGGCGCGCCAGAGCCTCGTTGCAGGCAAGGGCCAGCGTGTGACCATCGACCAGGTCGAGCGAGCTCTTGCCGCGCAGACGGTCAACACCAGAGCGCGCGACCACGATGTTGTCGAAGCCCTCGGTCTTGTAGCCCTCGATGATCACCACGTCGACATCGTTGTAGCGCGACAGCAGCTCACGCGCGGGCATCTCGTCCTCCTCGCGCGTGTCGGCGTACTCCGCCCAGCGCGTGGCGCAGATGAGGCCCACGTGCTTGGATCCGGCCTGGTGATGGCGCCAAGTGTCCTTAGCGGGCACATCGATATCAAAGCCGTGGTGCCCGTGATGTTTGAGCGAACCCACGCGCAGGCCGCGGCGGGTGAGCTCGGCGATAACCTTCTCGACGAGCGTGGTCTTACCCGAGTTCTGGTAGCCGATAAACGCGATCGCGGGGACGGCCGGAGTGGGAGCTGCGGGAGCGACGGCGACGGGTGCGCTTGCGGGCGCGGCACCGTCAGCGGCCACGGCCTCAGTAGCAGCGGCCTGGCGCTCTGCGCGATCCCACACGCCCGAGCGGCCGCCCTCCTTGTGCAACAGGCGCACGTCGACAATCTCCATGCCGCGATCGACGGCTTTGCACATGTCGTAGATCGTTAGGCACGCGGCACTCGCGCCGGTCAACGCCTCCATCTCGATACCCGTCTTGCCCGTCACGCCGGCCGTAACCAGTACGTGAAAGCCAACCTGCCCGTCCGTGCGCGCCGGTGCCCAGCCCTCGGGCACGTCCTCGGCCGGCGTCCCCGCCGCAGCGATGGGCGCAATGTCGCACTTGCTCTTGGTAATGAGCAACGGATGGCACATGGGGATGATGTCGCTCGTGCGTTTGATGGCCATGATGCCCGCCACGCGCGCGCAAGCGAGCACGTCGCCCTTTTTGGCGCGGTCCTGCAGCACCATGGCCTGCGTCTCGGGGTGCATTAGGATGGTGCCCTCGGCGATGGCGATGCGATGGGTCTCGGCCTTGTCGGACACGTCGACCATGCGCACCTCGCCCTTGGCGTCCACGTGCGTCAGCTCGTCACGACGGGCGTCACGGGCGGGCTCAGTGGCAGCACCGGCAGACGGCTGCGCGCCTGCAACGGCATCGCTGGCCGCAGCCGTGGCTTTGTGGGCAGACATCGCGGCCCTGCGAGCGGCCTTGGTGGCATCGGCGTACCTGCTCTTGGCCATATGATCATCCTCCGATTTGGGACATAAATCGTTGCGTGCCCTCAATTATCGCGTGTTCCTGCGGTTTGTGGGCCACGGCATCGCGCCAAATCGAAAGCACCTGCATATCATCACCACGGCGCAACGCCTCACGCACCGAATACTCGGCATCGCTGAACAGGCACGGACGTACGTTGCCATCGGCCGTCAGGCGCAGACGGTTGCAGTTCGCGCAAAAATGGTTGGACATGGCGCTAATGAAGCCAACCGTTCCCGCCGCGCCCGGAAAGTGCCAATAGCGCGCAGGGCCCGCGCCGGCAGGAGCGTCGTTGATGTCGAGCGGCTCGAGCTCGCCCAGTCCCACCACGGCGGCCCCGGCATTGATGCGCGCCCGCAGCTCGTCGCTCGGCACGGTATCGCTCGCGTCCCACAGCTCGGGATTGAGCGCGGGCGCATGCGGGTCCACAGCGCAATGCGAGCTCGTGCGCTCGTCGCCGATGGGCATGTATTCGATAAAGCGCAGGTGGATGGGGCGGTCGACGGTCAGCCGTGCGAGGGCCGCCACATCCTGGTTGAGCCGGCGCACCACAACGCAGTTGACCTTAACGGGCTCAAAGCCCCAAGCCAGCGCCGCGTCGATGCCAGCCATGGTCTGCTCGAGTCGGCCCAGGCGCGTGATCTTTCCAAAGAGCGTAGGGTCGAGCGTGTCGAGCGAGATGTTGACTCGGTTAAGCCCCGCGTCTTTGAGCTGCGGCGCCAGCCTGGGCAGCAGGGCGCCGTTGGTGGTGAGCGAGATGTCCTCGATCTGCGGGATCGCGCGAATGTCGCGAATGAGCGGAATGATACGGCGGCTGACCAGCGGCTCGCCGCCCGTCAGGCGCACGCGGCGAATGCCCTCCCCCGCCACCAAGCGCACAAAGCGGGCGATTTCCTCGGCACTGAGCAGCTCGTCGTGTGCACGGGGCGCCACGCCGTCGGCCGGCATGCAATAGATACAGCGGAAATTGCACTTGTCGGTAACGGCAATGCGCAGGTAGTTGATATCGCGGCCAAAACCGTCATGTTGCACGTGCCCGTCCACGCAACCCTCCCCTCGCACCGGTCTTTATTCTTCAGGGAATATAGTACCGCACGCGGGAATCGTGCCGACACCCGTACGACAGGACGGGTCACTTCGAGCAAAACCGGCTTCCCAAGCCCATCCTCAGCATACAAACCATCACAACATTCGATGCTTTTCCCGTTTTTGGCAAAAAAACGTCGAATGTTGTGATGGTTTGCCTGCCCACGGCACCCCGTAGAAGGACCAAAGCGCCCCTAAAGGCCGCCGTCCCAGTGCCGAATCACGAATTCTCGCAGGTCGTTCTGCCGCTTTTGGAACGCTTCGCTTCGGTCGCACTTGAGACCCATAGCGAGCGCGATGGCGTTCATCGCCCGGTGCAATTGCAGCTGGTGGGCAAACTGAGTCCCGGTGAGGACGATCATCCTAAAGCCCAGCGCGCTTAGCACGGTCATACGCTCCGCATCCGACGCGCTACGCTGTTTATCAAGATGGTCCGAGCCGTTGTATTCAATCCCCGTACCGCTCGCAGGCGCATATACGTCAATCTCGAAATACCCGGCCTTTGCGAGATACTTGAACTCGTTGGGAACATCGACCCGATGGTTGAGCTCGATCTTGGCGTATCCCAGCCCTCCCTGGGAACGTTTTGCTACGACCATGATTGCGGTGGCCGTCTCCATGGGCGACCGCGCGCCATCGTGCACGCGCTTGAGCACGGCGGCCGCGCGTATAGCCCCCTGACGAGATCGGTTCTCATTGCAATTAGCGATCAAGTCGGCAACGGTATACCTCTGCCCCATCTCGATATAGTCGCCTGTCGACAGGTGATTCAAATGGTATCGGGCGCAGATTTCATACCCATATTCCAGCTGCTCGGACTCACTCATCCACGAACCCGCTTGGACAAAGCACATGACCTCATCAACCACCAGAAGGCCTTCTGCCACCTCGATAAGATGGCCTGGAGGTACCGGCGCTCCAAACACGTGGCACCTAAATCCAGCCGGCGTCGAGCGCTCAAAATCGAAGTTGACGAGCGTGTCGATATGATCGAGCTCTTCTCGTGGAATACCAAGCGAAACCAGATAGTCGGTAACGACCCCAACTGCCGTTGAAGCCCTCAGCCCCTTGGTATCGAGTCCCAATTTGGGCAGGCTCGCAGTCGGCTCCGCCTCGTTAGCAAGCGAGTCCTCATCGTATAGGCTGCTTGCTCGCGAGAGCGGCTCGGACGGGCGCGCCACGTTGTGGTACAGCCAGGCAGTCTTATGGGACAGGACGATCGGCAGGTCCATAAGCCCTCCAATGGAGTCGGATAACCAACCTTATTCCCCTGCCCACGGGTCCGCACACCTTCGTGCACAAGAAAGCGATTCCACCCGGTCGAGTGGCAGAAATACCATCACAACATTCGATGCTTTTCCCGTTTTTGGCAAAAAACGTCGAATGTTGTGATGGTTTGAGGCGAGGTGAGGGGCACGGAGGGATCAAAGCATCGTGCTCGAAGCGTGACCTTTTTCGCCCCACTGCCAACACAAACCTTGACTCTACAATCGTTGTAGGGTTTTCACTACACTGGTACGTAAACAAACCCAGCCAGAAAGCCCCGCCCATGGAACACGACCTCACACGCGGCAATGTCCTTAAGACCATCGCGGTCTTTGCCCTGCCCTATATGCTCTCGTACTTTTTGCAGATGCTCTACGGCATGGCCGACCTGTACATGATGGGGCAGTTTAGCGGCGCTGCCGGCATCACCGCCGTGGGCAATGGCGCGCAGACGCTCTACATCATTACCGTGACGCTCGTGGGTCTGGCCATGGGAACGACGGTCATCGTCGGCCACGCCGTGGGTTCGCGTCGCTTCGATCGCGCCGAGACCGCCATCGGCAACACCATCACGCTGTTTATGGGTGTCTCGGTGGTGCTGGCTGTTGTCCTGCTTGCACTGTGCCCGCAGATCGTGGCACTCATTGGCACGCCGCCCGAGGCGGTCGAAGGCACTGCCGCCTACCTGCGTATCTGCTTTATGGGCATCCCCTTTATCGCCGCGTACAACATTCTTTCGGCCATCTTTCGCGGGCTGGGAGATTCGCGCTCGCCCATGTACGTGATCGGCGTGGCATGCATCATCAACATCGCGCTCGATTTTCTGTTTATCGGACACATGGGGCTCGGCCCCGTGGGCGCGGCGCTCGGCACAGTGACCGCCCAGACGGCCAGCGTTGCCCTCGCGCTCGTGTGGCTCAAGAGCCGCCGCACGAACATCCACGTTAAGCGCAGCGACCTGCGCCCCCAGCCCGAGGTGCTCGGCAGCATTCTTAAGATCGGCGTGCCCGTGGCCGTGCAGGACGGCTGCATCCAGGTGGCGTTTATGTTCATCACCGTTATCGCCAACCACCGCGGGTTGGTCGACGCCGCCGCCGTGGGCCTGGTCGAGAAGATGATCAGCTTTTTGTTCATTGTGCCGAGCTCCATGGGTGCCACCGTCAGCGCGCTCACGGCGCAAAATGCCGGCGCGGGCAAGGGCGACCGCGCGCGTCAGGTGCTCAAGGACGCCATGACGATCTCGGTAGTGTACGGCTGCCTGATCACGGTGCTGATGTGGCTGGTGGCGCCGGCGTTTATCGGCTTTTTTGCCAAGGACCCCGCGGTGGTCGCGGCCGGTACCGGCTATATGCACAGTTATATTTTCGATGCAATCTTTGCCGGCATCCACATTTGCTTTAGCGGCTTTTTCGCTGCGTATGGCAAGAGCTACATCGGCTTTGCGCACAACGTGCTGGCCGTGGCGCTCATTCGCGTGCCGGGCGCGTGGCTGCTGTCGAACGCCTATTCCAACACGCTGTTTCCCATGGGCATCGCTTCGCCGTGCGGATCGATTTTGTCGGCAGTCATCTGTGTTGTCGCGTTTACCGTGCTCAACCGGCGCGGGGCTTTTGACAAGTTGGCAGCATAGCGGGGCGACGCGAGTCTGGCGCCCCTCCCCTGCTTTTTACCGAAAGGAACGGTCCTGTGACCGACATGCCAAGTGAACATACTGAGGGCCTGCTCCGCATTGGCGAGGTGGCACGCCTGTTTAACCTGAGCGTGGGTACGCTACGTCATTACGAGCAGATGGGCTTGCTGGCCCCGGCGCGCATCGATCCGGCGAGTGGGTACCGCTACTACGGATCGCGGCAGCTTTCCACCCTCAACACCATCAGCCACCTGCGCGTTCTTGACTTGCCGCTCGCACAAATCCGTAAGTTTGTGACCACGCGCGATGTGGACCTCATGCA
>DBGDZK010000179.1:0-5506 GCA_048373195.1 Collinsella sp.
AATTTACAAGTGCCAACCTTATTAATTCTATTTATACAGAAGGTCGTTCTTTAGTCATCGGAAAATTCTATTCCTCCGCAGACTTGGCTTTCTTTAATCGCGGCAACCAATTCCCGGCTTTAATTGTAGGCAACTTAAACACTCCAATTAGCAATGTTATGTTACCTCTAATGGCTGAAAAGAAAGACAGCCAAAATGCGCTCAAATCAGTTCTTAGAAAAGCGATGCAGCTTTCTGCTTATCTCGTTTTCCCCATGATGGGAATTTTGGCTGCGTGTGCGCGTCCTCTGGTTCTTGTTCTTTTGGGTCAAAAATGGGCGGAATGCGTCCCGTATCTTCAAGTTGCGTGTTTGTTCTATCTATTTCAACCCCTTCAATCTATGAATTGGCAGGCACTTAAAGCAGCAGGTCAAGGCGCCCTTTGTTTTAAGCTTGAGGTCATTAAGAAGGCTATTTCGTTCATCGTTTTAATTATGTCGATTCCTTTTGGTGTATTTGCGATTTCCCTTTCAAGTGCCTTTTGCGGATTTGTCTCAATGTTAATTAACATGACCCCGAATAAAAAAGTGCTCGGCTATGGCATATTTGAGCAGCTTATTGACGTTCTTAAGCCGTCAATTGCCACATTGTTTTCCGTGGTGATCGCATTATTATTAATCCACATTTCAAACGGGAATCTTATTTCGTTAATCGTTGCCCCTCTCGGGTCCTTAGGGTGTTACATCGTGCTATCTAAGCTGATGAACATCGAAGGATTCAATTTGCTTATGGACAAATTGTCCCTTCGTCGGAATTAACCGTTATTTTCTGACGGCATTGATAAATCGATCAGAAATGAACTACAGAATGAATAAACAGGTTTTATATCTAGTTCAATCAATTCCGGGGGATAATGCTCCTACAAAACATGCTTTCGCAATTTCAGATTTGCTGGTTAAATGTGGCTTTAACGTCCATTTTGTTCTTGCTGGAATAATTGAGCCGTCATCCAACGCCATAGGCAGCAATTACGACTATCCCTTTGATTTTCCGTATGAGGTGAAATTCGGGCACCATCAAATAGCAAAAAAGTATTACGAGCGAATCTCTTCTTCCTTCAGCTTTAAAGCCTTCACTCGATGTTTCGATCAAATACAGCCCGACTTGGTTATTTATTACGGGATACAACATAAGCTTGCAAAACGGGTTTTAGATCATTGCCATGATTTTAACGTTCCCGTAATCGTTGATGAGACCGATTGGTTTACTCCGAAATTTACAGGAGATTTAGCTGCTTGGCTTGTGGAGAAATCTCGTTCTAAACGGGTGGCTGAAGTGGATAGATTGCTAGATGGAGTTATCGCAATCTCGCCCTTTTTTAAAAAACATTTCGATTCACTCTACTCCTCTCAAGGATATCCAAAGGTTTTTTATTTGCCACCCTTAAATAGGGCCGGAGACTCACTTAGTGACCCTTGCTCTTTAGAAGGATTGAAGCGGAGAACTATAACCAAGTTTGTCTATGCAGGTTCACCCGCTGGGGGAAAAGACTCACTTACAGAGTTTATTTCGCTTATAAGTAATGACGCTATTCCAGCAATCACTCAACCAGTACTCGATGTAATTGGAATTGATTTAAACCAGGCAGTCAGTTTAATGGGAAACATTGCCAGATCTAATAAGGTTCATTTTCACGGCCGTGTTTCCCATGACAGCGTAATCAAAATGCTGCAAGAATCTGACTTTGGAATTCTATTTAGAACTCCTGATTTATATTCTCGCGCCGGATTTTCAACAAAATTCGCTGAGTGTATGTCAAACGGTGTTCCGATGTTATGCAACGCGGTCGGAGGAGCCGATCTTATTCTCGAGAATATGATTGACGGAATTGTTATTCCGGATTTAAGCAATCAAGCTCTTCTAGACGGAATCACAAGCGCATGCAATTTGACTGACCATGAGTTGACCAGCATGAAACGAGCTGCACTAGAAAAGGCTTTAGAACTTTTTGAGTCAGACAATTACATAGATTCATTTTCATCATTTCTCAAATCAGTACTTTCAATTCGCAGCTAGTTATTTCGATCGTCCAAAGGAGCAATATGTCAAATAAAGTACTCGTCACCGGAGCAGCCGGCTTTATCGGCGCGTTCCTCGTCAAAAAGCTTCTCGAGGAGACCGATGACGTTATCGTCGGTCTCGACAACCTCAACAGCTACTACGACCCCGGTATCAAGGACGCCCGCCTGCGCATGCTGGCCGAGGCCGACACAGACGGCCGCTTCACCTTCGTGCGCGGCGACCTGTGTGACGCCGCGCTCGTCGAGCGCCTGTTCGCGGAGAACGGCTTCGACGTCGTGGTGAACCTCGCGGCCCAGGCCGGTGTCCGCTACTCCATCGAGAACCCGCGCGCCTACCTCGAGAGCAACCTCGTCGGCTTCTTCAACATCCTTGAGGCATGCCGCCACCACCCGGTTAGGCACCTCGTCTACGCCAGCTCCAGCTCGGTTTACGGCGGCAACAAGAAGGTGCCGTTCTCCGAGGAGGACCGCGTGGACTCGCCAGTGTCGCTCTACGCCGCCACCAAGAAGTCCAACGAGCTCATGGCCGCCGCCTACTCAAAGCTCTACTCCATCCCGGCGACCGGCCTGCGCTTCTTTACCGTGTACGGCCCCATGGGCAGGCCCGACATGGCCTACTTCGGCTTCACTGAGAAGCTGCGCCGCGGCGACACCATCAAGATCTTCAACATGGGCGACTGCCGCCGCGACTTCACCTACGTCGCCGACATCGTCGAGGGCGTGAGGCGCGTCATGGACGCCGCGCCCGAGGTGAAGATGGGCGAGGACGGTTTGCCGCTCGCCGCGCACCGCGTCTACAACATCGGCAACTCGCACCCCGAGAACCTGCTCGACTTCGTCGACACGCTGCAGCGCGTGCTGGTGGAGGAGGGCGTGCTCCCCGCCGACTACGACTTCGAGGCTCACAAGCAGCTCGTTCCAATGCAGCCCGGTGACGTGCCCGTCACCTACGCCGATACCACGGCGCTCCAGCGCGACCTGGGTTACAAGCCCGCGACGCCGCTCGAGGACGGCCTGAGGGTCTTCGCCAAATGGTATAAGCGCTACTACAACATTTAGGAATTCATGGCCCTGTAACAGGGGCCATTTTTAATGCGGATTATTGTTCTTTGACAATTGGAGAATGACATGAAGATCGCTGTCGCCGGTACCGGCTACGTCGGCCTGTCCCTCGCCGTCCTGCTCTCGCAGCACAACGAGGTGCATGCCCTGGACATCGTGCCCGAGAAGGTCGAGAAGATCAACAACTATCAGTCGCCCATCCAGGACGACGAGATCGAGCGCTTCCTGGCGGAGGCCAAGGCGGGGGAGCGCGAGCTCGACCTGCACGCCACCGTCGACGTGGCGGAGGCCTATTCAGGTGCCGACTACGCCGTCATCGCCACGCCGACAAACTACGATTCCGACAAGAACTTCTTCGACACGAGCTCCGTCGAGGCCGCCATCGCCGCGGTGCGCTCGGTGAACCCGGACGCCTGGATCGTCATCAAGTCGACCATCCCCGTCGGCTACACCGCGGGCCTGCGCGAGAGGCTGGGTGACGACAAGATCTTCTTCAGCCCGGAGTTCCTGCGCGAGAGCAAGGCGCTCTACGACAACCTGCACCCCAGCCGCATCGTGGTGGGCGCGCCCAAGGACGACCCCGAGGCCGTGGCCGCCGCCGAGCGCTTCGCCGGCCTGCTCGCGCAGGGCGCCGACCCCGCCGAGCTCGAGCGCGCGAACGCCGACGGCACCGTGGGCATCCCGGAGCTCGTGCTGGGCACCACCGAGGCCGAGGCCGTCAAGCTGTTCGCCAACACCTACCTGGCGCTGCGCGTCGCCTACTTCAACGAGCTCGATACCTACTGCGAGGTCCGCGGCCTCAACACCCGCGACGTCATCGACGGCGTGTGCCTGGAGCCGCGCATCGGTTCGCACTACAACAACCCCAGCTTCGGCTACGGCGGCTACTGCCTGCCCAAGGACACCAAGCAGCTGCTGGCCAACTACAGGGACGTGCCCCAGAACCTGATCGAGGCCATCGTGGACGCCAACCGCACCCGCAAGGACTTCGTGGCCGACGAGGTGCTGCAGATGGTGTGGGACCGCGTGTACGAGGGCAAGGAGAAGCCGGTCGTGGGCGTCTACCGCCTGACGATGAAGTCCAACTCCGACAACTTCCGCGCGAGCTCCATCCAGGGCGTCATGAAGCGCGTGAAGGCCAAGGGCGTGCCCGTGGTGGTCTACGAGCCCACGCTGGACGCGCCGGAGTTCTTCGGCTCCGAGGTGACCCACGACCTGGATGCCTTCAAGGCAGGGTGCGACGTGATCGTCGCCAACCGCTGGAGCGACGAGCTCGCGGACGTGGCGGACAAGGTGTACACGAGGGATTTGTTTAAACGGGACTAGGGGAGAGGGCGGAACCAGGCTGATCCGCTTCAATCATTCGCTATTTTAACCGCGTCGAGGGCGGGGGTGTTCGGCATTAGCCGATACACCCCCGCCCTTCATTGTTCTTCGCAGGTAAAATTCGCCTAATTCGAGCGATCGCTCAACGTGATTCGTGCCTTGAAACCGGCTCCATATTCTCCCGCCCGTGCCTGGTCATCCAACTTGAAGCCGATGTTATACAGCTTCCCCGACTTCGTCTTCCGAACCAGGCCATGCTCCAACATGAATGCGACAACGCGGCGATGTGCTTCGACGTCGTCCAAGTTCAGGTAGAAGCAGGCGACGCCTCTGCCGTTCTCGATAACGGACTCGAATGAGCTGTGCTTGCATTCCGCGACGACCATTCCGAGGGCCGCCTTGCGGCAGACTTCCTCCGCGAACTCGATATCGTTGAAGTAGAACATCCATTTCCCGCACCTGCTCTCGTCTAGCGCAGGAGCCAGCTCGGTGTCGATGTAGAACGAACACCATGGGTTGTCCACCCTGACGATTCGGCCGTCTTCGCTCAGCATCGTCTTCTCTTCCATCCATGCCTCATATGGTTTGAGGGTGCTTTCGTAGTACGCGATTGTTCTCGGAGAGCACCCCTCGACTTCCTTGTCGGTAAGGAAGAGACCGAGTAGACTCGAGTTGCTGGGCACGCTGCTTTCGGCATGGCTACACATAGTGCTTTCGAGCACTGCTTTTAAGATTGCTTTATCTGCAGATAGTCTAGAACCGGCTACATCTGTGTTAGAACCATATTGATCATCGCTTCCACCGGGGGCTCCTTTCCCCTTGGTTCGATGGAAACAATTCTGAAGTGCAGGCCTATGTTCCGGTAAATGATTATTTAGCTGAACTCGGAGAAGCCCTTTTTGCTCAAACAATTGAAGAGAACAAGCGAGAAAATCGATCGCGTCGAAAATGTTGGTGTAAGGGTGACACCCTAGCGCCCGTTTAACGAAAAACGGCCTTCGTCCTAGAATCTGAAATCACCACAACAACAGGTTCTAGGAAAGGACGAAGACCGCTAT
>DBGDZK010000180.1:0-6207 GCA_048373195.1 Collinsella sp.
ATGGTGGTGCTGACGCTTCCGCGTGCTGCCGCGTGCCTGAACCGTGCGCAGCAGGTGTTGGAGATTGAGCCGAGCATCGTCGATGGCGAGCGCACGCTGGATGACGGGGCGCGCGAGCCCCAAGACGAAGCCGATGCGGTGGCCGTGTTCGACCACATGTCGTTTCGCTTTGACGATGCCGACGAGGACACCCTGTGCGACCTGAGCTTTGCCTGCCGTCGCGGTCAGACGACTGCGATCGTTGGCTCGACAGGCTCGGGCAAATCGACGGTGGCAAAGCTTCTGCTGCGCTTCCACGATGCCACCAAGGGCTCCATTCGCCTGAATGGTGTGGACCTGCGCGAGCTTACGCAAGACGAAATCCGCGGGCGCATTGCCTATGTGCCGCAGAAGGCGTGGCTGTTCTCGGGCACGGTGGCGAGCAACCTTCGCTTTGGTAACGAAGGCGCGACCGAGGGCGACATGCTCCACGCGCTTGAGGTTGCCCAGAGCACCTTTGTACTCGACCAACCGCAGGGGCTCGATACCCCGGTTGCCCAGGGCGGTACGAACTTTTCGGGCGGCCAGCGCCAGCGTTTGGCAATCGCCCGTGCGCTCATGAAGCATGCCGATCTATATATCTTCGATGACAGTTTTTCGGCCCTGGACTTTAAGACCGATGCCGCCCTGCGCCATGCGTTGCAAGGCGAGACGCGCGATGCCGCGGTGCTCATCATCGCGCAGCGCATCTCGACGATTTTGCACGCCGACCAGATCGTCGTGCTCAAGGATGGCGAGGTTGTGGGCCTGGGCACGCATGGCGAGCTTATGGAAACCTGCGAGGTGTACCGTGCCATCGCGGAATCGCAAATGAAGGGAGGTGAGTAGCATGACCGGGGAGCTCAAGAAGCAGGGCGGCGTTGATGACGCCGTTGCCGCGGGGCTGGTCGAGGAAACGGCTGCCGTGGCACCCGAGCTGGATGACGCCGCCAAGGCTGCAGCCGAGCGCGAGGCTCGCCGCCAAGCGCTCTACGAGGAAAACGAACGTGCCGAGGACGAGCGCGCCCGCGCCGAGGCAGAGCGCATGCGCGACGTGGACGACGAAGACGACGACGAGACGCCTCGAGATACCTGGGCGACGGTGCGCCGCCTGTGGAGCGAGGCTGCCGGCGACCATTGGCGCTTCTATATCGTGTTCGCGAGCATTGTATTCTATGCCATCTTTAACACTGCCGCGCCGGCATATAGCGCCCGCGTGATCGATGAGCTGTGGAGCCACATTCAGGTGGCGTTTGCCAACGACACCACTTTCAGCATCACCTGGGAGAACTGCGGCAAGACCATTTTCGTCTACTTTATGATCTGGACTGCCGCTGCCTCGTTCTATGCGCTCCAGAGCTTTTTGATGTCGAGCGTCGCTGAGCGTCTCAATCTGCACCTGCGCAACCGCATCGCGCAAAAGCTCAACCGTCTGCCGCTCGCCTATTTTGACGCGCATCGTCCCGGCGAGGTCGTCAGCCGCGCGACCAACGACCTGGACAAGATGTCCGAGAGCATGCAGCGCGGATTGCTGCAGCTGCTCGTGTCGATCGGCACGGTTGTTGGTGCTGTGAGCGTGATGTTCGTGTTCAGCGTGCAGCTTACGCTCGTCTTTCTGTTCTTTACGGCACTGTCGCTGCTGGTGACGAAGGTCGTCTCGCGCCGCACACACGATGTGACGGGCGAGCGCCAGGAGTGGGTGTCCAAGATTACGAGTGCGGTCGAGGAAGGCTATTCGGGCCGTCTGGTGATCCGCGCGTTTAACCGCGAACGCCAAAGTTCTGCCGAGGTGCACCAGGCCTCGGGCGAGCTGGCACGCGTGAGTGCCAAGGCTGACTTTATGATCAATGCCGTCGGCCCCGCAGTGCGCTTTATCGGCCGTTTGGCGCAGATCGTTATTGCGCTTGTGGGCTGCAGCATGCTGGTTGCCGGTCACATGACCGTCGGCGTATTCCAGGCGTTCTTCCAGTTTATCTACGAGGCGTCCGAGCCCATGACGCAGTTGTCGTTTACCTTCAACTCGCTGCAGAGCGCGCTGGCGAGTGCAGAGCGTGTGTTCGACCTGATCGATGAGCCCGAGATGGAGGCCGATCCGCTGCCGGACAAGGCCGCCAAGCTGCCGGGTCGCGTGGAGGGCCGCGTCTCCTTTGAGCATGTGCGCTTTGGTTATTCGCCCGACAAGCCGCTTATGCGAGACGTGTCGTTTACCGCCGAACCGGGCCAAAAGATCGCGGTGGTGGGAACCACGGGCGCGGGCAAGACCACGCTCATCAATCTGCTCATGCGCTTCTACGAGATCGACGGTGGCCGCATTACCCTCGACGGTGTGGACACGAGCCGCATGGACCGCGGCGAGCTGCGCCAGCAGTTTGGCATGGTGTTGCAGGACGCCTGGCTGTTCGATGGCACCATTGCCGAGAACATCGCCTATGGCTGTCCCGAGGCGACGCGCGAGGAGATTGTCGCGGCCGCGCGTGCCGCTCAGGTCGACTTCTTTGTGCGCACTATGCCGCAGGGCTACGACACGCGTGTGGCTAACGATGCCGAGAGCATCAGCCAGGGCCAACGTCAGCTGCTGACCATCGCGCGCGTGCTGCTCAACAACCCGGCGATCCTCATCCTGGACGAGGCGACGTCGAGTGTGGACACGCGCACCGAGCTCGCCATCGGCCGCGCCATGGACGCGCTCATGCGTGGGCGCACGAGCTTTGTGATCGCGCACCGTCTGTCGACGATCGTCGATGCCGATCTCATCCTGGTCATGGATCACGGCAATATCATCGAGCAGGGTACGCACAAGGAGCTGCTGGCTGCCGAGGGCGCTTATGCCGACCTCTACCTAAGCCAGTTCGCATAAGGTGACAAGGGGACAGTCCCGCATGTCACATCGAAAAGAAGGCACGCCGGGGGCGGATTCCCTGGCGCGCCTTCTTGCGTTGATACTGTTTTGAGCCGTCCGCAGCCCTAGCGCTCGTCCATGAGCTTGGCGACGAGGGCCTTGAGCTCGGCCACCTCTCGCTCGAGTTCCTTGACGCGGCGGGCGTTCTCGGTGATGCCCTGACGGTTGAGGGCGCTCTGCTCGGCGGCATCGTCGGGCATGTACTCGCGATGCTGCTTGGCGTCGAAACTCTCCTCGAACACGCGGCAGCCGTTGCGCTTGATGATGCGTCCCGGCACGCCCACGACGGTGCAGTTGTCGGGCACGTCTTTGACGACGACTGAGTTGCCGCCGATCTTGACGTTGTTGCCGATGCGGATGTTGCCGAGCACCTTGGCGCCCGTGCCCACGGTGACGTTATTGCCGAGCGTTGGGTGGCGTTTGCCGGTCTCGTTGCCGGTACCGCCGAGCGTGACGCCCTGGTAAAGCACACAGTTGTCGCCCACGATGGTGGTTTCGCCGATGACGACGCCCATGGCGTGGTCGATAAAGAAATGCTTGCCGATCTGTGCGGCGGGGTGAATCTCGACGCCGGTGATGTGGCGGGTGATTTGTGAGAGCACGCGGGCGAGCGAGCGATGACCGTGCTCCCACAGCCAGTGCTCGGGCACGTGGTTCCACTTGGCGTGCAGGCCAGGATAGGAAAGGAAGATGACCAGACCGTTTTGCGCGGCGGGATCCTGCGCCTGGACGGTCTTGATGTCCTCGCGAATGGTATTGATAAAGCTCACCGGCCGCCCTCCCTTAGCGCCATGGCAATGCGATTCAATAAAGTATAGCGATTCGCTAGGGATTAGGAAGGACAATCTTGGCGGCATTGCGCGACAGGTGTCAGTTATGCAAACTTGCTGGTAATGGAGTCATGCTTTTGTGGGGTTGCGCACGAGGGGACGCCGCAACCGTATACTGGTCAACTTGGACGTATCCGCGCCCACAACTGAGAGGTTTTACTTCATGGGTTTCATCAATTTTATCGCCGAGCTGCTCAAAGACCCGCGCACCGCGATTGCCAGCTGGATCGCCGCCGGCCCGCTTATGGCCTACGGCTGCGTGTTCCTGATCATCTTTATCGAGACGGGCGTGGTGTTCTTCCCGTTCCTTCCCGGCGATTCGCTGCTGTTCGCCTCGGGCTTCTTTGCCCACAACGGTGGCTTTAACATCGTGGCCCTGCTGGCCGTCGCATGGGCTGCTGCCATCCTGGGTGACCAGTGCAACTTTATGATCGGTCACTTCTTTGGCAAAAAGATTATCGCTTCGGGCAAGGTCAAGGCCATGACGCCCGAGCGCATCAAAAAGTCCGAGGATTTCTTGGACAAGTGGGGTCACCTGGCTATTTTCCTGGGCCGCTTCTTCCCGTTTATCCGCACCTTTGTGCCCTTTATCGCCGGCATGGGCGGCATGCACTGGCGCAATTTTGTCATCTTTAACGTGCTGGGTGGCATTACCTGGTCAACGCTCTTTACACTGCTGGGCTACTTCTTTGGTGGCATTCCCTTTGTGCAGGAGCACTTTGAGCTGCTGATCGTCGGCATCGTTGCCGTATCGATCATCCCGACCGTGGTCGGTCTGGTTAAGGCTAAGCTGGGCAAAAAGAACGCGTAGCTCGAGCCAGCGCGCAAACCGTGCAGTTGAGGCCCGTCACCGCTTACGGTGGCGGGCCTTTTTGCTTCGGTCAAATGAAAATACTTTAGTTAGTTAAAGAAAAACGTTTTATCCGACGCGCGTGCGGAGTACAATCTCGTGCATGCGAATCGACGTGCCATCGGCTTTGATGCTGCTCGCGTGTCCCGTCCGGCTCTACGCTCCGGGCGTGCGACGTTGCGACGCGGTCGGCCTCGGTCCTTGCGTGCGGGTTCGCGAGTTTGCAACTGTGTATGTAAGGAGCGACATATGACTGTCGAGAAGAAGGATATCGATTGGGGTAGCCTCGGCTTTGGCTACATGAAGACCGATTACAGCTACGAGGCCCATTGGAAGGACGGCGAGTGGGACGAGGGCGGCCTGACCACCGACCACACCCTGCATGTCTCCGAGTGCGGTGGCATCTTCCATTACTGCCAGGAGGTCTTTGAGGGCCTGAAGGCCTACACCGCCGAGGACGGCAGCATCGTCTGCTTCCGTCCCGACATGAACGCCGAGCGCATGTATAACTCCGCCCAGCGCCTCGAGATGCCCCCGTTCCCCAAGGACAAGTTCGTTGAGGCCGTCAAGCAGGTCGTTTCTGCCAACGCCGCCTGGGTTCCGCCCTTCGGTTCCGGCGCGACCCTGTACGTGCGTCCGTTTATGATCGGCTCCGGTGACGTGATCGGCGTGGCTCCCGCTCCTGAGTACACGTTCCGCATTCTCGTGACCCCGGTCGGTCCGTACTTTAAGGGTGGCCTCAAGCCCGTTAAACTGCGCGTTTCCGAGTATGACCGCGCGGCCCCGCACGGCACCGGCAACATCAAGGCCGGCCTGAACTACGCCATGTCCCTCAAGCCCACGATGGAGGCCCATCGCGAGGGCTATGCCGAGAACCTGTATCTCGACTCCGAGTCCCGCACCTATGTCGAGGAGACCGGTGGCGCCAACGTGCTGTTCGTGAAGGAGGACGGCACCCTCGTCGTTCCTCAGTCGCACACCGACTCCATCCTGCCCTCTATCACCCGTCGTTCGCTCGTTCAGGTTGCTCAGGACCTGGGTATGACCGTTGACCAGCGTCCCGTCGAGTGGGCCGAGGTCAAGGCCGGTACCTTTGTGGAGTGCGGCCTGTGCGGCACCGCTGCCGTTATTTCCCCGGTCGGCGAGATCGACAACAAGGTTTACGGCGCCGACGAGACCGTGACCTTCCCGGCTGGCTACACCGAGATCGGTCCCATGATGAAGAAGCTCCGCGAGACCCTGACTGGTATCCAGTCCGGTGCTGTCGAGGATAAGCACAACTGGGTTTACACCGTCGCGTAAGCAGTCTTAGCTGTCCGGCCCGAGGGCGGCCTTCCCTCCCGGCGCGTCCTCGGACATGAAAGAACCCCCGCTGCGCACTTCGTGCGGCGGAGGTTCTTTCGTCCTGCGGAGTGCGCCGGGAGGGAACTTGCTCTCCGCCCTGCGGGCTCGGCGTTGCCACAACGGGCAATAATTAATCTGCCTTGATTATCAACTTCATCCGAACAAAAGCCAGCCAAGTATCACTTAGCAAATACAAAACGCCTTCTCGACATCCATAGCAGTGGCATCCCAGTTATATCGATTTTCAACAAGCGCCCTAGAGTTTC
>DBGDZK010000181.1:0-15010 GCA_048373195.1 Collinsella sp.
AGCACCCGCCCTGCCGGGGCTCCCGGGTTCCGTGACGACTCGGCCGTTCGGGTCAGGCGGGCTGATAGAAAGATGGTGACGGAGGCGCAAGTAGCGCCTCCGTCTTTTGAATGTGATGAAAGTGTGGCGAAATGAGCTTAAAACTTCCGTAAATGTGATAAACATCACGTTTTCCATGGGGTAAAATGTGGCAAATATCACGTTTTCGGAAGTTTCTTTGCGGGAGGTTCGGTCATGCAGCGAGATATCATTGCCAAGCTTAACGCTTGGAAAGCGTCGGAATATCGTAAGCCGCTTATCCTTAAGGGGGCGCGCCAGGTTGGAAAGACGTGGGCGCTTAAGGAGTTCGGTCGAACCTCGTACCGCAATTTTGTGTATCTGACGCTCGAGGAACCGTCACCTGGGGTACAGAGCGAGTACGCTCAGTTTTTCGAAGGTACGCGCGATCCTCGGCGGATCATCTCAAACCTTTCCCTGGCACTTGGACAGCCTATCGATCCCGGCGAGACGCTGCTTATTATTGATGAGATCCAGGATTGCCCTTCTGCAGTCGGCGCCCTTAAATACTTCTGTGACGAGGCCCCCGAGTATCACGTCGCATGCGCAGGGTCTTTGTTGGGCGTTCGCTTGTCCCGTGAGACCAGCGCTTTTCCGGTGGGAAAGGTCGAGTTCATGGAGATGCACCCTATGAGCTTTTCCGAGTTTCTGAAAGCCGAGGGCGCTGCAAACTACGACGAATACCTTGGCGGCCTGGATCAGATCGAGACAGTGCCCGATTTCTTCCATATCCGTCTCGTCGAGCATCTTCGTCGTTATTTTGCATGTGGCGGCATGCCAGAGGCTCTTGGTCGGTGGGTGGAGACGGGCGATATCGTTCAGGTCGATAAGGTGTTGTCCGATCTCTTGGATTCCTACGAGCGCGATTTTGCCAAGCATGGTGGCCGTGCGCAGTTCGCCAAGCTTTCGCAAATATGGAACTCGATTCCAACTCAGTTGGCGCGCGAGAATAAAAAGTTCGTTTGGGGTGCGGTGCGCGAGGGGGCTCGTGCTCGAGAATACGAGGATGCTCTGGAATGGCTTGCCGATGCTGGGCTCATCACGGCGGTTCGCCTTAATGCTGCCGGTGGCGTGCCGCTCTCTGCATACGATGACCTCAAGGCATTTAAAGTCTACTGTCTTGATGTCGGTTTGCTGCGCCGCATGGCAAGGCTGGATGCGTCCGCTTTTGCCATCTCGGATGCGCTATTTTCCGAGTTCAAAGGTTCGTTTGCCGAGAACTATGTGCTTCAGGCATTGCTTCTGCAGCTGGATGTCGCTCCGCGCTATTGGACAAACGAGAAGCCGAAACACGAAGTCGATTTTTTGATTCAAGCCGGAAACGAAATCGTTCCCGTCGAGGTCAAATCGGGAGAGGTCGTTCATTCCAAGAGCCTTAAGTACTATGCCGACAAGCATGCGGAGACGACTCCACTGAGGGTCCGCTACTCACTTAAGAACCTAAAGCTCGACGACGGGGTGCTCAACATTCCGTTGTATTTGGCTGATCGATCTGCCCCTCTTATCAAAAAGGCGCTTGATTGTGCACATCTTGACGTTTAGATCCTGGGCGAGCTGATGGGCGGCGGCTAATTAAATCGCTCCGTAACGGCCAAGGAGCTTGGACCTTAGCGGTGCTTGCTTCGCCAAGCCGTGGGTGTCATGCCGGTGTATTGTTTGAACGCTTGGGCGAAGGCCGCCTGTTGGGGATAGCCGAGTCGCTCGGCTACTTGAGCTATCGAAAGGGGGCTGTCGGCCAAAAGGTCCTGCGCGCGTTCCATACGATGCCTCCGCATATAGGAGCCCAGTGATTCGCCCGTCTGGACTTTAAAGGTGGCGCAGAGTTTGGAGCGGCTTGTGTAGAGCCGCTCGGCGACCTCGTCCACGCCGATGCGACGCCCCTCGTCAAGGGCGCGCTCGACAGCCAGGATCGCTTCTTCGACAATGTCCAGAGCGGCCTGTGTCCCTTCGGCCTGACGTGCCTGCTTGTGGGCTGTTCGCGCGTACGCCAGCTCGGCAACCATGGTCTCTACGGTACCCTTCATGTAAAGATGCCCGCCCGTGACACGAGCGCGCGTCTCATCGAGACGGCAGAGTGTCCGATCGATCGCCGATAGCGCTTCTTCGCCCCACGACTCGGCAAAGGCGTCAAAAAGCCCAGCGAATTCGCCGGGGTAGCGGCGTTCGAAATCGTCGAAGTATCTCGGTAGGAATAACACCGAGCGCGAGTGATAGAGCTGTCCGGCGTATAACGGACTGAGCTCGTTTCCGCAGGTATCCTGGATAAAACTACAAATTGCATTGCTCGGCCACGACCCGCGCAACGGCTTGAGGTTTGCGGGTGTTATGCCTATCTCGGGCATGCAGGTGAGCGTGGCGCTGCTGATTTGGCTCACGCAGGCGTATGGCTCGGGTGTGTATTCGGCCAGGTACATATCGTGCGTCGGGGTGATGAAATGCTCCATGACGATGCAGGTGGGGGAGAGGGGCATGATCCATGCGCGTCCGTGCGCCCGCTCGTTTGCCTCCGCGGCGGTAAAGTCGGCGCCCTTGCCGGAAAGCTGCAGACCAAACTGCTCAAACTGCGGTGCGTAGAGCTCGGTTATATCGGTTGCTGCCCGCCGCATTTTCAAAAGCGTCCCCTTCATTTGCGAAAACGTCCACGCCTGGCCCAATTGTGTGCCCTGGCTAACACGCCCATGATAAGTTTCTTACGGTTAACTCTCAAGCCGTTAGAAAGGAATCTCATGGCAAAGGGATCAAAAAAGGAAGGCGGCGGCATCGGCGAGCTACTTGCATATGCCGGTGACCGTAAATTCCTAACGTATTTGGGCATGGCCCTCTCGGCGTTCTCGCAGCTGTTGAGCTTTGGCCTGTACGTGTGCATCTGGCTTGTTGCGCGAGACCTGATTGCCGTGGCGCCCAACTGGAGCGAGGCCGCCGACATCGCGATGTATGGTTGGTGGGCTGTTGGTTTTGCCCTGGCAAGCATCGTGGTCTATTTCGTGGGACTCATGTGCACGCACCTGTCCGCGTTTCGCTGCGCATCCAATATCCGCAAGGCTACGAGCGAGCATCTGCTTAAGCTGCCGCTCGGCTACTTTGACACGCACGCCACCGGTGAGCTGCGCCGTATCGTAGACGGCTGTGCCGCCTCCACCGAGACGCTGCTCGCGCACATGCTGCCCGATATCGCCGGTGCCACCGCCATGGTCGTGGGCCTGCTTGTGCTGCTATTTGCCCTCGATTGGCGTTTGGGCGCGGCATGCTTAATCTCGGTCGTCGTTTCGTTTTGCGCCATGGCCACCATGATGAGCGGCAAGGGCGGCGAGTTTATGAAGGCCTACATGGGCGCGCTGGTCAAGATGAACAAGACCGGCACCGAATACGTACGCGGCATCCCCGTGGTCAAGGTATTCCAGCAGACGGTCTACTCCTTTAAGGCGTTCCACGATGCTATCGCCGAATACGCCGATATGGCGCAAAACTATGCGGGTACGTTTTGCCGGGGTCCGCAGGTGCTCAACCTTACTGCGCTCAACGGCCTTGTGGCATTTCTTTTGCCTGTGGCGCTGCTGCTGGCGCCGGGCGAGACGGACTTCGCGCACTTTATGGTCAATTTTACGTTTTACGCGATCTTTTCGGCCGTGGTGCCGACGGCCATGACCAAGCTCATGTTTGTGGGCGAGGCCTCTCAGATGGGTGCCGATTCGTTGGCTCGTATTCGAAGCGTCATGGATTCCAAGCAGCTCTCCGTGCCCGCCCAACCCAAGCACCCTGCCGGTGGCGACGTGCGATTTGAGGACGTGAGTTTTACCTACGAGGGTGCCGAAACACCTGCCGTTAGCCATGTGAGCTTTAGCGTTTCCGCGGGTAGCACTCTCGCCCTGGTGGGTCCCTCGGGTGGCGGCAAGTCAACCTGCGCAAGCCTGATCCCGCGTTTTTGGGACGTTTCCTCGGGTCGAGTGCTCGTAGGCGGTGTGGACGTTCGCGATATGGATCCGCACGAGCTTATGGGCCAGGTCGCCTTCGTGTTCCAGACCAACCAGCTGTTCCGGCAAACACTTGCCGATAACGTGCGCGCCTCCAAGCCTACGGCCACTGACGACGAAGTGCGTGCGGCCCTCTCCGCAGCTCAGTGCGACGACATTGTGGCCAGGCTCCCACAGGGCATCAATACCATGCTCGGTGCCGGCGGAGCATATCTTTCGGGCGGCGAGGTCCAGCGCGTGGCACTCGCCCGCGCGATCCTTAAAGACGCGCCTATCGTGGTGCTCGATGAGGCCACGGCGTTTGCCGATCCCGAGAACGAGACGCTCATCCAGCGCGCCTTTAGCAAGCTGGCGGCTGGTCGCACAGTCATTATGATTGCGCACCGACTCTCGACTGTAGTGGGCGCAGACCAAATCGTGGTGCTCAACCAGGGCAGCGTGCAGGAGTCGGGTACCCATGCCGAGTTGCTGTCCCAAGAGGGTCTGTATGCCAAGATGTGGGCCGAATACGAACAGGCCGCGAGTTGGAAGATTACTGCTACGACCGCGGATACCGCCGTCGCGAAGGGAGGCGAGGCCTAAATGTTCGCCTCATTCCAAAAGAAGTATTTCCTATCCGATAAAGGCGTCGCCGGCGTAAAACGCGGCATTTTCTGGACCACGCTCACCAATCTCATTACCATGGCCGGCATGGGCTTTCTATTCCTGGTTATGGCCAGCTTTGTCGAGCATCTCGCCAACGGGGCTGACCTGCCGGATGCCCTGCCGATCGTGGGCGGCCTCCTGGTCTTTTTCGTGATGCTCTTTGCCTCTAACTGGCAGCAGTATTACTACACCTACTGCATCTTTTACGAGGAGTGCGGCAAGCAGCGTATGGAGATCGCCGAGCGCTTGCGCAAACTGCCGCTGTCGTTTTTTGGTCGTCGTGATCTGGCCGATTTAACCGAGACCATCATGGGTGACGTCCAGGCCATGGAGCACGCCTACAGCCACGTTCTGGGAGAGCTTTGGGGTGCCATCATCGCAAGCGCCATTGTGTTCGTGGCGTCGCTGTTCTTTTGCTGGCAGCTGGCGATCGCGGCGTTTTGGAGCGTTCCCGTGGCCTTTGCCGTGCTGTATCTAACACGCGGCCCCATGGCTCCGATGTTCGATCGTGTGCGTGCCGAGAAGGTCAAGGTTACCGAGGCGATCCAAGAGACGCTCGACTGCGTTCGCGAGATCCGCGCCACCAACCAGGAGGCCCATTATCTTGAGGGGCTCAACGCTGTGATCGATGCCGAGGAGCGTGAGACCACCAAGGGCGAGCTCGCTAACGGGCTTTTGGTCAACTCCGCCTTTGTCATCCTGCGTCTGGGCATTGCCACCACGCTGGTTACGGGCGCCGCGGTGGTCGCCTCCGGGCAGGTCGACTTTTTGGTGCTGTTTGCCTTCCTGCTTATGGTGAGCCGTATCTATGCGCCCTTTGACCAGGCATTAATGTTAATGTCCGAGCTGTTTGCCGCCGAGTCGTCTGCCAAGCGCATGCGTTCCATCATGGAAGAGCCTGTGGCGCGGGGCAGCGAGAAATTTGAGCCCGCGGGCCACGATGTGGTGTTCGATCACGTGGCATTTGGCTATGGTGCGGGCGAGGACGGACGCGCCGGCGAGAAAGTTCTTACCGATGTGAGCTTTACCGCCAAGGAAGGCGAAGTTACGGCGCTGGTCGGTCCTTCGGGTTCCGGTAAGTCCACGGTGAGCCGCCTGGCCGCGCGCTTTTGGGATGCCACCGAAGGCACGGTCACCGTGGGTGGCGTGGATGTTGCGAGCGTGGACCCCGAGGTACTGCTGCGCGACTACGCCATTGTGTTCCAAGACGTGCTGCTCTTTGACGACACGGTGATGGGAAACATCCGTCTTGGACGTCGCGATGCCACCGATGAGGAAGTGCTTGCTGCCGCGCGTGCCGCCAACTGCGACGAGTTTGTGAGCCGCATGCCGCAGGGCTACAACACCATGATTGGCGAGAACGGCTCCAAGCTGTCCGGCGGTGAGCGCCAGCGCATCTCTATCGCCCGCGCGCTGCTCAAAGACGCGCCGATCGTGTTGCTGGACGAGGCGACGGCGAGTTTAGATGTGGAGAACGAGACCGTGGTGCAGCAGGCGCTCTCCCGCCTGCTCGCAGGCAAGACAGTTATCGTTATTGCCCACCGTATGCGTACGGTGGAAAATGCCGACAAAATCGTTGTACTCAAGGATGGTGTGGTTGCCGAGCAGGGCACTCCGGCGCAGCTCAAGGCGGCAGGTGGAGAATTCGCCCGCATGGTGGCGCTGCAAAAGGAAGCAGCTACCTGGCAGTTGTAAGAAGGGGCAAAGGGACAGTCCCTTTCTCACATTGACAATCGGTTACTCCGCATCGTTAATTTTCAAAAGGTTAGCCATGGCTGACCTAGATAGTTAGATAAAATTGAGATATTTCAAAAGCGTGCTCGAGCAAACTTGTTTACTCGGGTGCTGAGGCACCGTGCCGCGTCCAATGCGGCAAAAGGGAGAAGCAACATGAAGAAGTCGACGTTCAATACCCTGCTTGTCGGTGGCGGTTTTCTGCTTGGTACGGCTGGCATCAAGCTGCTCACCAGCGCTCCGGTAAAGAATGCCTGCGTGCAGGGCATTGCGTGCGGCATGCGCATCAAGAATGGCTACCAGGACATGGTCGAGCAGGCCAAGGCCGAGGTCGACGATATGGTTGCCGAGGCTGCCTATCTCACCCAGAGCGAGGCCGCTGCGGACAAGGCAGCCGAGTAGCACTCCCAGGCATAAACAATGAGATTCTCGATTATCAGCGAGATCCCCGGCAGGACCCGCCTCCAGTTGGCGGGTCCTGTGCCAGAGAGCGATCTCGATGCGCTTCTAAAGCTCAGTGGCGAAATCGATGGTGTGCGCAAGGTGCGCGTCTACGGCCGCATCGGCCAGATGGCGCTCGAATACGACGAGCCGCGCCGCGATGCCGTACTGGCCGCCGTCGGTGCGCTCGACGCTCAGGCCATTGCCGACGCAAAGACGGGTTACGTGATGCAGCTTGAGCCGCGCAAGCACAAGCTCGTTATGGATCTTGCCACACTTATCGGTGCCCATTACGCACGTCGCTGGTTCTTGCCGACGCCTCTGCGTGCGGTGTTTGTCGTGGCCGGTTACATGGCATTTTTGCGCGCTGCCCTTCATGAGCTCGCGCAGCCGCGCCTGACCGTTCCCGTGCTCGACGCTTCGGCCATCGGTATCTCGTTTGTCAAACGTGATGTCGACACCGCGGGCCAGACGATGTTCCTGCTCAACGTGGGCGAGCTGCTCGAGGACTACACCCGCGCCATGAGCGAAAACGAGCTCATCAACTCGCTGCTCGACGTGCCCGACAAGGCGCAAAAGGTCGTCGGCGACACTGAGGTAAGCGTTGCCGCGACCGAGCTTGAGCCCGGCGATCTGGTCGCCGTGCGCACCGGCATGTCTATCTGCATCGACGGCGTGGTCGAGCGGGGGAGCGCTATGGTCAACCAGGCGACCCTGACCGGCGAGCCGCTGGCCGTCGAGCGCAGCGCGGGCGACGACGTGTTCGCCGGCACCGTCGTGGAAGACGGCAGCATCTTGGTGCGCGTGCGCGCCAACACGGCGCAGACCAAGCTGCGCTCGATTGTCTCGCTCGTGCAGACGGCCGACTCGCTCAAGTCCGAGGGTCAGTCGCATATGGAGGACCTTGCCAATAAGATCGTCCCGTGGAACTTCCTGCTTGCGGGCCTGGTTGCGCTTACCACCCGCAGCCTCATCAAGACCTCAGCGGCGCTGATGGTCGACTACTCGTGCGCACTCAAGCTCACGGGCTCCGTCGCCGTCATGACCGCCATGAGCGATGCTGCCAAGATGGGTGTTATGGTCAAGGGCGCGAAGTACTTTGAGTCGTTTGCCAAGGCCGATACCATTGTGTTTGATAAGACCGGCACGCTGACCGAGGCGCAGCCACGTCTTGCCTGCGTGCTCACCACCGATGGCTGGAGCGAGGACGAGGTCCTGCGCCTTTCCGCTTGCTTGGAGGAGCATTTCCCGCATCCGGTGGCGCGTGCCGTGGTCAACGCTGCTCACGAGCGTGGGCTCGAGCACCGCGAGCGTCACGCTGCTGTCGAGTATATTGTGGCGCACGGCATCGCTTCGTCCATCGAGGGACGTCGCGCCATCATCGGCTCGGCACACTTTGTGTTTGAGGACGAGAGCGCGCAGCTCGAGTCCGACATTAAGGAGCAAATCGAGTTCCAGATGCAGGGCCTGTCGCCGCTGTACCTGGCGGTCGACGGCACGGTCGTCGGTGTGCTCGGCATCGAGGATCCGCTTAAGCCCGGGGTCCGCGAGGCCATCGCCGACTTGCACGCGTTGGGCGTTAAGCACGTGGTCATGCTCACGGGCGACTCGGAGCGCACGGCCGAGCGCATTGCGCGCGAGGCGGGTGTCGACGAGTTTAAGGCCGAGCTGCTGCCCGAGGACAAGTACGCCTATGTGGAGCGGATTAAGCGCGAGGGGCGCCACGTTGCCATGGTGGGCGACGGCGTTAACGATTCGCCGGCGCTCGGTTTGGCCGACGTGGGGCTGGCCATGGGCGGCGGGAGCGACATCGCCAAGGAGGTCGCCGATATCATCCTGACCGATACGGATCTTGCCGCGATCGTGCGCCTGCGCCGCATGAGCCAGGGGCTTATCGACCGTCTGACGAGTTCGTATTCCAAGGTGATGCTCACCAACTCGGCGCTGTTGGCATTGGGTATTACCGGCATGATTACTCCGCAGGCGTCGTCGCTGCTGCACAACGGCTCAACGATCGCCTACAGCCTGGGCAACGCAAAGGCTTACCTGCGCTAGCGGACGTGTTCGCCCACGTTATCTGGCCTGCGCCCAGACGGCATCGGTGTCGTCCGGACGCAGGCCTTTTGCATTTGACCATTTGCTAGCTTCTCTATATAGTGTTGCTAGCGGTGCTAGCATTTGAAGGGAGCGGGATCAACGTGGGTGCTGTTAGCGGCATGGCGCAGGTGAACGTTCGCGTGGATCGCCAGGTCAAGGACCATGCGGAGGAAGCGTTGCGGCTTTCGGACAGATCACTGCCCGAGCTCATCAAAAAGGTCGTGGCCAAGGTCGCGCAGGGCGGCGGGCAGTGCGAGGAAGTGCTTGCGGCCGTCGACGACCGGCAACAGACCGTCGCGCACGATACTCCGTTCGCCGCGTCGTGGGCAGCGGCAGACCGGCTTTATGCAGATTTGGGCATCGCTGCGTCGCCCGTATCCGACGATCGCGATTGGGACACAATCTATTCCGAAGCCATGGACGAGCGCTATCGCCAAAAGGGGATGATCCTGTGAGCGGAGCCCCTCTCAAGATCATGGTGGACGCCAACGTATGGGTTGATTCGTTTTGTGTTGACCATGCCGAGTCGCTTGCCGCGCGTGCGTTTATTGGGCAGGCGACGGAGGCGGGGGCATCGCTGTTCTTTCCGGTGCATATCGCTAAGGACGTACTGTACGTTGTCCAACACGAGCTGAAGCGTGGCGTTCTTGCCAGCGGGGGAGCGCTCGACGAGGCTTCTGCCCGCGCGATTGGCGATGCGGCGTTGGTGTTTGTGCGGAACATGACCGAAAACGCTACGGCCGTGGGTGCAGATGCGTCGGACCTTTGGCTGGCCGACAAATACTTAGCGCTCCATCGCGATTACGAGGACAACTTGGTGCTCGCCGCGTGCAAGCGCGCGCAGGTCGATTACTTGGTGACCAACGATCGTAAGCTGCTCGAACATGCCGATCTTGCAGCAAAGACACCTCGTCAAATGATGCCGATTCTTGCCTTGGCCGAACGCGGCGGCGCGGCTATCGGTTGACGCGAACTGTTTGCGGGCCTCTTGGACGACGATGCGCCAAGGGACCCGCGTCTGCTATTTACAAAAGCTCGGCCTTAATGGCGGGACTTTCGGCGAGCTGCTCGGCTGCCTTTTCGTCGGAGCAGTCGAGTGCTGCCAGACTGCGGTAGACCCACTCGTTGACCTGGGTGTTCTTGACGCCTGCGGTCTGCATAAGGGTGCCTACCTCGCGGATTGCTGCGAGCAGATCGGCCTTGGGACCCGCGAGCTCGACCTCGATGCCGTGGTAGGCGGTCACGCCGCGGTTATCGCTCACGTGGTCGATAAAGCCCTCGACGGTCTCAAGCTGCTGGGCGAGAGCTGCATCATCGTCAGCGTCCAGCGCGACGAGTGCGTTCGATACCGTGAGGGCGGGATGTCCGCAGGGGACAAAGCCCTCGATGACATCCATAGCTTCGGTAATGGTTGAGCCCAGGCCTGCGAGGGCATTGACGAGTTGCTGCTTGGTATCCATAACGGTCCTTTCGACGGGTCAATTTTGCTTGGCGAAAATATACGTGACGCGATCGGTAGCAAAAGTGCGAAGTGCGGAGCACATTGGGGTCTTCACAGCTCGTGCATAGAACAGCTGTCTGCCTTTAGAACGTGGTAAGATAGCTATCCACGAGCGGGGTTCACCCCGCGTGTTCCTTGAAAAGTCGACGGTTATCGGGTGTTTGCAGACCCGATACCATCCAGACTTTCCCAACATTCGGGGGCGACTGGTTTCGACACGATAGCTCTGAGAGAGGAAGCAAGCCGAGGTCTCCTCGCCTCGTTAAACAGGGGTACCGTCAAATTGAATTGACAACAACTCTTCTTTTGAGCCTATGGCTCTCGCTGCTTAGTTTATAGCGGCGCGTCAACCCGGTGATTTCCCCGACACCGGCGCGACGTCATTTTAGGGGAATGCTCCTGCGCACGTAATCGGTATGGCGCAGGCTAAGACCGAACCGGTTAGGACGCCGCGAGCGTGTCGCTGCGCGCAAAGCGTCCGAGACGAAACCAGCGACTGAGCTTGGAGATGCCAATCAGGGGGCTTTCGTGGACCGGAGTTCGATTCTCCGCGCCTCCACCATAAGTAACAGGCAGGTAGATACTTATATCTACCTGCCTTTTTATTTCCAGTCCGTATCGCGGAGAATCGAACTCTATGCAGGGCGCGGGCGTAAAGAAAACGCGTGAGCGTTTTTAGCCCGCGGGCGAGGACGCCGGCAGGCGGCCGAAGCCGGTGCGTATTTGCGTAGCAAATACGCGGATTCTCCGCGCAAAGCCTCAGCCAGATATAGATGAGATGCCGATTAAGCTCCGGCTGCCATGCCCCGCACCAACGCAAGCCCCAAACCGCGGAGAATCGAACTCTATGCAGGGCGCGGGCGTAAAGAAAACGCCTTGGCAACGCAGACCGGGACACGCTTTCCCAATGGCGGCCCAGGCGGAAAGTCCATCCCGGAATCCGCGCTCAGACTGGGATGTAGTTTCCGGATGATGCCTCAAGCGGAAACTGCGACCCGGAATCGAGCCGTAGAGTGGGATATGCTTTCCCAATGGCAGCTCAAGCGGAAAGTACATCCCGGAATCCTCGTTCGGAATGGGATGCAGTTTCCAAATGAATGGCTAGCGGAAAGTTCATCCCGGAATCCGCGCTCAGAACGGGACGCGCTTTCCCAGCGGCGGTCCAAGCGGAAAGCGCATCCCGGAATCTCGCCTCAAACTGGGACACACTTTCCGCTTCACTTGCCGCCTCAAAAAACCTGCGCGCCCTCCATCCCAAAACTGGGTAGAAGAAAGCCAAAACGCAATCGCAGGAGGTCAACATGACTGCAGAAGATAAGGCAAAGAACGCCGGCAAGGTCGCGCTCGTCCTGGAGGGCGGTAGCTTTCGCGGGCAATTTACCGCAGGCGTGCTCGACGTTCTCATGGAGGCTGGCGTCGAGATTCCGGCTGTCTACGGTGTATCGGCCGGCGCCCTCAACGGCGTGAACTACAAATCGCACCAGATCGGCCGTGCCAACCGCATCAACCTGGCTTTCTGTAACGACAACCGCTTCATGGGCGCCGCGTCGTTTGCGGCCACGGGCTCTATCGTCGGCTACGATTTTATCTTCAACGATGTCCAGGACCGCCTGGACCCCTTTGACAACGAGACGTTCGATGCGAGCCCCATCGAGATGTACGCCGTCGCGACGGACATGCTCTTTGGAACCGCCACGTACCTCCCGGTCAAAAGCGCCGTGCTCGACCTCGACGCTGTGCGCGCATCGACCTCGTTGCCGCTGGTGACACCGCCGGTCGAGATAGACGGGCACAAATACGTCGACGGCGGCGTGGTCGATTCGGTTCCTATCGAGCATGTGCTGGAGGAGGCGGGCTTCGACCGTGCGGTCGTCATCGTCACGCAGGACCGCTCGTACGAGAAAAAGCCCTACGAGTTTTTGCCGGCCGCGCGCGCCCGCTATGCCGACTACCCCTATCTGCTCGAGGCTATCGAGACGCGCCACGACCGTTACAACATCCAGCGCATGCACCTGTGGAAGTATGAGCGCGAGGGCCGTGCGTTGGTCGTCGCTCCGCAAAAGCCGGTCGAGGTCGGCCATGTTGAGCACGATCCGGCAAAGCTTCTGGACCTGTATATCCAGGGCCGCCAGGAGGCAAAGCGCCTGCTCGCGGAAATCCAAGAGTTCGTTGAGCGCTAGCGACGGCGAACCCTCAAAAAATGACAACAGCTAAAGAGCTGGAAAAATCACGGCTCGTGGATGACATGTGCAGAAACTCTGGTCGGAGCCAAAATACCTGTTGACTCGTACGGCGAGCGGGGTAATATGGACGGGTTACTTGCAGAGCCCCGTGAATCTCTGTAACAACACGTACTGTACATGGAGGAGTCTAAGTGATTTCGAAATCGACTCACTACGCCAAGCAGGGCGAGGTCCAGCGCAACTGGGTTCTCGTCGACGCCGATGGTGCTGTCCTGGGCCGTCTTGCCACCCAGATCGCAATGATCCTGCGCGGTAAGAACAAGCCCCAGTTCACGCCCAACAGCGACTGCGGCGACTTCGTTGTCGTCATCAACGCCGATAAGGTCCAGCTTACCGGTAACAAGGCCGACACGAAGACCTATTATCGCCACAGCGGCTACAACGGCGGCCTCAAGGCTGAGAGCTTCCGCCAGGCTATGGAGAAGCACCCGGAGAAGGTCATCGAGCGCGCCGTTCGCGGTATGCTGCCCAAGACCACCCTCGGCCGTGCCCAGATGACCAAGCTTAAGGTCTACGCTGGTGCCGAGCATCCGCATGCTGCCCAGAACCCCACGAAGATTGAGCTGGAGGCTTAAAGATGGCTGAGAACACCGTTGTCTACCAGGGTACCGGCCGTCGTAAGAACGCCGTCGCCCGCGTCCGTCTCGTCCCCGGCACCGGCAAGGTGACCATCAACAAGCGTGACGCCGAGCAGTATTTCGGCCGTCATCAGCTCGTTGAGAACGCTCTTGCTCCCTTCAAGGTGACCGACACCGCCGGTCAGTTCGACGTTATCGCTCTGTGCGATGGCGGCGGCATCTCCGGTCAGTCCGGCGCTCTGCGCCTGGGCATCGCTCGCGCTCTTCTGAACGCTGGCGACTACCGTGCTGACCTCAAGAAGGCCGGTTTCCTTACGCGCGATGCTCGCGTGGTCGAGCGCAAGAAGTACGGCCTCAAGAAGGCCCGCCGCGCTCCCCAGTTCTCCAAGCGCTAAGGTTTTATCTCCTTACGAGATACAATGTACAAGCGGGGCCTGCCGATTCCTCGGCGGGTCCCGCTTTTCTTTTTCGACTAGGGTGGGCGGTTGCATATCGCCTGCTAGGGAAGGAGCGATCCTATGCCCCAGAACATCTTCGGTACCGACGGCGTCCGTGGCGTCGCCAATGCCGACCTCTCGTGCGACCTCGCGTTTCGCCTGGGCCGCGCGGCGACCAAGTTCCTTGGTCCGGATATCTGCGTCGGCCGCGACACGCGTCTTTCGGGTACTATGCTCGAGAGCGCTCTGACCGCCGGCATCATGGCCGAGGGCGGTCGTCCGCACTGCTGCGGCGTCATCCCCACGCCTGCCGTGGCGCTGCTCACCGTCCAGAATGAGCTCGACGGCGGCATCGTCATCTCTGCTTCGCATAATCCGCCGGAGTTCAACGGCATCAAGTTCTTTAGCCGCAAGGGCATGAAGCTTCCCGATGCGGTCGAGGAAGAGATCAGCGCCTGGGTCATGTCCGAGGAAGCCATGGCTGCCGACACGCTGCCGACCGGTGCCGGCGTGGGCCACATCATCAAGATGAAGGACGCTCGCAAGGCATACGTCGACCACGCCATCGATACGCTTGATGGCCTGAGGCTCGATGGCCTGGTGGTTGCCGTCGACTGCGGTCACGGTGCTTCCTGCCAGACCACGCCTGCCGCGCTGCAGCGCCTGGGTGCCACGGTCCATGCCATCAACACCGATTACTGCGGCACCGACATCAATGTCGAGTGCGGCTCTACGCACCTCGAGCCCCTGCGCGAGCTCGTGCTGCGCACCCATGCTGACATTGGTCTGGCCCACGACGGCGACGCCGACCGCGTACTGTTCGTGGACAGCGAGGGCAATGAGATCGACGGTGACTACATCCTGGCTATCTGCGGTTCTGACCTCGCCGCCCGCGGCAAGCTCGCCAACTCCGAGATCGTCTCGACCGTCATGTGCAACCTTGGCTTCTCCATCGCTATGAAGGAGCAGGGCTTCGAGATGGTTCAGACCGCTGTGGGCGACCGCTACGTTTTGGAGCGTATGCTTGCGGACGGTGCCGTCATCGGCGGCGAACAGTCCGGCCACATCATCTTCCTGGAGCACAACACCACCGGTGACGGCCTGGTGACGGCTCTTCAGCTGCTGGCCGTGCTTAAGCGCACCGGTCGCACCCTCACCGATCTTGCCGGCATCATGAAGAAGTACCCGCAGGTACTCGTCAACGTGCATTCCGACAACAAGGCTGGTCTGGACGATTGCCAGCCCATCTGGGATGCCGTCGCTGCTGCCGAGAAGGAGCTTGACGGCCGCGGCCGCATTCTGGTGC
>DBGDZK010000182.1:0-2531 GCA_048373195.1 Collinsella sp.
CCTCCAGCAGCCCCACGAAAAAGCAGTGACGCTCCCACATTTGACGAGCGACCTCCAGACCACGCTCCGTCAGATGAACATCTCGCTTGCCCATTTCGACGTAGCCGTTGTTCTCCAACGTCGCCATAGCTTTTGAAACGCTTGCCTTAGTTACGCCAAGGTACTCTGCAACATCAATCGAGCGCACGATGCCCTGACGTTGCGACAGAACGTAGATCGATTCGAGATAGTCTTCTCCGGATTCACGTAGGGCCATGGGCCGCCTTTCGCAATGATTGCTAGTTAGCCTTTGGATACTTTCCACGGCTAACTTTACCGCAAAAGTTGCCCATGTCTTACTACTTTGCCTAAAAGTTAGCCGCGTTTCACAAAACGTGCGGGACGAAAACAAAATGGGAACGCCCCGCAAGGAATGTCCCCAGGTGCCAGGTGTCGGCCCGCAGCTACACGAGTCCAAAGTGCTTCGCAGCGTTGTAGATGCCGTCGTCGTCCACGGCAGTCGTCACATAGGTCGCTGCAGCTTTCACCGTGTCCTGCGCGTTGCCCATGGCCACACTTGTGCCCACGGCCGAGAACATCGACAGGTCGTTCTCGCCGTCGCCAAAGGCAATCGCCTCGCTCGCGTCGATACCAAGCCGCTCGAGCGTCGCCGCCACGCCCAGGTCCTTGCCGCCGTTAGCGGGAATAATGTCGCAGAACAGGTCGCACCAGCGCGTGGTGAGCGAATGCGACACGGCGTCGGTCACGATATGTTCGTCGGCCGGGTCCACAAAGGCGCAGAACTGGTAGACCGGTGCGTCAAAGGCGTGCTCAAACGGCTCCTCGTGGTAGACGATTCCCGCGTTGCTGCCAGCCGTCACCACGCGCTCGGACAGGCGGTTCACAAACGAGTTCTCGCCCTGCATGCACAGCGAGTCGTAGCGCCCCTGCGCCACCTGGTCCACAATCACCGCGACGTCGTCCGGATCGATCGGACAGCTGCGGTAAACCCCCTCGGCATCAAAGCAGTGCTGACCCGAGAGCGTAATGTACGCATCCCAACCCAGGTCGAACAGCCAGTCCGGTATCTGGTAGGTCGGGCGACCCGTGGCGATCACGCACGCAATCCCCTGCTCGTGAAAGCTATCGAGCACCTGCTGCGCCGACGCCGGAATCCGGTGCGTCTTAAAGCTCAGCAGCGTGCCGTCGATATCGAAAAATGCGGCCTTGATCATCCTCGTCTACTCCTCGCCCTCGAGCTTTTCGCTCGCCTCGAGCCACGCCATCTCCAGCTCGTCCATGGCGGCGTGAGCCTCGTCGATCTTTGCCTGCTGCTCGCCGAGCGCCGTGTAGTTGGTGGGATCGACTTGGGCCATTGCTGCCTCGGCCTCCTCAACGCGGGTGCGCTGCGTCTCCATCTTGCGCTCGAGCGAACTCACCTCGCGGCGGAGCTTCTGGCGCTCGGCGTTGGACAGGCCGTTGGGCTGCCCGCTCGACGTGGGCTTTTCGGCCGCAGCTGCCGCGGCACCGGTGTCGAACGTGCCGGTCTTGGCGCTCGGCGCGCCCACGGGCTCGCCCTCGGCGGTAGCGTTGCACAGGCGCAGGTACTGGTCCACGCCACCGGGCATATGCGTCAGGTGGCCGTCGAGCAGCGCCCACTGCTGGTCGGTCACGCGCTCCATCAAAAAGCGGTCGTGCGTCACCAGGATCAGCGTGCCGGGCCAGCCGTCCAGCAGGTCCTCGACAATCGCGAGCATGTCGGTATCCAGGTCGTTGCCCGGCTCGTCCAGGATGAGCACGTTGGGCTCGTCCAGAATCGTCAGCAACAGCGACAGGCGACGGCGCTGGCCGCCCGAAAGATCGCCGATGCGGCTCCAGAGCTGCTGCGTCGTAAAGCCCAGGCGCTCGCAAAGCTTCTCGGGCGAAGTCTCCTTGCCGTCGATGACGTAGTACTTCTTATAGTGGCTGAGCACCTCGCGGATCGTGTCGCCCATGTAGGGCTCGAGCTCCTCGAGCTGCTGCGACAGCACGCCAAAGCGCACTGTCTGGCCAATCTTCACGCGGCCGCGCGTGGGCGCAATTTTGCCCTGGATCACATCAAGCAGCGTCGACTTGCCAGCGCCATTCTCGCCCAAAAGACCATAGCGGTCGCCCGCACCAATGAGCCAGGTCACGTCGGAGAGTACCTGCTTGGGCGCGCCGTCGGTATCGGCATAGCCGGCGTCCACGTCGACCACATCGATAACCTGCTTGCCCAGGCGGCTCACGGCCAGGCGCTTGAGCTCCAGCTCGTCACGCACGGGCGGCACGTCGGCGATCAGCTCACGAGCGGCATCCACGCGAAACTTGGGCTTGGTGGAACGAGCCTGGGCACCGCGGCTCAGCCACGCGAGCTCCTTGCGCGCCATGTTGCGACGGCGCTCCTCGGTAACGGCGGCCATGCGGTCGCGCTCCACGCGCTGCAGGATGTATGCCGAATAGCCGCCCTCGAAGGGATCGACCTGGCCGTCGTGGACCTCCCACATGCTGGTGCAGACCTCGTCCAAGAACCA
>DBGDZK010000183.1:0-54821 GCA_048373195.1 Collinsella sp.
GCCGTCGACACCCGCGTCACCAATTGCGTCTAGAGCCCTCCGGTAGAGTGTCCAAGCCCTAAAGCCCAGTTGATGCTACGGGGTTTAGAGGCGGACTGAAGCAAGGGGAAGACATGTCCGCTCGGGGTGATAGACTAACGCTGTGGTAAATACAGGACAGTTTGACCGTTTTTCAACCAAGATAGGCGTCCCATGCAACTAAATGCAGCTGATATAGCGCAAAAGAGAATTGACCTCGGCCTCACCCAAAAGGAGTTCGCCGCCGCCCTTGGTATGGGCTCGTCTGGCGAACGCACCGTTCGGCGCTGGGAGTCTGGGGATACTAGTCCAACGGCGGCTGAATGCGCCTTTATCGCATCGCTCGATGCGGGGGCTCCATTTGACCAAGGGGAGCGCAGCGACGCGCCTTTTACCTTCTGCGATCTCTTCGCGGGCATCGGCGGTATACGAATGCCGTTCCAGGAGTTTGGCGGTAGGTGCGTCTTCTCTTGCGAGTGGGATAAGTTCGCCCAGAAAACCTACCGGATGAACTATGGAGAGACCCCGGCGGGCGACATCCGTCAGGTCGCATCAAACGATATACCGGACTTCGATGTCCTGCTCGCAGGCTTTCCTTGTCAGCCATTCTCCCTTGCAGGCGTTTCGAAGAAGCAATCTTTGGGGAGACCCACCGGCTTTGAGGATAAAACGCAGGGAACCCTCTTTTTCGAGGTCGCTCGCATCATACGCGACAAGCGCCCGAAGGCCTTCTTGCTTGAGAACGTTAAGAACCTTACGAGTCACGACGGCGGGAAGACCTTCAAGGTCATACGACAGACGCTTGAGGAGGACCTTGGATACCATATTTTCTGGAAAGTGCTTGATTCAAAAAACTGGACGTGCCAGCACAGGGAGCGCATCTACATCGTGGGGTTCAGGGAGGAAGTTCCCTTCTCGTGGGATGACCTTGAGGTGCCGGGACCGGGACATACGCTAGGGGAAATCCTCGAAGAGCAACCAAACGAACGCTACACCATTTCGGATAAGCTATGGGCCTATCTGCGCGCCTATCGCGAAAAGCATGAGGCGGCGGGCCACGGCTTTGGATACTCGATGGTCGGCCCAGAGGACACGACAAGGACGCTTTCCGCCCGGTACCACAAGGATGGCAGCGAGATTCTGGTCGGGCAGGAAGGAAAAAACCCTCGTAAACTCACTCCCCGCGAATGCGCGCGCCTGCAAGGATTTCCCGATGAGTTCATCATCCCGGTGTCGGATACTCAGGCATACAGGCAGTTCGGCAACTCCGTGACCGTGCCGGTCGTGCGCTCGGTCGCGAAGTTGATGATGGAGGTGTTCTAGGATGGACTATGGAGTACTTGGCGCGTATTATGACGGTGCTGTCGCGAAAACCCTCGCGGGCGTTGACATCATGGGGGCCAATAAAAGCCACCAGCACGAATTCAACGGCGTGGGGCCTTTGCGCGCGCTTTTCGGAGACGATGACATAAAGGGGATGCGAACTACCTTCGCATATCTCGATGATGGTGCAGACCCTATATTCGACCATGGTTATACCACTTGGTACGACGCCCGCAGGAAGCATCCAACTAGAACTGAGTATAGGCTCTACTACAACGATAATGCTGCCATGGGCATGGCCCGTCCGGGCGACCTCATGGTTTTGGCCCTACACGAAGCCAAGGAGGTCGTAATCCTATTTGCCCGAGCGGGGAGTACGGCGGAATCTCAAGTTCGCTGGCTCTTCGCGCTCGACGGGGTTGGCGAGAAGGGTTTTACGCCCTCTGCTCGGGAGGATACGCGCATCACGTCGATCGCCGCAAGGATTTTGGAGTCCATCGGCATCGAAGTTAGCATGCCGATCGCAGCGGAGAACTTCCTCGACGGTATGATCGAGAAATTCGGCGAGTCCTTCCCCAAAGGGGCAGACTTCTCAGCCTACTCAGCTTCCACCCTTGGAAAGCTCGATTGGACGGGCGACCCGGATGGCTGCTTGGTCGCTTGTTACGAACGCGAAGAGATGCTGTTCCGCGTCTTCGAGCGGCATCTCTTGGAGCGCGACCTCGCGCCATACCTTGGCTCGGCGCTTGATGTTGATGGCGTGCTGCGCACCACTATGTCGGCCTTCCAGCGCCGCAAGTCCCGTGCGGGGACGGCGTTCGAGAATCAACTCTCGATGCTATTCGATGCTAGGGGCATACGCTACTCGGCGCAGAAATACACCGAGGGCAAATCAAAGCCGGATTTCATCTTTCCCTCTATTGACGATTACCACGACCCCAAGTTCCCTGTCGCTCGACTGACGATGCTCGGTGCCAAGACAACCATCAAGGAGCGTTGGCGTCAGGTGCTTGATGAGGCTGACAGAATCGAGGACAAGCATCTTGTAACACTTGAGCCCGCCGTAAGTGAGGATTACACACGAGCTATGGCTAAGGACAGGCTCAGCCTCGTTGTGCCCTCATCGCTGTTCGAAACCTACACGCCCGCGCAAAGGGAATGGCTCATGAGCGTCAACGACTTCTGCAGGCTGGTAGAAGCCCGACAGCACGAGTAGAACCACGAGACGTTTTTTAGAAATGAGGCCGGAGACCAGTTGAGTCTCCGGTCTTCTTTTTTCACTCGCAACAGATTCGTCGATCACGAGGTGGGATTTGTATTTGGACTGCGCAAACTCTTGGGCAAGGGTGCTTTTTCCAACGCGGCGGGCCCCCTCGAGCATGATGGCTCGGGATCCATTGCTCGCTTTCCAATCGAGGAGTTTATTGTAGGCCGTACGTCTGAATACTGACATGATTGCCCAATCTAGCTGCTGTATACACGAAATGGGAAGTGTGGTTACCTGATTCAATACACGAAATGGGAAGTATATACAGGCCCTTTTCTACACGAAATGGGAAGTGCGGGTACCGCTGGAGCTTGTTGGGATAGATGGAGCGCATGTGTTGCGTCGCTCAGGTATGCTCATATGTGCCTAGAGTTTCACATGCCGAGAAAGGTTGATGGCTGCCATATCCACATACCAAAACACGGAGCGCTCAGCGCCGTCGACACCCGCGTCACCAATTTCCCCGCGGGGGGGGGGAGTTTTCGAATCCGCCCGGGGGCACCAGGGAATATGACGGCGTCGCGTGAGCGGCGCCGTTTTTGGTTAGTGGGGGCCGACGGCAGATTCGGGCCGTCGACGCTCGCGTCACCAATCGCGTCATTCGAATCGGCGCTGGGAATTCAGTGCTTTTCCTCATGCAAGTATCTTCCATCTTGCGTCGCCGTCAGCCGTGAGCGGTCGATTTTTACCGATAAACGGCAAATTAATTCAGAAAAAATCAGGTAATTTCAAGAATGGTCAAACTTGATTAACAGCAAAACCACAAGGTAGATGGCTTTATACGGTGAAAAACTCTGACACAATGAGAAAAAGAGTGAAAAATACTGATTGAAAATGAACTTATGTGGCAGTAATCTACATGTCACAGGGTAAGCCCCGGCGCGCAGGCGGCGGCCCTTATCGAATTACGGATATAGATCAGGTGCTCGAACGGGCAGAAACGATCAAGGACGAAGGTAAAGGACGTAGAAGCATGAAGCTTGCAACTCGTATCAACTCCTATTTTCGCGATGGCGACAAGAATCTTGATCGCGTGTTCGCGGAGTTCCAGAGCGTGGGCCTCACGCACGTCGACCTCAACTACCCCGAGCACTGCACAGGTGTCACGGCGGAGGACATGGCCGCCAAGCTCGCAGCTCACGACCTGCAGCTGAACGGCTGCGCGCTGCGCTTCCGCAACGCCTTCCTCAACGGTGACCTGGGCAATGCCGATGATGCCCTTGCCGCGGAAGCCCTTGAGCTCTGCTACGAGGCGTGCGACTACTGCCGCACTGCCGGTGGCAACACGGTGACCATCTGGCTCGGCCACGACGGCTTTGACTACAGCTTCCAGATCGCCTACGCTCGCGTCTTCGACCAGCTCGTAGCCGCATTCCAGAAGGTTTGCGACTACGCGCCCGACCTCAAGATCTCGATTGAGTACAAACCCTACGAGGAGCGCGCGTACGCGTTCATCGACTCCATGGGTATGACCGGCATGATTCTCAACGCTGCAGACCGCCCGAACCTGGGCGTCACGCTGGATTACTGCCACATGCTCATGAAGCACGAGAACCCTGCCATGGCCGCCGACCTGTTCGGCCGCGAGGGCAAGCTCTACGGCATTCACCTAAACGACGGCAACGGTCGCTTCGACGATGGCCTTATGATTGGTACGTCCACGCCGGTGAAGACCCTCGAGTTCCTCTACTACGTGAAGAAGCACGGTTACGACAGCGCAATCTACTTCGACACGTTCCCGGTCATCGAGCCCGCTGCCGGCGAGGCTGCACAGAACGACCAGATGATCCATCTGCTCAACGACGCCATCGAGACCGTAAGCATGGAGAAGATCCAATCCGTTATCGATGCAAACGACGCGATTAAGGCAGCCGAGCTTGTCCGCGAGCTCTTCTGCGCAATGGGGAGGTAACCCCAATGAAACGCGACTGGAACGCGATGGCCCAGGGGATTCTGGACGCCGTCGGTGGTCCCGAGAACATCTCGGGCATGACGCACTGCGCAACGCGCCTGCGCCTCAATCTCAAGGACGACGCTGCTTGCGACGACGCTGCGGTCAAGGAAGTCGAGGGCGTGGTGAACACGCTGAACAAGGCCGGTCAGTACCAGGTTCTCATCGGCACTGAGGTTCCGAAGCTGTACGAGAAGTTCGAACCGCTGGTCAAGGGTTCGGGCGTGGAGATCTCCTCTGCTACCAAGGACGAGGGCGAGAGCGTCATCAGCCAGATCTTCTCCGCGATTTCCGGCATCTTTGCCCCGCTGTTGCCCGCCATGGCCGGCTCCGGTATCCTGCGCGGCTTTGTCATCCTTGCCGCCCAGCTCGGCATCATCGCCGAGGGCACGGGTACCTACACTATCCTGTACACCCTGGCCATGAGCGTGTTCTACTTCCTGCCCGTGCTGCTCGGCTTCTCCGCCGGCAAGCGCTTCGGCGCGAGCCCGTACCTGTCGGCGCTGCTCGGCGCGTGCCTGCTCTACCCGGACTTCATCGCCCTCATGGGCGACGCGGGCAACGGCGCCATGACGGACTTCTTCGGCATCCCCGTGGTTCTCATGAACTACAACTCCACGGTTATCCCTGCCATCTTGTCTGTCTGGGTCTACTCGTACCTGTACAAGTGGCTCGATGAGCACGTTTCCGAGATGCTCAAGCTCGTCGTGCTGCCCGCCATCTCCCTGATCGTTATGGTTCCGCTCACCATGCTCGTCATCGGTCCCTTGGGCGTCTACGCTGGTGAGGCCATCGCCTTCGTGGTCAACTGGCTGATCGAGCGCAGCTCCGTGTTCGCCGGCGTGCTGGTTGGCGGCGGCTGGTCCGTGCTGGTGTCCATGGGCATCCACTGGGCCGTGAACCCCATCATGATCAACAACATCGCTCAGAACGGCTTCGACTACATCTGCCCCTTCACCTTCGCCTGCAACTTCGCCGTTATCGGCTGCGCCTTCGGCGTGTTCCTCAAGGCCCGCGACCAGAAGCTCAAGAGCTTCGCGATGACCGGTGTCGTATCGATCGCCCTGTCCGCCATCATCGAGCCCACGCTGTTCGGTATGCTCGTGAAGAACAAGAAGGTCTGGCTTGCGCAGATCATCGGCGGTGCCGTCGGCGGCGCGTTCCTCGGTATCATGAAGGTCGTCACCACTGCGTTCACCTTCGGTTCCGTCACTACGTTCCCGGCTTTCGTGAGTTCCGACCCCATGAACTTCGCTTGGGCTATGGTCGGCATGCTCATTTCCGCCGTCGTGGCCGGTGTTCTTGCCTTCGCCTTCACCGGCAAGGAGGATCAGCTCGCCTAAGAGCTTGAGGTGCGCCGCCTCTGGGATGCTATTTCACTCGACGCGCGCTGCCTCGCCTGGGGCTCGTTATCCTCGCTCGAGGAGCCCCGCCCTTGCGTGAGGCGCCTCACCTTCGTTCGAATTGTGAACGAGAGGGTTGGTCAATCGATTAAAGCGGTCGTCATCGCAACAGGTGGCGGCCACTTTTCTGCGCATGCGTTACACTTTTCGAAAAGAAATGAACGAGCGTGAAGCAGAGCGGTTTGGAGAGGTTCCCAATATGATCCCGTATGAGCGCCAGGAGCGAATTGTAGAGTGCCTGCAGAAGTCGGACCTCGTGAGGATTTCCGAGCTGCAGGAGGAGCTGCCGGGCGTCTCTATTTCGACGCTACGCCGCGACCTCAAGGAGCTGGAAGCGCTTGGCAAGGTTGAGCATCTTTCGGGCGGCGCAGTGAAGCTCGTCTCGGCTGTCCACGAGGTGAGCATCTCGACGCGTTCGGGTTTGCACGGGAGCGAGAAGGACCAGATTGCCCAGGTTGCCCTGCGTCTCGTTGAGGATGGAGATACGCTCTATCTCGATTCCGGCTCCACCTGTACGGCCCTGCTGCGCTTGTTGCTCGACCGCGACGTGACAATTTACACGACGGATGCCTCGGCGTGCCTGATTAAGAGCGAGATACGCGCCCAGCTCATCGTAGTGGGCGGCGAGTTCAACCATGTGAACTCCTCGTTCTGCGGTTCTATGACCGAATCGATCCTGCGCGACCTGTACTTCGATAAGGCGTTTATCGGGATCAACGCGATTGACGAGGACCGCGGCGCCATGACGCCCTCCTACGTTGAGGCGACGAAAAAGCGCATTGTGCGCGAGAACTCGAACAAGACGTACGTGCTGTGCGACAGCTCGAAGTTCCATCAGTTCTCGAGTGTTCGCGCGTTTGGGTTCGATGGTGTGGCGATTATCGCGGAGTCCTATGACGAGAAGATCGCCCAACGTGCGCGCCTGATCACGCCGGAGGCGTAGGGTTTCAAGGCCCACGCCCGTGCGAGCACGGCCCATGGTGGCCAGCTGAATGGCGGGGCCTCTTTCTAGGGAACACAACGGCTTTTCGCCGTACGGAATCCGTATGACGCCAGCTAGATAGACAAATATGACAACGTTGTGAATCTAGAGAAACCTGTAGGTTAACAACGTGGTTAAACGATTAATCAGCCAGACTTTAGATACAGGTTAAACGATTAATTACCAACGAGTAGATAACCAAAGAGCAGATAAGGAGTTCACCATGTTGCTCTGCCCCAGCCTCATGTGCGCCGACTACGGCAACCTGCGTGCGACCGTCGAGGAGCTCGACGCCGCCGGCATTGATATCTTCCATTGCGACGTGATGGACGGCAGTTTCGTTCCCAACTTCGCCATGGGCCTCGAGGACATTAAGGCCGTGCGTGCCGCCACCAACAAGCTCGTTGACGTGCACCTTATGGTCGAGAACCCCGCCAGCAAGGTGGAGCTTTTCGCCTCCGCCGGCGCGGACATCATCTACATCCATCCGGAGTCCGAGCGCTACGTGGTCAAGACTCTCGCTGCGATCAAGGCCCTCGGCAAGAGCGCAGGCATCGCAGTAAACCCCGACACCTCGATTTCCGAGGTGGAGGAGATGTTGAACCTTTGCGACTACGTGATGGTCATGACGGTGAATCCGGGTTTTGCCGGTCAGAGCTTTATAGAGTTCACGAACGACAAGGTGCGTCGCCTTGCCGCGCTGAAGGAGCGCTTCGGCTTCAAGCTCATGATCGACGGCGCTTGCTCGCCCGAGCGCGTGCGCGACCTGTCCGCCATCGGCGCGGACGGATTTATCCTGGGCACCAGTGCGCTGTTTGGCAAGGACGCTGGTTACGAGGAGTGCCTGCGCCGTCTGCGCGCCGGCGAGGTGTATTAGAAGCGGAAGGGCGAATTAGGGCGGATTGAGCGCGCGGCATGCGCGAATGGTTCTTATGGAAAGGGGTCTCTTGTGAAGATCGGTATTGGAAACGACCACGTCGCAGTCGAGTATAAGGAGGCCATCACGGCGTATATCCAGGAGAAGTACGGCTACGAAGTCGTGAACTTCGGCACGGACAGCACCGAGCGCTTTGACTATCCCATCGCGGGTGAGGCCGTGGCGGACGCTGTCATGTCCGGCGAGGTTGATCGCGGTATCGTTATCTGCGGTACGGGTGTGGGCATCTCGCTCGCCGCCAACAAGGTGCGCGGTATCCGTTGCTGCACCTGCTCTGAGCCGTATTCCGCTCGTCTGTCACGCGAGCACAACAACACCAACATGCTCGCATTTGGTGCTCGTGTGGTGGGCATCGAGCTGGCCAAGATGATCGTCGACGCCTGGCTCACCGGCGAGTTCGAGGGCGGCCGTCACCAGCGCCGCATCGATATGATTCGCCAGATCGAGGCTCGTCAGCTCGTGCGTGCGGAGGAAGCACGCGGCTGGTAGTGGAAAAGCCCGTCACCCATGTGGTGGCGGGCTTTTTGCATGTCGCGCGTGGGATAGAACACATGCGAGAGAAAAACGCGGCTATTCGCTGCCCGCTGTCTAGCTGCTCGCGCGTTGCACGAGCTTAACGGGGACGAGCGTCTCCATCTCGGGCTCTTCGCCGCGCAGCAGGGCGAGCAGGGCCTGACATCCCTCGTGCGCGAGGCGCTCGGGGAAGCGGCGGATAGTGCTGATTTGCGGCGTCGGAAGCTGCGCATAGACGGAATCGTCGAAGCCGATGAGACGGACGTCCTCGGGTACGCGCTTGCCGGCGGCAACGAGCGCACGCAGCGCGCCCACGGCTGCGTGGTCGCTATGGGCGAAGATGCCGTCGACGGGGTAGCCCGTGGAGAGGAAGTCGGTCACGAGCTCTTCGGACTCGATGATGCTCGGCTGCTTACCCGAGACAAACAGCTGGTAGTCGCGGCGTAGCGGCATTCCGTGCGCGGCGAGCGCCCGCTCGTAGCCCATCTGGCGCTCGTTGCCGGGGTAGTTGGCGGTAAAACTCGAGATGCTCAGGATGTCCTTGCAGCCGCGCTCGATGAGGTGCTCGGTCGCCATGTAGCCACCGCCGATGTTGTCGGAGCCCACGTGTGGGAAACCGAGGTCGTTTTCGGGCGCACGGTCGATGCAGACCACGGGGATTCCGTGGGGGACGAACTCGCCGTCGAGCCTGCGCAGGCCGGAGATACAGATGATGCCGTCGGCCTGCTTGCTTGCCAGCGTGCGGAAGTAGTCGCGCTCGCGGGCAGGGTCATTGGCGCTGTTGCAAACAAAGACCGAGTAGTCCTCGGTTGCCAGCTCGCGCTCCACATGCAGGGCGATCTTGGAAAAGAAGTCGTTGGAGATGTCCGGCACGATCATGCCGATGGTCCGGGACTGGGCCATACGGAGGCTCTTCGCCGCCATGTTCGTGACGTAGCCGTATTCCTTGAGGGCGGCTTCCACGCGCTTGCGGGTGTCTTCTGAAAAACGGCCGCTGCCGTTGATGACGTGGGAGACCGTGGCGACGGATACGCCGGCCGCGACGGCAATCTGGCGCATGGATGGGCGCTTGCCTGGTGTGGGCATGGGGCCTCCTGCTGCTTTCGGGTGGTTAACAGATTAACCGAGATTGTAGCGCATGCGCGATGCCGTAATGGGTCGCTTCGAAGTCGTTTTGTCGCGCTCGGTCTGCACCTTGGATAAGAAGGAGTTCGTCGAGCACTCCGATCCGGAGCACACGCGCGCCAACATCCTGCTGTTCCAGCAGGGCATCATGATACAGCAGCTCAACTCCGAGAAGCTCGTGGTCGAGATCATGGTGAAGTTCTGCGGCCAGTAATTACTGCATCACATATTCTGTTGCCACCTGGGAGGCTCGCTTTTGCGGGCCTCTTTGCGTTGCTATGGAGCCCTGGTCTGTCGATAAACGAAGCGCCCGCTTGCTGGGGGAGCAAGCGGGCGCCTGTGAGCGAATATGTTTGCGGCGAGAGCCGTGATGAGCGGTGGGGTGGCGACTAGTTGGTCGTACCGGAATCGTCACCCGTGCCCGAGCCAGAGCCCGAACCCGAGCCAGAAAGTGCGACCGTCAGCGTGATCGTGCTGTCGGTGGACTGCTTGCCGGTGGGGGAGACGCCCGTAACGGTGGCATCCTCGTTACCGCTCACGGGATTGCCGTTCTGGTCACAGAAGCCAATGTTATAGAAACCGGCGTTGTTGAGCGCGGTAACGGCGGCGGAAATGCTCTTGCCGTACAGGTTGCCCGGGACGGTGGCCTTGCCGGACTTCTTGGCAATGACGACGGTAATCGTGGCGCCGGGCTTCTGCTTACCGCTGGGGTTCCAGCTGATCACGGTGCCCTCGGTAACAGAGTCGTTCTCCTGGTAGCTCACGTCGACGCCAAAGCCTGCCATATCGAGGGCGTTGCGCGCCTGGGCCTCGGTCATGTCGGTCAGGTCGGGGACGGACGTGGTATCCGGGCCGCTCGAGACCTTGTACGAGATGGTCGTGCCCTTCGCGACTTCCTTACCGGCTTCGGTGCCCTGATCAAAGACCTGGCCCTCATCGGCCTCGTTGGCCTCCTCGGAGGCGTTGCCCTTCAGGCCAACGCTTGCCAGCGCGGCTTCTGCCTGGTCCTTGGTCAGGCCGACAAGCTGGGGAACCTCAACCTTCTCAGAGGGCTTGGGGCCCTTGGAGATTACCAGGTTCACCTTAGTGCCCTTGGCCTTCTTGGTGTTGCCGTTGGGCGTCTGCTCGGCGACCTTGCCCTCGTCGACATCGTCGTTGTAGCTTTGGTCGATGGTGCCGACCTCGAGGCCGGCTTCCTTGATCAGCTCGACGGCAGTCTGCTGGTCCTTGCCCAGCACATCGGGCACGGTGACCTGCTCGCCGCCAAAGAGTCCTGTGGCAAAGGCCACCACGATGCCGATGACGGCAACGGCTGCCACCACGGCGGCGATGATCTTGTTCTTGTTGGATTTGGGCTTTTCGACCTCGTAGGAGCCGGTGGAGCCCGAAACCGAGCTGCGGGCGGTATTTTGGCCGCTCACGCCCGAGACGGGACGCACCATGGCGCGCGTCTGATCGGAAAGCTCGCGAGTCTTGGTGGCGCCCAGCTCACCGGGGGCACCGATGATGCGCGTGGGCTCCGAGACGTTGACGGCACGGCCCGACAGGTAGCTGTTGAGCACCTGACGCAGCTCGTCGGCGGTCTGGAAGCGGTTTGCCGGGTCCTTCTCCATGCACTTGAGGATGATGCGCTCAAGGTCGGCGTCGACACCGGAGTTGATCTGGCTCGGCGGAATAGGCAGCTCGTTGACCTGCTTGAGTGCGACCGAGATAGCGTCGTCACCGTCAAAGGGGACGCGGCCGGTGGCGCACTCGTACATCACGACGCCCAGCGAGTAGATATCCGAGGTGGGGCCGAGGTCCTGACCACGGGTCTGCTCGGGGCTGACGTAGTGGGCGGTTCCCAGCACGTTGTTGTCTTGCGTGAGGTGGCTGTTCTTGGCGCGCGCGATGCCAAAGTCCATCACCTTGATGTTGCCGTCGGGCAGCACCATGATGTTCTGCGGCTTAATGTCGCGGTGGATGATCTCGTGCTTGTGGGCGACCGAAAGCGCGGAGCTGATCTGCGAGCCGATCTGGGCGACCTTCTTGGGGTCGAGGGCGCCGTGGCTCTTGATGCCGCTCTTAAGGTCGGTGCCGCGCAGGTACTCCATGACGATGTAATAGGTGTCGCCGTCCTTGCCCCAATCGTAGACGCCCACGATATAGGGGGAGGAGAGACCGGCTGCTGCCTGGGCCTCCTGCTTAAAGCGTGCGGCGAAGGTTGCGTCGCCAGCATACTGCGGCAGCATGATCTTGACGGCAACCGTGCGGTCGAGGACCTGGTCCTGTGCACGGTAGACGGTCGCCATGCCGCCTGTTCCCACCTTATCCTTGAGGAGGTATCTTCCCCCGAGGACCCTCTGTTCCATTCCTGCTCCTAACATAACTATTCGCTCAACGATGTGTGTAGTACCTACGATGTGGCCGCTGGGGCCGTGTGGCGCGTTGCCGCTAACTCTTCGGCCGCGGCGCGCCTCGGGTGTCCGATTCGATCATGGGCATCACGCTCCCTGTGCGGCAAGCGCCGCGGTCAGGACGATACCGGCAATCTTGGCGGCCTTGACGTCATGCTTGTCGAAATCCTCCAAGGCCACCGAGATGGCGACCGTGGGTGAATCGTAAGGTGCAAAGCCAACAAACATCGAGTTGACGTTGGTGCCGCCGATCTCGGCCGAGCCGGTCTTGCCGGCGACCTTGACGCCGGGGATCTGGGCATCGGTGCCGGTGCCGGACTGGACGACGGCAAGCATGGCCTGCTTGACCTGGTCGGCCGTGGCGGAGCTGACGGCCTGACCAAGCGAGCGGGACTGCGTGGTCTTGACCACGGTTCCGTCCGGGGCGAGTACCTGGGCTACAAAGTACGGGTCCATGACCACGCCGCTGTTAGCGATGGCGGCGGCAATCACGGCGTTTTGCATGACGGTGGTCTGCGGGCCGGGCGTGTGGTCCATGCCGACAGGCTGGCCGGCGCCGGCCCAGGCGGTCTCCCACTCGGTCATGAGCGACGGGTCGGCCATGATGGAGGCCGCGGAGGTCAGGTCCTGGCCGAGCTTTTGGCCGTAGCCAAAGGCGTTGGCAAACTGTACGAGCGTATTTGCGCCAACTTCGTTTGCCACCTGGCCAAAGACGACGTTGGAGGACACGGCAAAGGCCTGCTGCAGGCTGATGGTGCCGTAGCTCTCGTTGGCATAGTTGGTGACCGGTGCGTTGCCGATGTCCATGGAGCTGGGCGCCTGGTAGGTGCTGGTAAGGCTGGCGGTGCCGGTCTCGAGTGCCGCGGAAAGCGTAACGACCTTAAACGTTGAGCCCGGCGTGTACAGCGCGTCCATGGCGCGATTGTACATGGAGCCGTCCTCGCCGCCGCCCGTCTGCAGCAGGGCATCGATGTTGGTGTTGTCATAGGTGGGCGAGCTGGCACATGCGAGCACCGCGCCGGTACGCGGGTCGATGACCACTACAGCGCCCTTAAAGCCCTTGAGTGCCTGCTCGGCCGCCGTCTGGATGCGCGAGTCGATGGTGAGCTTGGCGGTGTTGCCCGGCTGGGTCTGGCCCGCGAGCGACGCGATGGCGTTGTTCCAGCTGGAGTAGTCCTTAGAACCGGTGAGCGTGTCGTTCATGACGCTCTCGATGGCGGTGGTGCCATACTGCTGACTCACGTAGCCAACCACGTGCGCTGCCAGGTTACCGTTGGGGTAGGAGCGTACGTAGGTGCCGTCCTCCTGCTGCAGCGACTCGGCCAGCGTCACGCCGTCGGACGTGATGATGGAGCCGCGCTGGATGTACTTGGAGCGGGCGATGGTGTGGTTGTTGGTCGGCATGTCCTGATAGTCCTTGGCCTTGATGACCTGGACATAGGTGAGGTTGCCGATAAGGATGGCGAACAGCGCCGTAAAGGCGAGCACCGCGCGGGTTAGACGGTTGGCGAGCGCCACGCGGCCGAGCACACCGGATTCAGGCGTGTCGAGCAGGCGACGACGCATGCGCGAGCCGACGGAATGGCTGCCGCTGCCGTAGGAAGACGAGGTGGCAAAGCGCGTGCCCGTCGGGGCGGCGGCCGATGCGACCTGATCATCGGTGATGGCGGCCATGGTGCCGGTGCCGGTAAGCTCGGCCTCGCGTCCGGTCGCCTCGTCACCGGCGCGCAGCAGGAGCGCGACGATGATAAAGCTTGCCAGCAGCGAGGAGCCGCCCTGGCTCATAAAGGGCAGAGTGACGCCGGTCAGCGGGATCAGGCGGGTGACGCCGCCCACGATCAAGAAGGCCTGGAAGCTGATGGCTGCCGTAAGACCGGTGGCGCTAAAGGCGGCGAGGTCGGATTTAGCGCGGGCAGCTGTGGTGAGGCCACGCACGGCAAAGAGCATAAACAGGATGAGCACGGCGCCGCCGCCCAAAAGGCCCATCTCCTCGCCAATGGCCGAGAAGATAAAGTCGGACTCGACGACAGGGATGTTGTTGGCCATGCCGTTGCCGATGCCAACACCGACCAGGCCGCCATCGGCAAGCGAGAAGAGCGACTGGACGATCTGGTAGCCCTGGCCCTGGGCGTCCTTAAACGGATCGACCCAAACCTGGAAACGCACCTGAACGTGCGACAGGAACTTGTAGGCGCCCACGGCTCCGACAGCTAAGAGCGCAAGGCCGATAACGACATACGAAAAGCGCCCCGTGGCAACGTAGAGCATCAGCAAGAAGATGGTGTAGAACAGCACGGCCGAACCCAGGTCGCGTTCGAAGACGACGACGAGCAGGCACACACCCCACACGGCAAACAGCGGCAGCAGCAGTCGCAGGCGAGGGATCTTAAAGCCCAGAATCTTGCGGTTGGAGATGGAGAGCAGCTCGCGGTTCTCGGCCAGGTAGCCGGCCAGGAACAGGACGATAAAGACCTTGGCGAACTCGCCGGGCTGGATGGTAAAGCCCGCGATGCGAATCCACAGCTTGGAGCCCGAGATCGTGGTGCCGATAAAGATAGGCAGCATCAGCAGAATGATGCCGATGATGCCAAAGGTGTACTTGTAGCGCATGACCACGTCGAGGTTTTTGACTAGTGCAAGCGTTCCCACCATGAGCGCCACCGAGACAAACAGGATGATGAGCTGTGAGATGGCGAGAGCGGGGGCGAGACGCGTCACGAACGTGATGCCGATGCCCGAAAGTATAAATACGATGGGCAGGATGGCGGGGTCGGCACCGGGCGCCAAGATGCGCACGGCAATGTGGGCCGCGGCAAAGGCGGCAAAGAGGCCGATCGGTACGGCGAGCGTCTCAAAGGAGATGGCAGCGCCCGCGGTGAGGACGTACATCGCATACAGCAGGATGACGGGGAACGCCGAGGCGATGAGCAAGAGCAGCTCGGTGTTGCGGCGACTCATAAGCGGCACTCCCTTTCTAATTCTTATCGGAGGCTTCGGCCTCGGCGGACTGTTCGGCGGTTTTCTCGGAATCTGATTCGGAGGTCGATCCCTGATTGGTGTTGTCGCGAATCGTTTGCGCGTCGATCACCTGGCGGGTCTGCTCTTCGTCGATCTGGTGGCGGTACTTGGATATCGTGTCCTGCGCATCGTCGACACTTGTTTGCGGAATGCCCGCCTTGAGGCGGTTTTGCGTGTCTTCGGGCAGGTCGGACAGCTTGATGCTGGTTTCGCTTTCGAGCCAGTGGAGCTTGAGTCCGAGTGGCTTGCCGGGCAGGCCGCGCCAGACGGCGACATTGCCCTGGTAGGTACCCAGGTAGTACGAGCCGGTGACACCCGTGTAGGCCCAGATGCCAGCTGCTAGCACAAAGACGAGGGCCAGGATGGCGGCGATAGTAACATTGCGGCGACGCACGCGTTGCGCCTCGCGCATAACGCCATCGTCAACCAGGTCAACGACTACTACGGTTACGTTGTCGTGGCCGCCGGCGGCAAGCGCCGCGTCCACTAGGTTGTCGACGCAGATTTGCGCGGTTGAGGACTGCGTGGCGATGTTCTCGATATCGCTATCGGGAATCATGCTCGAGAGGCCGTCGGAGCACAGGATCAGGCGGTCGCCTTCCTCGATATGCAGAGTGAAGTGGTCGGCATACATGGCGGGGTCCGAGCCCAGCGCGCGGGTGATGACCGAACGGTTGGGGTGGACGCGAGCCTCGTCTGCCGTGATCTCGCCGGCGTCCACGAGCTCCTCCACGTAGGAGTGGTCGCGGGTCACGCGGATGAGCGTGCCCTCGTGGAGCAGATAGGCGCGAGAGTCGCCCACGTGGGCGATGGCGAGCGTGTCGTTTTCGATGTAGGCGCAGGTGGCTGTGCAGCCCATGCCGGGCTTGCCCAGGCCGTTCAGGGCCGCCTCGATTACGGCGGCGTTGGCTGCCTCGACGGATGCGGCCAGGCGTGCTGCGTCGGCGGACTGTGGGGCCGTCTTGGCTATAGTCTCGACGGCGATAGAAGAGGCTACCTCGCCGGCGGCGTGACCACCCATGCCGTCGCATACGCAAAAGAGCGGCGACTGCACCAGGTAGGAATCCTCATTGTGCGGGCGCACACAGCCAACGTCGGAGCGGGCGCCCCACATGAGTTGCGTGGTGGTGCCGGCATCATAGGTCGAGTCGGTCTCGATGCGCTCCTCGGTTAGGGGTTCAAAGCTCATGGTCGAGCCGGGGCCTTTGAGCTTGGCCTCAACGGCGGCAACGTCGATTTCAGCTGTGTCACCGGGAGAGACGGTGTCGGTCACGGCGTTTGATTCGGAATCGCCGGTGTCCGGGGAGTCGGGCTCCTCGGAAACGCGGGCGGTCGACTCGTCGTCTTGCGGGCTGACGTCTATAGGCTCGGGCGCCGGCGTAGACGCGGGCGCAACCTCGGATGCCGGGGCTATGGGAAACGCCGGCGCGGCGGGCTCGGGTGTCGCAAACACCGCAGCGCTCTCGTTGATTGCCGCGGCGACGGGCTCTGCAAAGTGAGCCGGCGCCGGGGTTGCTTCGGGCGCTGTGGGCTGTTCCGCAGCATGTGCGCCGATGGGCGCCGCTACGGCATCCTCTTCGTCCTCGTTATCGGCGAGATCCGAAATATCATGCGTTACATGCGAAAGAGGCAGGGAGAACACGGTGTCCTCGGGCTCCACGGGTGTGGAGTCTGCCGGAGCGGCGTGGGCCGGTGCAGCTACGGCGGCAGCCGGTGCCTCGGTCATGGTTGCGGACTTGTTCTCCTCGTCGATCATCGACGGTTCACCTTCATGACCACGTCGCCAATCTGGACTTCGTCGCCCTCACGCAGCGTCGCGGGCTCCACGAGCTGGCGGCCGTTGACGAGCGTGCCGTTAAGCGAGTTGAGGTCCTCGATGATGAGCGCCGGGCCCTGCAGCGAAAAGCGCGCATGCGAGGCCGAGACAAACGGCTCGTTGATGCAGATGTCCGAAGATGGCGAGCGGCCGACGATGACGGGGCCGAGCATGTCTACGTGGATGCCGCGGATGCCGCGCGGACCCTTGTCCACATCAATCGTCCAGATAGCCGAGTCACGGCGCTGCCCGCGCACGAGTCCCACGCCGGTCTTCATGACGGCGAACAGGAAGATATAGAGCAGGGCGACCAGGACGATGCGGCCTGCAAAAAGGACGATATCGATGTTCATAAGCGACTATCCCCTAAATTCAAAGGTGCTCAGGCCAAACGTCAGCAAATCGCCGTTGCGCAGCGGGCAGCGCGTAATGCGGCGGTTGTTGACGAGCGTGCCGTTGGTGGAATTGAGGTCCTCGATCGACCAATCCGAGCCCGTAAAGGTGAGCTGGGCGTGGCGGCGCGACACGTTGGGGTCGCGCAGGGCAATGTCGGAAACCGAGCGCTCGCGACCGATGGTCACCTGTGCGGAGGTGATGCTATGGCTCTCGCCGCTCACGACGTCGACGAGCTGGGCGAGCGGGCGCTGCGGGGCGCGAGTGCTCGCCATGTTGGAGGCGATGCCGGCTGCGGCACCTAGGCCCACGGCGGCACCGGTCGCGGCGGCTCCGCCCATGCCGGCAAGCGCGTCGCGCGAGACGGTCTGCGGCACCGGGATGGGTGCGGCGGCGGGGTCGGGGACGCTAGGCGCGAAGGGGTCTGCCACGGCAAGCGGGTCGGGAGCGGCGGCGCGAGGCGTCGGCTGCTGCTGGGGCATGGCGGCGGGGCGCTGCTGCTGCGGGGCGGCAAACTGCTGCTGGCCGGCGCGCGGGGCGCTGGCGGCACGGCTTGCCGCGGAGTTGTTCTGGCCCAGGCCGTTCTGATAGGCGCGCTCTTCTTCGTACAGGCGGCCGAGCGTGGGGGCATCGACGTTCTCGGCAAAGACCGAGAACTTGCCGGCGCGCAGCTGCGGATCGATCATAAAGCGCACGAGGGGCTCGCCGACAAAGACATAGCGGCGCTTTTCGGCCTGCGCCTTCACGAACTCGCGGACCTCGCGCGAAAGCTCGGGGTAGAACGGGGCGAGCATGGGATCGTCGTCGGCGGCGATAAGGATGGTATAGAGTGCCGGCGCCGTGTTGACGCCGTTGATCACCAGAGTCTGATCCTCCATGTCGCGAGCGGCCTGCTTGGCAAGCTTCTTAAAGGAGAACGGGGCACGGGTGGCACCGAAGATGCCGGCCACGTGGTCCTCGAAGATGTTCAGGAAGTTCACGAAAGATCACTCTCCGTATAGGTTCTTTGGTATCCGAGCAAATATAGGCATATCCCAACGATTATAGAGGATAGGATTCCCGCAACCGCCGCCTTGGCGATGACCGCGGCTGCAAGGCTGGCAATTTCCATATGGTGTGCAAGACAGGGCGCCGCTGCGCAGCCGATGCCGGTGACAGCGATGGCGGCGATTGCGGCAAGGTTTGAGCCCTGATCGGCACGCTTGGCATGGACATTGAGCAGCGCAGATGACGCCGCGGCAGTTGCCGCGACCAGCACAAAGGCAGCCCAAAGGAGCGGGTCTCCCAGCGCTGCAGCAACGTTACCGAGCCCCAGCACGCCTCCGGCTGAAAGCGCGACCGTGGCCAGACGGGCAAAAAGCGCGCCCATGCCCGTTGCCGCGGCGGCGCTTGCCGGGCCGAGCCAAAATGACGCGACGCCGGCGGCGACCCCAGCTGCTAGGAAGGTATTGCCGGTCAGACAGCCAAGCGCGAGTGCACAGGTGAGTGCGGCGCTCGCGGCAGCCTCGGTGCGACCCCAGGCGATCCACCAACCGGACATGGCGGCGGCAAAGATCACCGCGACGGGCAACATCGACAGGATGCCCTGCGCCTGCATGGTGGCGTTGGCCATGAGCACCAAAAAGCCCACAGCCGAGATGGCCGAGCCAATCTGGGGGGCCAGGCCAGCCGCCGCTCCGATTGCGATAGCCGCAATGACCAGGCCGGGAAGCGCCGCGACCCCGGCCGTTTGCATCAGCAAAAAGCTAAAGGTGCCGCACGTTAGCGCCGAGATAATGCGCATGGTGTAGTCGCGCGCATGGCTCCAGCGCGTGCCCGCCCAGCCGAGTGCGGGGTCGACCTCGATGGCGTCGTCCTCGTAGTGCGACGGCTCGATACCGTCGAGCTCCTGCTCGTCATCCGAAAGCTCGCCAACCATTTGCTCCAGGCTGCGACGGCCCTCGCGCACGCTGCCCAGACCGGCAAGGAGCTGGTCGCAAAATGCCTCGATGCTGTTGGGGCGGTCCTGCGGCATGGGGGAGAGCGCGCTCATGAGCGCGGCCTCGGCTCCCGGGGGAAAGTGTGGTATCAGCTCGCTGGGATAGGTGGCGCCGCCGATGATGCGGTCGAGCGAGTCGGCGGGCGTGGCCGCCATAAAGGGAGCGCTGCCGCACAGGCCCTCATAGATTACACAGGCGAGGGCAAAGACATCGGCGCGCTCATCGACCGTGCCGGTCTCGATATCGAGCTGCTCGGGCGGCATGTAGCCGATGGTGCCGCCGCGCGAGCAGCCAAAGCCACCGGCGGACGACAGTCGCGCCATGCCAAAGTCGGTGAGCTTTACATTGCCCGAGTGGTCGATGAGCACGTTGGCGGGCTTAATGTCCAGGTGGAGTACGCCATTGCTATGGGCGAAGGTGAGCGCCTGGCCCAGGGCATCGGCAATGGCCGCGGCCTCGCCAAAGGTAAGTGAGTGGCCGTCCACGCGGTGCAAAAACTCGGCAAGCGACATGCCATCGACATACTCCATAACCAGGTAGGCATAGGCTGTGTCGTGCGTAAAGTCGATGACCTGCACGATGTTGGGATGTTGAAGCATGGCGGCAGTGTGCGCCTCGCGCAGGACATCCATGATGTCGCTGGCGGGCATGCCGGCACCGTTGATAAGGGGGATGCGCTTAATGGCGACGCGGCGGCGCAGGTGCGTGTCGCGGCAGATCTCGATGGAGCCAAAACCGCCGGTCGCAAGTGTCTCGAGCGGCTGGTACCGCTTGAGCAGCTCGCGAGAGCTGGTGCCCTCCAAAGGAACGTCCGGCGAGAACCGGGCGGTATGTTGCGAGAAAAGCGGCATGGCCAACCCTCGTGCGTTTAAAGTTCGTTTGCGAGTGGCGGGCGCGGAGCCGAGCCGTTCGCGGTGGCATAGATGCTGCTAGTGTAGCACGCTCGGGTGCATGGGGAGGATAGCGGGATGCGAGGCTGCCTGTCTGGCTTGGCCTTAGCGCTTCTTCTTGTTCTTCTTCTGCTTGCGCTGCTTGCCCTTGGTCTCCTGGGGCTTGTCGCCCTGTTTGGCTTCGGCGGCGGCCTTTTCTGCCTTCATTTTCTTCTTCTTGGTCTCGATGCGGAGTTTTTTGTTGATGCGCGCCTTGAGGAAGGAGCCAAACTGCTCGGCATCACCACGCACAAAAGTGTCCTTAGGGATCGTCACGCCCTGGTCGGCGAACATGGCCACAAAGATGCGCTCGCCGTCGAGTACATGGTCGAGCTTCTCAAACGGGAAGAACTGCGACTTGCCGCTCTTGCCCCAGACCATCAGGCCGTCCTCGTTGGCGGCGACGCGGCGGTAGCGGCCGCCCATGGACTCGTCTGCCTCGACGGCTTCGATAAAGTCGCGCGCGAGCGTATGGTGTAGGTTTTTGCTCCACCAGGCCAAAAAGGCGCCGAACACGATTAGCACGACGCCGAACTTGATCCAGCTGCCGCCGGCCACCAGCATGCCGATGCCGATGAGCGCGGCAATTGCCGCGGCGACATACAGGGAGCCACGGCGCCTGGGCGAGGCGACCAGACGGGCGAAATCGGTGACGAGGTCGTTTTCGTACTGATACTCGTTGAGGTACAGAATGCCGTCGTCGGCTGCGGCCTGCTTCTCGAGCGCGACCTCGACCTGGTCGGCTGCTTCGGAGGGAACGAGGTTGCTCTCTGCGTCTGCCATGCTCTTTGGACTCCTATCGCGGCGGGCTCGCCGTACGGGTTATTATGGAATGCAGTATGCCGTGCGACCGCATGGCCGCCGCGGCAACAAGACTCAGTATACCCGGGGGAGCACCCATGGAATCGTTGTACCGAAAGTATCGCCCGCTCACCTTTGACTCCGTGGTGGGCCAGCAGCATATCGTCTCGACGCTCGAGCACGCCATCACCGAGGGGCGCCTGTCCCACGCCTACCTGTTCTGCGGACCGCGCGGCACGGGCAAGACCACCATGGCGCGCATTCTGGCCAAGGCGCTGCTGTGCCGCAATGCCGAGGCGGCGCGCGCCGAGGGTGCAAGCGGCTGCATGCCCGACGGTACTTGCGAGGAGTGCGAGCTCATTGCCGAGGGTAACCACCCCGATGTCTACGAGCTCGATGCCGCAAGCCGTACCGGCGTGGACAACGTGCGCGAGGAGATCATCAACTCCGTCAACTTTGCCCCAGTGCGCGGCAAGTACAAGATTTATATCATCGACGAGGTCCACATGCTCACGACGGCGGCGTTTAACGCGCTGCTCAAGACGCTCGAGGAGCCGCCGGCGCACGTGATCTTTGTGCTGTGTACCACCGACCCGCAAAAGATTCTGGAGACAATCCTTTCGCGCTGCCAGCGCTTCGATTTCCACCGCATTGGTAACGAGGATATCGAGCGCCGCCTGGCATACGTGTGCGAGCAGGAGGGCTTCGACTACGACGATGAGGCGCTTGCCATCGTGGCGCGCCATGCCAAGGGCGGCATGCGCGACGCGCTCTCCACGCTGGAGCAGCTGAGCGTCTTCGGCAACGGCACCGTGCATGCGGACGATGCCCGCTCGCTTTTGGGCGAGGTTTCGGACCAGATTCTGGGCGAGTTTGCGCGCGCCATTGCCGATCGCGATGTCGCCGAGCTGTATGGGCTTATTCGCGCGCAGGTCGAGGAAGGTAACGATCTGCTGGAACTGACGCGCGACCTGGTGGCGCATGTGCGCGACGTGTACGTGGCCTGCGTTGCCGGTGCCCGTGCCGAGTTGTTTGAGGGCGGCGCCGAGCAGGCCGAGGCGCTTGCTGCCGAGGCCGCTGCCTTTGGCGAGCATCCTGCCGACCGTTTGGCTCGCGTGCTGACGGTGCTCGACGATGCCGCGCTGGAGATGAGGGGTGCGAGCGACGTGCGCCTGGTGCTCGAGATCGCCTGCACTCGCCTGGCGCGTCCCGAGGCCGATTTAACGATTGAGGCTTTGGCCGAGCGCGTGGCACGCTTGGAGGCCATGGTTGCCAATGCCGCGGTGCCGGCGAGCGTGGCTGCTGCTCAGGCCGCCGCGCCTGCAGCATCCGTACCCGCTGCCGCCCAGCAGCCGACGCTTATCTCGGGTGCCCGAGCTGCCGCTCCGGCGGCATCTGCTACCCCCGCTGATACGTCCGCGCGCCAGGGCGGTATGCCTTGGGACCGTGGTGCTGCCGCTCCGGCGGCTCAGCCTGCGCCCCGTTCTGCGTCCGTGTCGGCTTCCAAGTCTGCAGCGTCTGCACCTCAGTCTGCGCCGGCTCCGACGCCTCAGCCCGTTGCGACCCCCGCGCCTGCCACCGCTCCGGCACCTAAGCCCCAGCCCAACACCGCCGCCCAAGTTGCCTCCGCCGGTGCTGCCGAGACCCCCGCGGTCGAGGACGCCGGCGAGCTCCAGCGTAAATGGGCCGAGGTCGTCGAGCGCGTCAAGACGCGTCAGGCTTCCTATGCGGGCCTGCTGCTCAACGCTCGCGCCACGGCCGACGACGGCTCCAAGCTCACGGTCTCGTTCCCCGCGGGCTCGACCTTTGCCATCAAGATGCTCGGTCGTGCCGATACGCAGTCGGTAGTCCTGCCGACGGTCTGCGCGGTCTTTGGTCGTCGCACCGTCGACTATGTCCTGGATGGGGGTGGCACGCCGGCTCCTCAACATGAGGAGCATTCTCCATCTGCACGGGCTGCGGTATCTGCGGACCCGCAACCCGTGTCCTCGGCGGCCCCTGCATCCTCGAGCGCCAGCGCGCAGCAGCAAGCGGCGCCGATAGCGGCACCGACCCCATCGGCGCCTAAGCCCGTCGCGCCCAAACCTGCTGCCCCGGCGCCCGCACCCAAGCCTGTCGCGCCCGCGCCCAAGTCATCCGACCTGGCCAAGGCCCCTTGGCTGCGCTCCGACAACCCTGCCGGTGCTCCTGCCACGGGCAAGCTCCCGACCGAGCCCGCGCCCCGAGCGCCCGAGCGCGCGTCCGTCCCCATGGCTCAGCCGCCTGCGCAGGCTGCGCCATGGGAATCCGAGCAGGTGCCCTACGACGATGCTATGGTCGGTGGTTTTGCTGCCGATGCCGGCGGGGACGATCTGCCCCCGTTCGACGTGCCGGGTGCGGCGTCCGCGACCAAGGCCGCTGCTGTGGCACCCGCAGCCTCTGCAAACGACGACGTCCCCGCCGCTCCCTGGGAATCCAATCCCGGTGCTGGCAGCCCCTTCGGCCATCAGGGCGCAGCCCCGAGCATCCCGCAGACCGAGGACGAGGCCAAGGCCCTCATCCGCAGCGTCTTTGGCCAGGCCACCATCTTCAAGCCGGTGGAGTAGCTGCGCAGGCGGGTATACTGCTCAAGAAGAGGACCCCTTGTCCGGGCGCATTTGTATTTCGGACATGTGTAGTGTGGTGCCGCGTATGTCGCATTCGAGCAGACAGGTACGTGACGGTCGGCCTAGGATGCTGAGGTCGATACGATACGTCGCATGGCTGTCCGTGTACTCGACTTGCTCGGCGTTAATGGTTGCTCCGATTGCCAAATAAACGCCTAGCTCGGCATCGACAATCTTGAAGTCCTTTATCTTGACCTTGAACTCTTGATAGAGGGACGGGCTGTTGTAGTAGACGGTTCGGGTTCCGTCGGTGCACTCATCGGTCGTCTCCCATTTGACGACGGGCTGGTCCGAGCTGGCTATCAGCAGTTCTGCTCCAAAAGCTATGGCATGGGTGATGACAACCAGCAATGCCCAGCCGACAAAGAGATAGAGAACCACATATGCAACGGGGTGTTTTGAGCGGATGTTTTGGAGCGCGTTGGGGGCATTCATGGGGCACCTCAAAATTACTATCTATGGCAATCAAATTATACCCTGCCGCCATGTGCGCCGCCTCGAGCAGCGGTTCGGCATTTAGCTATTTAGTGGTACGCATTAAATGTCGGATTCCGGCTCTACGAGATTTAGCTTTCAATATTATGCAGATGCGAATTATTCAACTTTGCATAATCTTGGGGGCGCATCACGCTCCAGGACATGTATATCGACTGAGGTAACACGTCCGCCCCGCTTTCTCGCCGCGCGCCGTGGTACGATTTTTGAGTTTGAAAGTCCCGCCGTGCTCCGGCTGCCCTTGCAGCTTGTCGCGCGGCCGCACGTAAAGGAGCCATCATGGCCGGTATGAACATGCAGCAGATGATGAAGCAGGCTCGCAAGATGCAGGAGCAGCTTGCCGCCGCGCAGGAGAACCTCAAGTCCCAGACCGTCGACGCCTCTGCCGGCGGCGGTATGGTCAAGGTGACCGTCAACGGCGAGATGGAGCTCGTCAACCTCACCATCGATCCCGATGCCCTCGATCCCGAGGACGTCGATATGCTGCAGGACATGATCATGGCTGCCGTCAACGAGGCCGTCCGCGGCGTCAACGAGCTCGCCAACAAGCAGATGGGCGCCATCACCGGCGGCCTCAACATCCCGGGCATGCCGTTCTAAGACACACATATATATGAGTGCGAATCACAGTCTGCAAAAACTGATCGATGAACTGGGTCGTCTGCCGGGCATTGGTCCCAAGTCGGCCCAGCGCATCGCCTATTACCTGCTCGAGGCCGATGCCGAGGAGGCCCGCCGCCTGGCCGAGGCCATCCTGGAGGTCAAGCAGGAGGTCCACTTTTGCAGCCGTTGCTTTAACTACGCCACGGCCGATGAGTGCTCCATCTGCCAGGACCCGATGCGCGATACCACTCGCATTTGCGTTGTGGGCGAGCCGCGCGACGTCCAGGCGATCGAGCGCACGGGCAGCTACCACGGCCTCTACCACGTATTGGGCGGTGTGATCAGCCCCATGGACAAGATTGGTCCCGAGCAGTTGCACATCCGCGAGCTGTTGGCGCGTCTGGGCCGCGAGGATATCCATGAGGTCATCATCGCCACCAACCCCAATATTGAGGGCGAGACCACGGCGAGCTATCTGGCCCGTACCATCAAGCCGTTGGGCGTCGAGGTGTCGCGTCTGGCAAGCGGCCTTCCCGTGGGCGGCGACTTGGAGTATGCCGACGAGCTTACGCTTGGCCGCGCCATCGAGGCCCGTCGCGCGATTTAGGTGGCGAGCCTGCTCCTGCCGTATGTTTTCCTCGCGGCGCACGGGGTAGTCATAATATCCCCGTGTGACTGTGAGTTTGTTGTGCAACAAAGATGCTTCGTATCCGCTTATCGCATGGATGCTTCCGCTCGCATCCTTAATTTGCCCATTCGTTGCGCAACCTTTTGGGTTCGCTGATACACTCAAATATGGATTTGAATGAATGCGCCGCTCCCGAGCGGCGTGTTTTTGTTGGAGGAGAACGCATGCGGCCCGGTGGCACTCAGACAAAGCGCGGCGCCGCGGTGCGCATACGACGCCGACTGGGCTTGGCGCCGCGGGCGTACGCACTGCTATCGTGCTCGCTGGTGCTGGTCATAGCTGGCGTTTCTGCCTATGGCATGACCGTGCCGTCCATGATGCAGGCGCATGCCGCACGCGAACCGCGCGTGGGGCATGAGGTCAAAAGCGATCTGGGCACCACGACTGGATATGCTTGGGCAAGTGTGGTCGCGCATATTGTGTTTGGCACTGACGATGCGGACGGCGCCGAGGCCCCGGACAACGAAGTCACGCTTGCCAACGGCAAAACCATCGTGCTCACCAACACCAAGATCATCGATCGGTTGTCCAACAATAGCGTGGCGGCAACGGTGAATAAGGTCGAGCAGCAAAAGGAGCAGGACGCCCAGCAGTCCGGAAAGCCCGGTAGCTCGGATACTTCTGGCTCCGGCTCGGATTCATCGAGTTCGGGCGGCGGCTCTGGGGCGGGTTCCTCTACCGGAGGGTCTGGAAACGGCGGCTCGACGGGCGGCAACACTGACAACGATGCAAACTCCGGTGGCCTTTCCGCTGCTGAGGAAGAGAGCATTCACAGTTGGCTTGTGACCAAGTACAACATGCTCGACGGCTATGTTTCTCGTGCCAATGACGTGGTCTCGACCTATAACTCTACGGGAGATCCCAGACCGTGCGACAGCCTGGTCGGGGAGATGTTTGTTATTCGAGCTGAGTTCGGTCGTCAGACATTCTCGCCCCGGTCAAAGTGGTATCAGCAGTATGCCAATCTGTGGGGCTGTTACACCAACCTATGTCAATGGGTCGGCCATTACGGCGATGATGACGTCGCGCTCGGTAACTTCAACAATAGCGTGGCGGCGCTTGCCCTATGATGACCGATCTTGCATCCACCACACCACAATCGCTCGGTCGCGATCCCATGGTCGGCCTGCGCCTGGCGCGTGTCGACGGGTTTGAGCCGGCCATTGCGCTCGGTCAGGACGAACTGCCTACCTATCTGCGTCGTTTTACGATGCTGTTTGCCGACGATGCCACCATGCGCCGTGGCGGTATCGGCCGCGTGACGCGTGCCGTCAACGCCCAAGGCGAGGCAGTGGCACTCAAGCAGCTCATCTTGCCGACGCGCGATGAGTTTGATGACGATGCCGCTCACGAGGCGCTGGTCGCCAAGTTCAAGGCGGCGTTTCGCGAGGAATACGAATGCCATCGCGCCCTTTCGGGCCTTAAGGGCTTTCCCCGCCTCTATGGCTGGGGCGAGGTCGACGGTGTGCCTGCAATTGTCATGGAATGGGTCGAGGGCGAGACACTTGCCCGCTTGCGTTCGCGACTCGCCGTGGACGATGCCGGACGCCTGTCGCCGCTTGTGGCGGCGCGTCTGGGTCGCGACCTGTTCGATCTGCTCTGCCGTATGAGCCTGGTGGGCGAGGGCTTTGTCCATCGCGATATCTCGCCCGCTAATATTATGGTGCGTACGGCGCGTCTACCGCTTGACCGGCAGCTTGCCGAGGGCACCTTTGACCTGTGCCTGATCGACTTTGGCTCGTCGCTGGCGCTCGAGCCTGCGTCGGCCGTGGCCGGTACCGGCGGCAAGGCGTCGTTTACGGAGCGCTATGCCACGCTGCGTCGCGCGACGGTTGCCTATGCCCCGCCCGAGATGCTCACCGACGATATTCCCGACCTGCGCGCTTTGCGTATGTCGCCGGCGATTGACGTCTATGCCGCGGCAAGCACTGTTTACGAGCTCATTGCCGGCGTCGCGCCATACGAAGCCGCGCCGAGCACTTCGGGTACCTCGGGTTCGCGCAAAAAGACGCGTGACATCGCCAGCCCCTACCGTCTCAAGATGGACACGCGGCCCGACTATCCCATTGGTGCCCATGCGCCCGGTTGCGATTTGACTCAGCTGCTTCGTCGTGAGCCCGATGTGGCGCTCGCCGCGGCCGAGCAGGCCCAGCAGCTAGGGCTTGAGCCGGATTCCGAAGAGCTACGCGATGCGCTGGCGTTTGTCGATGCCCAGCTGTTCGACGTGGTGATGGCCTGTCTGTCCAGCCATCAAAAAGATCGTCCCGAGCCGGCGGCGGTCGAGGCGGCGCTCTCGGCGTTTTGTGACCACTATGCGCAAAATGTCGGTCGTTCGCTCCGCGGCGAGCCGCTCACGCCGTGCCCCATGGATGCGTCTGGCCGCGCGGTTCGTCGCGCGGCGATGATCGGTGCGGCGGTCGTCTGTGGCGTGGTTTGGGCTGTGGTCGTGGTTTCGGCCGCGCTGCTGGCGTCGGGCGCTCGCGTGACGGCGACTTTGGGATCGCTCGTGTGGTCTGGGTCGCTACCGGGTATTATTGCCGCACTGGCGTTGGCGCTGCCAGGCATAGCCGGCGTTGCCGCGGGGGCACTTGCGCGCGATCGGCGCTCGGGCTTCCTGCAGGGCGTGCTTGCGCTTTCTGCCTGCGAGGTTCCGGTGCTGGTTGTGGCTGCATGTAGCGTATTTTCCCAACGCGCCGTGATGGGCGGCCTTGTTGCCGCTCTGGTTGCGACCTATACGCTTACGTGGTTTTTACTTGCGATGGGCTTTGCCTTTGAACTTCCCGTTTCGGCACCACGACGCACAAAAGCCCAGATGGCGACTCCGCTTGCCGGTGGAGCCGCAGCTGCCCGTACTTTTGGCGGACCTGTCGAAGTATCGTCCGATTCTATTTCTACGACCAAGGAGGCCTAGGTCATGACATCTCAAGTTGATGCGGGGCCATGTTTGACATCTTTAAACGCGCGGCGCATCTGAGCCATATCGAGCTGTGCGGCTTGGTGCTTTCGTCCCGTCCGCTCGCCGACGGCCGCAGCCCGCAGAGCCGAGCCGCCGATCGCTCTTGGGTTTCCCGCTTTATCGTTCGCGCGCCGGTCGGCACGCTTCAGCAGCGCTACTTTGCCGAATACGGTACCTCGGCTGCGCGCATTATGTCGCAACTGGCCCTGCGCCAGCGAAATCCCATGGACTCCACGGCTGTGATCAATATGGTGTGCGGTCCTGCAGGTGAACCGATGGTACGCGCGCTCGAAGAGTGCCACCAGGACACGAATCTCTATCGCAACGCGCTCGATCGCCTGTCCCAGGCGGCGGAACTCATGCCCGCCGAGCGCGCCGAGGCCGTGCTGGTGCTGTTTGTCGCTGTCGGTTGTTCGGCGGATGTGCGGTCCTCGGTGAACTATGCCATCGGCTACGCGCACGCGACCTGTGGCGGAGGAACATCCACGCCGCGTTCGCTTGGCATGTCGATGACCGCGGGCGAACGCGAACCTGCCCCGGCGCACCCCTTGGGCTTGCTGCGCGTACAAAACAGTTTTGTCGTGAGCGCCCCGCGCTGGATTCAGCCGAGCGAGCAGGGTGTTGAGATTGGCGCGCTGGCCACTGGTGAGGGCGATATTACCGACGTCGGCGACGATGTCTCGGCCCGCCATGCCCATATCTGGTGCGATGCTCAAAATATCTGGCACGTCGAGGACTTGTCGTCCACCAACGGAACCGTGGTGGTAAACGGGGCCACGCGCGTCTGCATTCAGGTCGAGCCCGGCCGTTCCGCCCAACTCAATCCCGGCGACGAGCTCAAGCTCGGCGAATCCACTACCTACGCCATTCTCTTCGGTGCCCTCTAGCCGGCAGTTAGGGACGTTCCTTTTCTGCCGGCACTTGGGGACGCTTCTCGGCGCGCCAGAGCCGGTCGCCTGGGGATGGAGGGGCCATTTTGGCCCTTGGCGGTCAGTCGGGGCGAAACTAGAAGATCTTTCCGATTCGCGGCTGTTCATGCTTGTAGAGCATCTAAAACAATAGGATGTTATTCTGGAATATGCCGGGTGCGTGAACTTGCCTGTCTTAGCCTTAATAAGGTATAGGGGAGTTTGGCTCAGGGGTTCCGTCTTGTTCTTCAGCGCAGTATTGTGGGACAGATTTGCTGAGATTGGCGCCTTACACCGCAGAGCGCACGGAAGGCTCTCGATTTGTGTTCTGGCCCCAGAATACAGGGCCTGATACTTACCAACTGTGGCATGGATGTAACATCTGTAGAAATCAACCCTTTTGTTGTCGACCTTTGTAAGAAAAACACTGCCATCAACTCTTTGGATGACGAAACTGGGGTGCTTGAGGGGAGCCTTTACTCCCCTCTGAGAGATGACTCATGTTTTTCGCTTGTCGTTGTGAATCCTCCGTTACTGCCGATTCCGGATGAGATTCCTTATCCCTTCGTTTGAGATGGAGGACAATCGGGTCTGGATAAAACACTTCGTATTCTTAAGGGTGGCGATACGCATTTAGAGAAAAACGGTAAATACTGCTAATAGGGGTGACGACGATGGTGCAGGGGCGACCCGCGATGCTCTCATCAATACGTCGGATACTTGGGAAATCAGGTCTAGATGCATGTATGATGATGCTGTGTGGCTATTCAATTAATCCGCGTTCCGAATGGGTGCAGGGTATAGCTGCGACATCGTATGCTTTTGACCCGGCGCGATACTCAGATATTTCTGAGGCGGTTGACGAAGTTTATACGCACTATGCCGCGCAAGGCGTTTCGGAAGTTTGCACATCTACGTTACGGGCTTAGGTTTCTTCAAGCGAGCAGGCCGGTTGCGTTATTTCGAGCGATTTTTCTAGTCTAGACGACAAAAGGCAAAGGATTTGATGGGTATAAAACGCGGACGTTTGTGGGCGGATGCTCAAATCTATTGTGGCAATCGGGCGGTTGAAAAAGATATTTCAACCGCCCGATTGCCAGGTTCGTCGGAGGAGATGTCCGATTCCGACTCTCTTGTAGGAAGAGCTTGAGATCGTATTGGCCCAAGGCAATCTTAAAGCAGTCTCATTGGCAAATCTTCGCTCCTGTTGTGTTGAGGTGTAAGGTATCAGTGATTGATGTTTTGTGGCGGGTAGATTGGGGCCTTCCTTGATTCGATGCGTTCTCTCGAGGTTCATCAGAGCAAAAGGGGCTTTCGTCTTCATTGCTATCACGGTGATTGGAACCGCTCTCTCCTATGCCATGCCATACGTGAACGGGAAATTCTTAGATTTTCTTCTCGGTAACCGCAGCGAAAGAGACGCCGTACTCTTCGCGCTCCTGGTTGCGTCAATAGGAGTTTTCTCCACCCTCTTTACTTATTTTGCAGGAACACTTTCCATTCGCATAACCACGAGACTTTCCTTTGATCTTCTCAGGGAGGCCGTCTTGCGTTTTGAAAGAGACGATTACTTGGTGAGTCGGACCATCGATCCAGCCTATACAACGCAACGGATTATTTCCGACTCCAGCGTGGTCTCATCCTTCGTTTTGGCGAATTTTATCAGTGCGCCGCTGTCCATTGTAGCCATTCCCATCGTATTGCTTATCATATGGTCAATTGATTCAACTCTCGCGGTGTTTTCCATCATTCTCCTCATCGTGTATTTCTGTGTAATTACTGGGTTGAGGAAACTTTTGTATAGGGTCACGTATGAGAAGAAAGAGGCGGACAGCGCCTTTTACGCCGCAATTGCATCGCAGCTTAATCAGATTCTCAACATTCAACTGACATCTTCGTACGGCAAGAGCGAACAAGCGCTCGACGCTGGGTTTAAGAGCTATTTTCCCAAAGTTTTGCGCTCCGGAAAGCTATCATATTCTCTGACATCGCTCGATGGTCTTTTCGCAGCGTTGTTTCAAGCGGTGATACTTGTTGTTTCCGGAGTACGAATCATTAACGGAACTATGTCAATAGGCGAGTACACTATCATCGGTACATACTTCGCGGTTCTCTTTAAGACTTTGAAAAGTATGATGTCATTGTTCAAATCCTATCAAGATGCCAAAGCATCATGGGATAGGACGGCTATCGCGACGAGAGAAAAGGAGAGATCGGGGTGGAATCGGACCGATTTAGCTAAACTCGATGAAATAAATGACATTTCGGTATCTGATTTGGAATTCTCGGTTGCCCTTCCAGACGGATCTGTCCGAGAGGTCCTCGGCGGGTTTTCTTTCAAGTTTTCCGGTCCTGGTACATATTGCATAGTTGGGGAAAACGGAAGAGGCAAGACGTCACTTCTTTACTTGATGCTCGGGCTATACTCATCGAAAGGCAAAGTAAAATACAACGGCGTGCCAATCGAAGAATGCGACTTGGATTACATACGTGCGAGAGAGATATCGTGCTGCCCACAGTCGTGCTTCGCGCCGGACGAAACGGTGAAAGAGCTGTTAGAGTATTTCGACACGCCCTTTTCTTCCTATCACCGGGGTGTAGATGGCCTACTTTCGCTGGAAAACAGCGTGAAGGAGTTGCTCGGGAAACGTTGCTCCGCGCTTTCGGGCGGTGAGCTGCGCCGAGTGTACTTATGGTCGGCGATTTCACGCAAGTCGTCAGTTTTGGTACTCGACGAGCCCACGACTGGGTTAGACGCTGTAAGCCGCGCCGAGCTTGCGGCCTATGTTAAGCGCAACAAGCAAAGCCAGCTGATCATCGTTGTCTCTCACGATGACGAGATGGTCGGCGCGGTAGAAGGGGTAGTGGATTTAGGCAGCATGTACCAGGGTAAATGATGACAAGTGTAGTGCTACCCAACTGGCAGAGATAACAAAAAGGCGATGCAGATGCACGTAGCATTCAGGCGGTTCGGACTCGGTGCCTTCACGCCATCGCAACGCTTTCAGATATAGTTCTCGTTCTCTTACTAAAGGAAACTTTAGTCTACGTCATCTTGTCGAGACAGAGGTGAAGCGAAGTGTTGTCGCGACGTATCTTATTCCAGGTGGCTCAGTATCAGCGTGAGAATCGCACCAAAGTGTACTTACGATTCTCGTGTCCCACGGACAACATGAGCTGAGCATTGAGGTTCCACCCTTTGCTGCAACTACACGGGGTTGGACGGCAATGAATATGCCGGGCCGCATACCACGCGCAGCGGGGGTCCATGTCCCAGTATGTTGCCTACAGCAGCCTCGATGTCCACGCACACATCATCTCTGCCTTCGCGTTCAATCCATTTGCCGGAGAGTGCGAGGGTTGCCAGGCCGTAGAATTCGAGCCGAACAAATGAAATGCGGTATCAGCGCATAGGATTAAACTGACGATTGCTTTGCACTGAGAATACGCTTGGAAAGCCGCTATGGGTGGCGGCCCGGGTTAAATAGAGAAGCCCGTCCGATCACTTTCATGTGGCGAACGGTCGGGCTTCTTATTCCACTTGCCAATGCTCGGCTCATATTGGAAGAAAGCTACGCTAATGTTTGCGTGACACTCCTATTTTCTCCGAAGAAAGAGTCGGATAATGAAGAATAGAATTAAAAAAGGTGCCAGATATAACACAAGTATAAAGGCTAATCCAACGAGACCTTGCAATAATGGCATAACTCCTCCCAGACACAAGATTTTGGTATTTGTTCCCATCTTATTCTGAATTGGACCAAATAGTTCCTAGCCACAAAACTACTCGTCAACTGGATCGCACCAATCTGCTGGCAAAACACAGCTTGATTCTTTATCGACATAGCACCAATCCGCAACAGGGCACTCGGCGATGTCGTAAAAATTGCATATATCAACTCCAAGACAACAAGGCTCAACGGGAGGATGTTCATTTGAACCAACAGGATGGATATGCTTCATAACAGCTCCTCACCTTAATCCAATTAGAGACTACGTTTGATCAATGCCACAGTGATCTACAACGCAGATGCTGCCGCCATCCATGTCATAGTCGCAGTAATCGTATGCACCACAGCCATCTGCTTTATCATAAACAGTACAGATGTCAGTAATGCCCAAGAGGCAGTCAAAAGACATCGGCTTCACGCCTGCCTCGTCGCCACTTCCTGGATTAATCGGATGAATATGCTTCACGACTACCTCCCTTTGAGTGCAGAAAAACCTCAATATTGTGTATAACAAACCAAGATGTCTAGTTCACCATATTTCTAGAATGGTTTCGGCGAACGTAGCAATAAGCTTCGCAGACGGTAATCAGAAGAACGAACACCTCCACAATGGTGACAGCAATGCGCTGAACCGCTTATTCCGATACAGTAGCTTCTCGTTGATTTTTCTCCTGCGAAGATGAGTGGCGGGAAATAAGGTCAAAAGCCATCTCGTAGCACATTTTTCTATATTCACATGATGCAGGGTGTAGACTCTTGGGCAAGTAGCCGTGCTCGTCTGCAGCCTCCCAGCTACAGCCCCCACCACAGAAAGACCGAGCCCAACAGTCCGTACAGTCAATTCTTTTTTCGACACCCTGACTCCAGTTTTCAATATACCTAGTTTCGTCAATTCCGGTGACGATGTTGCCCATTTTGAATCGCATCATCCCGACAAACCTGTGACAGGGGTATACGTCCCCTTCGGGAGTCACGGAAATAAAACGCCTGCCAGCCCCGCATCCGACAAAGGCGATCCTGTTGCTCATAATCAAATCAACTGCAGTTTTCAATGTTCTAAACAAGGGCTTTTCCCCTTGATCAATCTGTTTGAGATATTGATCCGCCAAATCTATTAGGCCCGCCCTGATTTTGTTTAATGAGTGTTCGTCGAGTTTGATATTCTCATCGAATGAGCTCACGGGCGTGAAGTAAATCCTTCTGAAGCCCATCTCTTTAAACTGAAGATAGTCTTCAACAAGGTTACAGTTATTATTTGTTAAGGTCGCTCTTGCGCCGAAGGGGAACGACTCGGAAAAACGACGAACGTTTTTGTCGATATCGGAGAAAGAGCCGCCTCCCGTCTTGTACGGGCGCGATGCATCGTGCTTGCATCCTGTACCATCGAGACTAATCAGAACAGAAAACCCGTGCTCCTTGAAAGAATTCACAGCAGTGTCATTCAAAAGCGTTCCGTTGGTCGTAATAGAATAGGTAAAGTTTCTATTGGGGTATATTCTTTTTGAATAGTCGACCGTTTTCCATATCAGCGGCTCGTTAATCATGGGTTCCCCACCAAAAAAGACGATCGCAAGCGTTTCGTTTTCCGATGAACTTGCGACGAGGTAGTCGACCGCCTTGAAGGCTATCTCGTCTGTCATCAGCAGAGGAGACGTTCCATAATCTCCTTTACCGGCAAAACAGTAACTACAACCAAGGTTGCATGCATGTGAAACGTGGAGTTCGATGGATCTAAGTTTTCGAGGCGTGTCTTTTGTTAAGAAAGTCCGCTCAGACAATCGTTGATACTCATCAATGTCGTCTTCAAGTTCTGCTATGGTCGTTTGGTCGTAGCCTTTCGCAGCAAGTGACTTTGTTAGCAACTTCGAGTTGACCGTTCTTCCCGATGCTTCAAATATGCGAAGCGCATCTTCTGATGCTTGGTCAACCTGAAAGCAATTGCGAGTGACCTCATCGAAGCAGTAACGACGATCACTTACTGAGAAAAAATGCATACGTTCCTCAATTTCATGCTGGACTGGCACTAACCTTGTTTATTGTTGCGCAGCTATAAAAAACCACCAGCGGGGATTCGGTGTGCGGCCCAATCGGACTCCCAAAAGGTTCTATTTGAGACTGGCAAGCTTTGTGTTGTTGGCACTTCGACAGCGCTCTTTATTCCAACATGGAGCCTCGCAGTTTGAGTCGACTTGCCTCTGGAAGGTCCGATCTTAACTTGATTTAGGATGAAAACAGATTACAGGCGCGCTCCTCTAGAAAGAAAGGAAACCAATCGCCGCCTTTCACCAGGAAAGTTTTTATAGCCCACCTCGAGCAAAATGAAAGATGCGAGAGCGATTGGGGAACAACGCGAATCTCCCCTTTTGGGTGGAAGCGAGCCTTCAGCCACCGGCGAACGACTCGCCCTGGTCAGAATCTGGAAGTGGTGCCGGGCCGCTTGGGCCTCCCCGGTGACTTCGTGGGGCTTACCTGCCTGACGTCGAGGAGTACATCCGCAAGATTCGTTCCCTATGCCGTTTGCTCTCACGCCCGCCTTAGTTCCAAGTCGGGCGAGCCGCCGCGCTCATGCGACCCGTGGCGGCGACACGTTGACGCCGCGCTCGCTGAGCACATCTTCGGTCGCGGGCGAGCACGAGGTCGCGCCGGCGCATCCGCTGGGACTGCTGTGCGTGCAAAACGGCTACGTGGTGAGCGTCCCGCGCTGGATTCAGCCGAGTGAGGAAGGCGTTGAGATCGGCGCGCTGGCAACGGGGGAGGGCGGCATCACCGACGACGTCTCGGCCCGCCATGCCCATATCTGGTGCGACGAGTCTGGCGCATGGTTTGTCGAGGACCTGTCGTCCACTAACGGCACCGTGGTGGTAAACGGGGCCACGAGTGTGTGTATTCAAGTAGAGCCCGGCCGCTCCGCCCAGCTCAACCCCGGCGACGAGCTCAAACTCGGCGAATCCACCACCTACGCCATCCTGCTCGGCGCCCTCTAGCCGGCAGTTAGGGACGTTCCTTTCCTGCCGGTACTTGGGGACACTCCTTGGCGCGTCAGAGCCAGTCGTCCGGGGATGGAGGGACCATTCTGGCCCTTGGCGGTCACCCGAGGTAAACCTTTACCGCCCGCCTATATTTGTCGAAATTACACTTAACGGCGGGGTACAATAAACCCGCATGCGGATTTCCGTTGCGGGCGCTTCCCATCGCCGGGGCGTGCCCGGGAGCATCCGGCATGCGGCCTTTGCGGCGCTCGGTCATGTGCAAGACGGGCGGTCGGGTCTGTGGGGCGCATCAGCTGCCCCTCGCCTCGGCATGTCTTCTCTCCACGCCACGTACCTGCTGCTGAGCCTGCCTGCCAGATGATTGGAAGCAACAGCGTAAATCCCATCACGCCAACATCCCGGCGATCGCCGGGGCCTGTATACCTATATGAGAGGAGAGGGGTATATGGCGCGTAAGTTTAAGTCTATGGACGGCAACGAGGCGGCCGCATATGTTTCGTATGCGTACACCGAGGTAGCGGGAATCTATCCCATTACGCCGTCCAGCCCGATGGCCGACCATGTCGACCAGTGGGCGGCCCAGGGTCGCAAGAACATCTTCGGCACCCCGGTCAAGGTCGTCGAGATGGAGTCCGAGGCAGGCGCAGCCGGTACCGTTCACGGTTCGCTGGGCGCCGGTGCTCTGACCACCACCTACACGGCTTCTCAGGGTCTGCTCCTGATGATTCCGAACATGTACAAGATTGCGGGCGAGCAGCTCCCGGGCGTCTTCCACGTCTCCGCGCGTTGCGTCGCTTCCCACGCCCTGAACATTTTTGGCGATCACTCCGACGTCATGGCTTGTCGTCAGACCGGCTTCGCCATGCTCGCCGAGGGCAACGTCCAGGAGGTCATGGACCTCTCGCCGGTGGCTCACCTTGCCGCCATCGAGGGTAAGACCCCGTTCCTTAACTTCTTCGACGGCTTCCGCACCAGCCACGAGATCCAGAAGGTCGCCATGTGGGACTACAAGGATCTGGCCGAGATGTGCGACATGGACGCCGTCCAGGCTTTCCGCGATCACGCGCTCAACCCTGAGCACCCGCACACCCGCGGCAGCCACGAGAACGGCGATATCTTCTTCCAGAACCGTGAGGCCTGCAACAAGGTCTACGACGAGCTCCCTGCCGTCGTCGAGGGCTACATGAAGAAGATCAACGAGAAGCTCGGCACCGATTACGGCCTGTTCAACTACTACGGCGCTCCCGATGCCGATCGTGTCGTCGTGTGCATGGGCTCCTTCTGCGACGTGCTCGAGGAAGTCATCGACTACCTCAACGCTCACGGCGAGAAGGTCGGCCTGGTCAAGGTCCGCCTGTTCCGTCCGTTCTCCATCAAGCACTTTGTCGACGTTCTCCCCGAGACCGTCAAGAAGATTGCAGTTATGGACCGCACCAAGGAGCCGGGTTCCATCGGCGAGCCGCTCTACCAGGACGTCGTCTCCGCTCTCTACGAGGCCGGCAAGACGGGCATCAAGGTCGTCGGCGGCCGTTACGGCCTGGGCAGCAAGGACACGCCTCCCGCGTCCGCGTTCGCTGTCTTCGAGGAGCTTAAGAAGGACGAGCCCAAGCGCGAGTTCACCATCGGCATTGTCGATGACGTGACCAACCTGAGCCTGCCCGAGGCCGAGGATGCGCCCAACACCGCAGCCCCCGGCACCATCGAGTGCAAGTTCTGGGGTCTGGGTGGCGACGGTACCGTCGGCGCCAACAAGAACTCGATCAAGATCATCGGCGATCACACCGACAAGTACGTTCAGGCCTACTTCCAGTACGACTCCAAGAAGACCGGCGGCGTCACCGTTTCGCACCTGCGCTTTGGTGATTCCCCGATCCGTTCGCCGTACTACGTGACCAAGGCCGACTTTGTCGCTTGCCATAACCCCAGCTACATCGTCAAGGGCTTCAAGATGGTCCGCGACGTCAAGCCGGGCGGCACCTTCCTGGTCAACTGCCAGTGGAGCGACGAGGAGTTCGCCGAGCACATGCCCGCCGTGGCCAAGCGCTACATCGCGAACAACAACGTCAACGTCTACCTGATCGACGCTATCGACCTGGCCGCCAAGGTCGGCATGGGCAAGCGCACCAACACGGTGCTCCAGTCCGCCTTCTTCGCGCTGGCTAAGGTCCTGCCCGCCGAGGACGCCCTGCAGTACATGAAGGACGCGGCCACCAAGTCCTACATGAAGAAGGGCCAGGCCATCGTCGACGCCAACCACAAGGCCATCGATGCCGGCGCTACCGCCTTCCGCAAGTTCGAGGTTCCGGCCGACTGGGCTACCGCCGAGGATGCCGCTCCCGTCGAGCTCTCCGAGGAGACCAAGTCTGCCATCGCCCAGCAGGTCAAGAACCTGCTTGAGCCCATCGATCGCATGGATGGCGACAGCCTGCCTGTTTCCGCTTTCGTCGATTGCGCCGACGGCCAGTTTGAGCTGGGCGCCTCCGCATACGAGAAGCGCGGCGTCGCCGTGGTCGTTCCCCACTGGGACGAGACCAAGTGCATCCAGTGCAACCAGTGCGCCTATGTGTGCCCGCATGCCACCATCCGTCCGTTCGCGATGACCGAGGACGAGGCTGCCGCCGCGCCCGAGGCTACTCGCACGCTCGACGCCATGGGCCCCAAGGCCAAGGGCATGAAGTTCACCATGGCCGTGTCTCCGCTCGACTGCATGGGCTGCACCAACTGCGTCAAGGTCTGCCCCAAGGGCGCCCTCGAGATGGTTCCCACCGAGCAGGAGATGGACCAGCAGCCCGTTTGGGACTACATGGTCGAGAACGTCTCCGAGAAGAAGGAGCTCATCGCGGCCAACGTCAAGGGCAGCCAGTTTAAGCAGCCCTACCTGGAGTTCTCCGGCTCCTGCGCCGGCTGCGCCGAGACCGCCTATGCACGTCTGGTGACCCAGGTCGCCGGCGACCGCATGTTCATCTCCAACGCCACCGGCTGCTCCTCCATTTGGGGCAACCCCGCTGCCACCGCTCCTTACTGCAAGGACAAGGACGGTCACGGCCCGGCGTGGAACAACTCCCTGTTCGAGGACAATGCCGAGCACGGTCTGGGCATGGCCGTTGGCTACGAGGCCGTTCAGAAGAAGCTGATCGCTGCTACGCAGGAGATCATCGCCGCTGACGGTCCGTCCGACGAGCTCAAGGCCGCCGGTCAGGCTTGGATTGACTCTGTCAACGACGCCGAGGCCTCTAAGACCGCTGCCGCCGCTTACGTTGCCGAGCTCGAGAAGTGCGGCTGCGACGCTTCCAAGGCGATCCTCGCCGACAAGGCTTACCTCACCAAGAAGTCCTTCTGGGTCTTCGGTGGCGACGGTTGGGCCTACGACATCGGCTTCGGTGGCCTGGACCACGTCCTGGCTTCCGGCCACAATATCAACGTCTTCGTCTTCGACACCGAGGTCTACTCCAACACCGGCGGTCAGGCCTCCAAGGCCTCGAACCTGGGCCAGGTCGCTCAGTTCGCCGCTGCCGGTAAGGTGACCAAGAAGAAGTCTCTGGCCGAGATCGCTATGAGCTATGGCTACGTCTACGTGGCGCAGGTCGCCATGGGCGCCAACCCGGCTCAGACCCTCAAGGCCATCCACGAGGCCGAGGCCTACGACGGCCCGTCCCTCATCATCGGCTACAGCCCCTGCGAGATGCACTCCATCAAGAAGGGCGGCATGCAGAACTGCCAGGCCGAGATGAAGAAGGCTGTCGAGTGCGGTTACTGGAACCTCTTCCGCTTCAACCCCGAGGCTGCTGCCGGCAAGAAGTTCTCGCTCGATTCCAAGGAGCCCGCGGGCGGTTATCAGGAGTTCCTGATGAACGAGGCCCGTTACGCTTCGCTGACGCGTTCCTTCCCCGAGCGCGCCGAGGAGCTCTTCAAGGAGAACGAGCAGGCCGCCATGGACCGCTATCAGCATCTGCTGAAGCTCAAGACGGTGTACAACGAGGCCTAGGTCTCCCACCGCAGGATCTGAGGGCTAACCTTCGCGGACGTCCTCGGACATGAAAGAACCCCCGCTGCGCATTACGTGCGGCGGGGGTTCTTTCGTCCTGCGGAGTGTCCGCGAAGGTTAGCCCTCAGATCCTGCTACGGCTACGTCCTCGGATTGTGTGGGCGGATGACGGATGTGGTTGGTCGGGTATTCCGTCCCCTTCGCTGTTTCGTGGCTTTGCCGCGAAACCTCGCGCCACTTTGGGGATGGATGGGGGACTTGGCTGTTGCCGCCTTTTCGGAGCCCTTCTTTATTCCTTATGCTGGATGAAAAGCCCCTTGTTTTTGCAGGGGTGCATACTCGACTTATAAGTGCATAGAATCTCGTATAGCGCGAGTAAGATATTGCGCTGTCCGTTTTGTGTTTAGCAGAGATGTAGTTTGCATAATCCGACATAATCCTCGCTTCATTTAAATAAAGTCGCACGTAAATTACGTAGATATGTCTGAGCTGGAGTTCTGTACGCTGAGCGGATAAAAACGACCGTTCACCGTTCCGCTATTTTCAAAATGAATAAAATGAGCGATAAAGAGAATATAAACCTTAATAAACTCGCGTATCGCACGGACGCGGGTTATTAATGGGTTGTAGGCCTTTTACAGAAAGGATTCCAGCAATGTCTAAGCCTCTTGGCAAGCCCGATCGTATTGTCGTCGCCCTTGGCGGCAACGCCCTCGGCAACAACCCCGTTGAGCAGATCGAGGCCGTGAGCAACACCGCCCACGCTCTCCTCGGGCTCATCGAGCAGGGCAACGAAATCATCATCACCCACGGCAACGGCCCGCAGGTCGGCATGATCCAGAACGCCTTCGCTGCTGCCCACGATGCCATCGGTACCCCCGAGATGCCGCTGCCCGAGTGCGGCGCCATGTCCCAGGGCTACATTGGTTATCACCTGCAGCAGGGCATCGGCCGCGAGATGCACAAGCGCTATAAGCGTTGGCACGCCGCCACCGTCGTCACCCAGATCGAGTGCGATCCGGATGATCCCGCGTTCAAGAACCCGACCAAGCCGATCGGCCCCTTCTACACCGAGGAGCAGGCCAAGGAGTTCATGGCCGAGGATCCCTCCAAGGTCTTCGTCGAGGATTCTGGCCGCGGCTGGCGTCGCGTCGTTGCTTCCCCCGATCCCAAGAAGATCGTCGAGGCTGACTCCATCCTCAACCTGCTCGACAACGAGTTCATCGTCATCGCCTGCGGTGGCGGCGGCATCCCCGTCGTCCGCGACTACGAGAACAAGGGCTGCTACAAGGGCGTTCCCGCCGTCATCGACAAGGACCTGGGCGGCGAGCTGCTGGCCGAGGACTGCGACGCCGACGTTCTGTTCCTGCTGACCGCCGTTGAGCATGTTGCCATCAACTTTGGCAAGCCCAACCAGGAGGAGCTCGAGGACCTCACCGCCGACGAGGCCGAGCGCCTGGCCGACGAGGGCCAGTTCGGCAAGGGTTCCATGGAGCCCAAGGTCCGCGCTGCCATCAAGTTCGCCCGTTCCCGCAAGGGCCGCACCTGCATCATCGGCGCTCTGGACAAGGCTGCCGAGACCATGGCCGGCCTCTCCGGTACCCGCATTCACGAGTAGTCTCTACTCTGTTGCCTCTCTCGTGGGCGCCGGGCAAAGCGCCCACAAACTAGCCTCTCTTCATGAGCCCCGCAGTCCGCTCCGGCTGCGGGGCTTTTGCTATTCACCTAGTCATTGGGGACGTTCTTAAATGACTAGTAGTAGGCCCACATGGCTTCGACTTCGTTGAGGACCTCTACGACGCCCCAGCGGCGGGCGCTGCGGCTGGCCGAGTTGGGGTCGTAGACGCCAATCTGGTTGGCATCGTCGATGCCGTAGAGCACGATGTAGTGGCCTACGTTGGTAAACGTACCGGGGCGCACTGCGGCGATGACGGGCGCACCCGAGCGAAGTGCTTGGGTAATCGATTCGCGATCGTTATAGAGCTGTGTTCCGTTGAGCCCTAGCTGCCACGCACCGCCTGTCATAAACGACCACTCGGTGGCACCGGTGGGGGCGTAGTTGCCGGCTTCGGCCAGTGCGCATATATCGACCGGCGTCTTATCGGTGTGGCCGGTCTTAAAGATATAGACCATGGTGAGGCAAGTGGGACCGCAAGCGTTTTCGCGAATAGTGCCACCGGCATAGGGCAGCTCCGACCATGCGGGGTCAATTTGGTAGATGTGGGGCATGGCGCCGGCCTGCCATTGCGAGCGTGGGGTCGAGAACGCAAAGGAGTAACCGGGCGCGACGGGAGCTTTAAGCAGCTTGTCCTCGGCAGTGGGCTCAAGACCGGCTGATCCGTGGGAGATACAGGATCCCAAAAACACAAAGACGAGGCAGGCGGCGATGGAGCAAAGCGCAAGGCGTAGGCGGCGGGCCGGAAGCGCGTGGCTTGTGGTGTGCGACGCGGGGTGAGGGGCGGAATTGCCGCGATCGCGTTGAGGTCGCGAAAAGGAGCGCTTGACGTAGTAGTCGGTCTTACGGCGATCGTAGCGGCGTGGTTGCAATGTGTCGGTCTGACGTTGGCGTGTGCTCGTACTCACGCGGTCTGACTGCTGCACGGTACGGCTTTGCTGCCGCGAAGAAGCCCCGGGCTGCTCTTGGGGGCGCTGCGGGTTGTCGTTGTCGGAGGTGCTTCTGGGCGTTGGCGTGGTGCGGCCGGCAAGGCGCACGCTTTGTGGCCGTTGGTCGCCGTCATTGTATCCGTATGCCATTCGAATCACCTTGCCTCATATGTAACTTGTCTATCCTACATAAAAAGATGCACGACACATGGGTATGTGCGCCAAAAGCCTGACAAATGGTATGAACGTTGCCGCGCCGCGCGCCAAGCGTCACGGCAACAGGTATTCAAAAGCAGACAAGATGAAAGCGTCCAAGACGAATGACGTCTCCCGCCGTTCGTCCCAAAAATGGCGCCGCTCGTTTTGCAGTTCTGCCTTCGGTCGAGCTACAAGCGGCGCTGCTGTGCCAAGGCCGTATCTTAAAGCCACGAAATAAAAGCGCGCGGCAAAACAGACCGCGCAAGGGGTGACGTCAAGGGGCGTCAAAAAGGAAAGGAGGGGAACAATGGCGGACAAGAACGCAGAAGTTGCAGTCGAGGATAACGGCGGCATGAAGAAAACGCTTTCGCTCTGGAACTTCTTCACCATCGGCTTCGGTGCCATCATCGGTACCGGTTGGGTTCTGCAGGTCGGCGACTGGATGGTCGTGGGCGGCGGTCCCGTTCCCGCTATGATCGCATTCCTCTTGGGTGCAATCTTCCTCGTGCCCGTCGGAGCTGTTTTCGGTGAGCTCACGGCTGCTATCCCCATCTCAGGCGGCATCGTCGAGTATGTCGATCGTAGCTTTGGCCGTACGCTGAGCTACATCACCGGATGGCTTTTGGCCCTGGGCAACGGCATCCTGTGCCCGTGGGAGGCCATCGCCATTTCGACCCTCGTGTCCGAGATGTTCGGCAGCCTGCCCGGCCTTGAGTGGCTGCGCGCCATCAAGCTCTACACCATCCTGGGGGCCGACGTTTACCTGTTCCCGACGCTGATCGCGCTCGGCTTTGCAGTCTACGTCATCTTCCTCAACTTCCGCGGTGCCAGCTCGGCTGCCAAGCTCCAGGCCTTCCTGACCAAGGCTCTGCTCTGCGGCATGCTGCTCGCCATGGGCGTCTCGCTGTTCACCGGTTCGCCGGACAACGCCATGCCCGTGTTCTCCCAGGTCACCGGCGCTGGCGGCGGCAAGGCCGCTACCGAGAGCACCAGCCTGTTTGCCGGCATCGTGTCGGTCCTGGTTCTGACCCCGTTCTTCTACGCCGGCTTCGACACCATTCCTCAGCAGGCTGAGGAAGCAGCCGAGGGCCTTAACTGGAACAAGTTCGGCAAGATCATCTCCCTGGCCCTGCTGGCCGCCGGCGGCTTCTACATGGTCTGCATTTACTCGTTCGGCACTATCCTTGACTGGCACGAGTTTGTTAAGAGCCCGGTTCCCGCGCTTGCCTGCCTCAAGGGCATCAACATGCTCCTGTACCTGGCCATGCTCGTCATCGCTACGCTTGGACCCATGGGTCCGATGAACTCCTTCTACGGCGCCACGAGCCGCATCATGCTCGCCATGGGCCGCAAGGGCCAGCTGCCCGAGCAGTTCGCCGAGGTCGACCCCAAGTCCGGCGCTCCCAAGCTCGCCTGCGTCGTTCTGGGCGCCATCACCGTCGTCGGTCCGTTCCTGGGCAAGAACATGCTCATCCCTCTGACCAACGTGTCGGCTCTCGCCTTCATCTTCTCCTGCGGCATGGTCGCCCTCGCTTGCCTGCGCATGCGCTTCACCGAGCCCGACCTGCCTCGTCCCTACGAGGTGCCCGGCGGCAAGTTTGGCATCGGCCTCGCTATCGCTGCCTGCGCCATCATCATCGGCCTGCTCGTGATTCCGTTCTCTCCCGCCTCCCTCAACATGGTGGAGTGGAGCATCGTGATCGGCTGGCTGGCCGTCGGCCTGGCTCTCATGGCCTTCACCAATTCCCGCAAAAAGTAACGCCGAGCCGGGGCGGATCAGGTGCGCGGGACCCTCTCTTCCGCGCACCGAACCCGGCACCACTTGGGTAGCTTTGTGAGGCCTTAACCCAACACGGCCTCGCCCACTATATGGATCCATAAGGAGGAACCATGTCCACTAAGTATGCAATCGTTGGCGGTAAGCTCATCGACGGTACCGGTGCCGAGCCGGTCGAGAACTCCCTCGTTCTCGTCGACGACAACGGCAAGATCGAGTACGCCGGTGCTATGCAGGACCTTCCCGAGGGCGTTGAGGTTATCGACGCCGCTGACAAGACCGTCCTTCCCGGCCTGATCGACACCCATCTGCACTTCTCGGGCAACCTGACCGACGATGACACCGATTGGGTCATGCAGCCGCTCCTCGAGAAGCAGGCCGTCGCCGTCAAGCAGGCCTACGACTGCCTCACCCACGGCCTCACCACCGTCTGCGAGATCGGCCGCTTTGGTATCCAGATCCGTGACTGCATCGACAAGGGCGTCTTTAAGGGCCCGCGCGTTCTGGCCACCGGTCTGGGCTTCTGCCGTGTTGCCGGCCACGGCGACTCCCACCACTGCAGCCAGGAGCTCAACAAGGAATCGCACCCCTGGGGCGATCAGGTCGACGGTCCTTGGGATCTGCGCAAGGCCGTCCGCCGTCGCCTGCGTGAGAACCCCGATGCCATCAAGATCTGGGCAACCGGTGGTGGCATCTGGCGCTGGGACTCTGGTCGCGACCAGCACTATTGCTCCGAGGAGATCCGGGCCGTGGTCGAAGAGGCAAAGATGGTCGGCATCCCCGTGTGGAGCCACTGCTACAACAACCACGCCGCTGCCTACGATTCCGTTCGCTTTGGCTGCGAGCAGCTGATTCACGGCTTCGATATCGATGAGCGCACCATGGACCTCATGGCCGAGCAGGGCACCTTCTTCACTCCGACGATCGCCTTCCTGCCCACCTGGTACGCCACCTATCCGCCCGTCTACGTTCCCGAGCTGCACGACAAGTACGAGGGCACCCTGGTCGAGAAGGAGCTGCAGCGCAACTACGACTGCCTGCGCGAGGCCAAGAAGCGCGGCGTCGTCATGACGATCGGCTCCGACTCCTTCTCCTTCGTCACCCCGTACGGCACTTGCTCCATCGAGGAGATGTACGAGTTCGTCGACAAGATCGGCTTCACTCCGGTCGAGACCATCACCTGCGCCACCCTCAACGGTGCCAAGATGTGTCACATCGAGGACGAGACCGGTTCCATCGAGGCCGGCAAGTGCGCCGACCTGCTGGTCGTCAACGGTGACGTCGCCGCCGACATCCACGTGCTCAACACCGACAACATGGACGTCATCATGAAGGACGGCTGGATTGTCGAGGGCGGCACCTTCGGCGAGGCAAACAAGTACAGCGCCTAAGCTACCGTTCATCGATGGCTTGATGTAAAACACAGTATTTGATTGCATAATGCAATGGAGAGGGTCGCTTGCGGCCCTCTTTATTGCTATGGGGTGCGTCGGTAAGAAGGAGATGACGGTGGATCTCAATAGGCTGATTCTGGGCAAGAGCTACAACTCTACCAAGGTCTTTCGTACCGCTCAGCATGTGGTTCAAGCCATTTTGCTCGGTATTGTCGTTCCGCTGCTTATCCTGCTGCTCATCTGGGATCTAACCGATAATCCCAATCCCGTTCCGGCCGTTGTCGTCATTGCCGGCTTGGTCATGCTGTGCTTCTTCTTCTCGTACGTCTTTGTCGTTCCCGACGACCTCACATCGAGCGCAACCGACCGCACGCTCGCCATCGCTTCAAAAATATTCGCCTACACGTCGCGCGGCCTTACGCCCGAAGCTGCCCTAGGCGCCTCTAAGATCATCCTGTCCGAAACTATCGCCTCTGCCATCTGCTTTACCGACGGCAAGCAGGTGTTGGCAAGCTGGGGCGAGGACTCGGCAAAATGCCCCGCGGGCACCCCGGTGGTGCTGCGGACTACGCTCAACGTGATCAACAGCGGTGAGCAAAGCGTGTTCTCGCGCGATGCCTCGACCGAGACAGGTGGCTACTTTCCGCGCCTGCGCGCCGGTATTGTCGCACCGCTTACCGTGCGCGGGCATTGCGTGGGCACGCTCGAGCTGTATTATCCCCGTCTGAGCAGCATCGATATGCGCCAGACGGCGCTTGCCTCGGGCTTTGCCGACCTCATTTCCACGCAGCTTGCGAGCTTTGAGCTCGAGCGCCAGGACGAGCTTACGGCCCGCGTGGAGCTGCGCGCCTTGCAATCGCAGGTCGATCCTCATTTTCTGTTTAACACCATCAGCACCATCGTGTCGCTCGTACGTACCGAGCCGGACAAGGCCAGGTCGCTGCTGATCGACTTTTCCAATTACTACCGTCAGACGCTTTCTGATTCCGATACCCTCACAACGCTCGAGCACGAGGTGGAACAGGGCACTCGCTATATCAATCTTATGCAGGCCCGGTATGGCGACGGCCGTCTGCGCGTCTCGGTCGATATCGACTTTGAGGTGCGCGATTGCATGGTGCCGCCGTTTATCTTGCAGCCGTTGCTCGAAAACTGCATCAAGCACGCGCAGCGCGAGACCGAGCCGCTTTCTATTCATGTTAGGGCTTTCGAGACCGATGACGGTTTGGAGATCATCGTCGAGGACGATGGCATCGGTATGAGCGAAGAGGTCTGCGCGCATCTGTTTGAGCAACATCGCCTGGAAGAGCCCGAGAGCATTACCGCCGACGGCTCCGTCAAGCGAGGTTGCGGCCTGGCGCTCTTCAACGTGCTTCAGCGCATCCATTTCTTTTACGGAGAAGATTCCGGCATGCGCGTGAAGTCCCAGGAGGGCGTGGGAACGCAGGTCATCGTCGAGCTGAACGGCGAGCCGCATGAGCCTGCGCCGTTGACGGCGTAGCACGCGGTTGGATTGAGAGAAAAAGAGGGGAAGCACATATGTCCGAAGGCTGGAACATCTTGGTGGTTGATGACGAGCCTCCCATTAGGGCTGAGCTACGCTATCTGTTGGAAAAGGATACGCGTGTGGGTCAGATTGCCGAGGCGGGCAATGTCACCGAAGCCGTGGAGTCGATTCTGTCGAACAAGCCCGACGTGTTGTTTTTAGACATTACCATGCCCGGTCGCTCGGGAATTGAGCTTGCCGAGACGCTGCAGAACCTAAAGACGCCGCCGGTGGTTGTGTTTGTGACGGCGTTTGCCGAATTTGCCGCTGATGCGTATAACCTCGATGCGGTCGACTATGTCGTCAAGCCGGTCGAGGACGCACGCCTGTCAAAGGCACTCGACAAGATCGAGGCAGCCTTGGGTGCCCGTCGTGTTATCCACGCTCCGCGCCAGCCTTTGCGTCTGACGGTGGACCGCGGGGGCAAAAAGGTGTTCATTCCCGCCGCAGACGTCTGCTACTTTGAGGCGCGCGCCGATTTTTGCAACGCCATCTGCGCCGAGGGAACGTACCTGATCAATGAGTCGATCTCTTCGCTCGAGCGTCGCTTGGTCTCCGAGGGCTTTATTCGCGTTCATCGCAGCTATCTGGTCAATTTGGAAGACGTGCACAATGTCGAGATCGGTTCCACGGGTCTTATGGAGCTCAGACTCGATCGCGTAACCTCGACGGTGCCCGTGTCCCGCCGTCGCGCTGCCGAGGTTAAAGCACACTTGGGGCTTGCGTAGACGGTCTGCATGCCGTCGTTTACCATCGCAGGTTTGGCATGGGCGCGCGGTGGGCATAATGGGTGGCATCGAATGAAATCGAAAGGATCATTATGCCCGCGCTTATCACCCATCATCTGTTTGGCGAGGAAAGCATCGACCGTCTTCCGCAGGGCGTCATCACGTCCGATGAAGAGCGCATTGCCTTTATCTTGGGCAACCAAGGCCCCGACCCGTTTTTCTTTCACATTCTGACACCGCGTGTTTCCGACTGCACGCTGCTGGCGCAGGTCATGCATCGGTCGCGTATGTCTCGCCAGTTCGCGTGCCTGCGCGACGGCGTGTCGCATCTGCTGCCGCGCGACGCCAGCTTGGGTCGCGCCTTTGCGCTGGGCCTGCTGTCTCATTACGTGCTCGACCGCAACGCCCATCCCTTTGTCTATGAGCAGCAGTTTGGCATCGTGGAGTCCGATTCAGAGCTTGAGGATTCGAGCAGTCAGGTCCATGCCGTGATCGAGAGCGACCTGGATGTACTGATGCTGCAGCTTAAACGCGATGGCGCTACGGTCGACGATTACCCGCCGGCGGGCGAGATCGTCACTACCGATCGCATCAATCGCGTGGCCGGCGTGCTGATGAGCTATGTTGCCGGACGCGTGTACGGCATTGACATTCCGGCGGGGGAGTACGGTGCTGCCGTTGCCAATATGCAGCGACTTTACCGCGCGATTGAGCCGGCCGGCTCCGCAAAGACGCGCGCGATCTCGCTGGTTGAGGGCTTGGTGCACGATTACTCGCTGCTCGACGGCCTTGCTCATCGCGTGACGACGGAGTTGCCCGAGCGCACCGGTAACCTGGGCCATCTGACATGGAAGAATCCCTTTACCGACGAGGTCTCGAACGAGAGTTTCCCCGAGGTCTTTGATCGCGCGCTGGGCGATTACGAGTGCACGGTCGCACGTTTTATCGAGACCGGTGACATGGATGCCGTGACCAGTCACGTCAACTACAGCGGTCGCGTGCTCAATGCCGATGAGGAGTTCGACCGCGAGGAATAGGGCCCGTGCGTGCCCCTTTGCCGAATCCTTACCGGCGGTTCTGGACAATTGGGGTACGATGAACTAACTGCATATCGGGCGAATACGAAGGGTCCCTGTCCATGAAATACACCAAGCTCGAGCGTAACTGGGTTATGTATGATGTGGGCAATTCGGCCCTTGTGCTGCTCAATACCTCGGTGGTGCCCATTTACTTTAACGCCATCAATACCGGCGCTTCCTCGGCCGACCTGGTGGTCGCCTGGGGCAATGCGCAGACGATCGCCTCGCTGGTCATTGCCATGCTCATGCCCATTCTGGGCGCGCTTGCCGACTACGCAGGCAACAAGATCAAGTTCTTCTTGGGCTTCTTCCTCACGGGCCTGGTTCTTTGCTTGGCGCAGGCTATCCCAATGTCCGCCATGGCATTTTTGACCGTGTACGTGCTGTGCACCATCGGCCTTAACTCTTCTATGACGTTCTACGACGCCATGCTGCCCGACATTACCACCGACGAGCGCATGGACGCCGTGTCCAGCTCGGGCTATGCCTGGGGCTACATCGGTTCCACTGTGCCGTTCGTCATCTGCCTGGCGCTCATCATGGGTGGCCCCGCTCTTGGCGTCCCTACCATGCTGGCAACGCGTCTGTCGTTTATCATCACTGGTGCCTGGTGGCTCATCTTTACCCTGCCGCTCATTCGCACCTATAAGCAAAAGTACGGTCGCGAGCGCGGTCCCGAGGACACTATCGGCCACATCGTGGGCGGTGTGTTCTCCGAGGTCGGACACACCATGCGCGAGATCGCCCACAACAAGACCGTGCTGGTCTACATGATTGCGTTCTTCTTCTATATCGACGGTGTGCACACGGTCATTTCCATGGCTACCAGCTACGGCTCGGCTTTGGGCATCGATTCGACGCAGCTGGTGCTGGCGCTGCTCGTTACGCAGTTCGTGGCCTTTCCGTCCGCCATCATCTACGGCAAGCTCGCCGGACGCGTGGGCACGCTCAACATGATCCTGGTGGCAGTCGCCGCCTACATGGGCATTGTGCTGTTCGCCGCGTTCTTCCTAAAGACCGCCTTTGAGTTCTGGGTGCTTGCCATTATGGTCGGCCTGTTCCAGGGCGGCGTGCAGGCGCTCAGCCGTAGCTACTTTGGTCGCATTATCCCCAAGGAAAAGTCCAACGAGTACTACGGCTTCTTTGACATCTTTGGTCGTTATGCAAGCGTCATGGGTACCTTCCTAGTGTCGGTCGTTACCTCGCTGACCGGCAACCCGTCGCTGGGCGTCCTTTCCATTGGCGTGCTGCTGGTCGTTGGCTTTATGCTGCTGGTCCGCCTGTCCCGCATGACTCGGGCGGCAGAGCATGCCGCATAGGAGCGAGCGGCTATTGTGCCTGTCCACGGTACTCTTTTGGGGTTATCCGCAATAAACATTGCGACTTGCGAGCAATGATTTGCCCAAGTGGGTATGATGGAATCAGCTAGGTCGCGGGGCGTCGCCTGTGTTTGGCGGCGTCCCGTTTTTGTGTTGCAGGGAGGGTAAGGCATGAACGCCACGGTCGTGATTCCAACGTATTGGGCGGGCGATGACGCTTGCGCAAACGCCCCTGGCACCTATGATCATTCGACGCGACTCAACGCCGACAATCCCGAACTCGACCGCTGCCTGGCCTCGCTTGAGCAGGTACGTGACATCCCGCGCATCATCCTTTTGGTGGTCTGTCCCGTTTCTGCCACAGCCGATGTGTCGCTGCGCGTGCGCGAGATTGTCGACGCGCATCCCACGCTCAAGGTCACCGTTGTCACCAACACCCAGGCCTCGCGCATCGCAGACCGGGTTGCTCAGATCGCGCCCAAGGGTTCGGGCGAGTGCGTGAGCCTGCGAGGCTACGGTGCCATCCGCAACATGGGGCTAGCCTGTGCCGCTGTGCTGGGGCATGACGCGGTTATCTTTTTGGATGACGATGAGACTGTCATCGACGCCGACTTTATGAAGCGCGCGACCTATGCACTGGGCCAGCAGACGCGTCAAGGCCTGCCGATTTTGGTTAAGAGCGGTTACTTTTACGATCGAGACGGATTGCCGTTGGCGCCCACAGACAAGGTGGGCATTTGCCATCGTTGGTGGACCAAACGCATCGAGTTTAATCGCTGGATGAAAAAGGCGCTCTCGGGCACCCGTATCTCTCGTTCAAACTACGTGTGCGGCGGCCTTGTGGCGCTTCATGCCCGCGCCTTTACCCGTGTGGCGTTTGACCCGTTTATCACCCGAGGCGAGGACCTAGATTACCTCTTTAATATGCGCATGTTTGGCTACGACGTGTGGTTTGACAACGAGTGGGTCGTTCGTCACCTGCCGCCCGAGTCCGAGAAGCGCTCGCCGCGCTTTATGCAGGATGTGTACCGTTGGTACTACGAGCGTGCCAAGCTGACGTTTGCCGCGCACCAGCAGGAGCTCGTTCCCGTCACGGCCGCGTCGCTCATGCCCTATCCGGGCCCGTGGATTTCGCGCGAGCTCGACGACCGCGTGCGCAAAACCGCCATGGTCCGCAGCATGTTTACCCGCGAGCACGAGGGATACCTGCGCATTTGGCGTCACGGTATTGACGAGGCCAAGACCTACGCGCGCCAAAACGCTGCAAGCTACCTGCGTTTCCAGAGCTTTTGGCCCAAGATCATGGACGGGCTTTGGCGTGACGCACAACTGATCAGTATCCTGGAGGGGGCCGAATGATCGACCGCCGCGCCCAGCGCGATAGTTCAATATCAATCTTTCGCATCATTGCCGTTGCCTGCGCCATTTGTGTGCTGGTGTACTTTATTTTTGCCTTGGTGACCGGTATCGAGCCGATCGCCACGGTGATTGCCTGCGCGCTGCTGTGCATCTTTCTGTGCATCTTTATCTTTTTGACGCTCAATCCCGATTCGGTGCGCTCCCAGTACACCGAGGAGACGCTCTCGGTGGCCTCGGCCATGCTCGAGGACATTAAGGGCGGTCTGACGCAGGAGTCGGCGCGTTTGGTGTGCCGGCGCATTTTGCCCGAGACGCGCGCCATGACGGTGGCCATCACCGACGAGGACAACGTGCTTGCCTGCGCGGGCGAGTTTGAGGAAAAACTGCTGCCCGATACTCCCATCCACACGCTTGCCACACGCTACGTTATCGAACATGGCATCGTGCAGTCGTTCAACCGTATGGTGGATGTCGTGGGCTCGGACGGCTCGCACAACCAAGTCCCCGCCGGCATTATCGCCCCCATCAAGGTGGGCGATCGTACCGTCGGCACGCTCAAGTTCTACTACAAGACCCCGCGCGCCGTCGACCGTACCCAGTATGCGCTTGCCTCGGGCTTTGCCGAGATCTTGTCCACGCAGCTCGCCATCCACGAGCTCGAGGTGCAAAAGGAACTCACGGCGCGCGCCGAGGTGCGTGCGCTGCAGGCGCAGATTAACCCGCACTTCCTGTTCAACACGCTGAACACCATTGCATCGTTTACGCGCACCGACCCGCTGCGGGCCCGCGAACTGCTTCGTGAGTTCTCATCGTTCTATCGTGCCACGCTCGACAACTCGGGATCGCTTATTCCGGTCTCGCGCGAGGTCGCACAGACCAAGCGCTACCTTACCTTTGAGAAGGCCCGCTTTGGCGAGGACCGCGTGCTTGCGACGTTCGATGTGTCCGAGGACGTGGAAGATACGCTGGTGCCGGCGTTCGTGATCCAGCCGATTGTCGAGAACGCCGTACGTCATGGTATGGGCGATGACGACGCCCTGAGGATCGACGTGACCGTTCACCAAGACGGCGAGGATGCAATCTTGATTGCCGTGGCCGATAATGGCGTGGGCATGGATGAGGGTACCGCCGCCAGACTGTTTGACGAGCGTTCTGCCCGTCCCGACGCCAGCTCTCCCCAGGGTGGCGGCGCCGGTGTGGCCATGCACAATATTTCGGAGCGCATCCATCGCTTTTATGGGCCGCACTCCTATACGCGTGTCGAATCGGCGCCGGGCAAGGGCACCAAAGTGCTCCTTCATCTTGATTTGTCAGAGAGCATCTTTGACATTCAAGAGTAAAATAAAAGGCTACGGGCTCAACGTCATGCGACGGATGCCCGGCGTAGTTAGTTGACGAAAGGTTTTATCCCTATGCTGCGTGCGATGATTGTGGATGATGAGGCGCCGGCTCGCTCGGAGCTTCGCTTCCTGCTCGAGCAAACGGGCAAGATCGGCACGATCACGGAGGCGTCGAGCGTCCGCTCCGCCATCGAGATGCTTATGGAAAGTCGCGTGGATGTCGTGTTTCTCGATATCTCGATGCCCGGTGCCTCGGGCCTGCAACTTGCCGAGGCGCTGCATAAGCTCAAAAATCCGCCGGCGATCGTGTTTGTGACTGCGTATAGTGACCATGCGGTCGAGGCATTCGACGTGGATGCCGTCGATTATCTGATGAAGCCGGTCGAGGAAGCTCGCTTGGATCGCGCGATCGAGAAGGTCATGCAACGCACCAAGCCGGTTACGGACAGCAAGGTGACCATCGAGCGTATCCCGGTGGAAAAGGGCGGCCGCAAGGTGCTCATTCCCGTGGACGACATTCGCTTTATCATGGCCAAGGACGATTACTCCTGCATCTATACCGTCGATGATCGCTTTTTGTCGACGACCTCGCTGGCGCAGTTTGAGGCCAAGCTCTGCGACTTTGGCTTCTTCCGTGTTCACCGCCGCTATATCGTCAACTTGGCGTGCGTCACGGATGTGGAGACGGTGCCCTCGGGCGCCATCCAGCTGGGCATTACGGGCGTCGACGAACGCGTGCCGGTTTCGCGCCGCCGCGTCGTGCCGCTCAAGAAGGCTCTGAGTCTCTAGCACACTGGCCCCGCAGCCCTGTAGACCCATCGTCTGCGGAGCCGTGGGGCCTTTTTGTATGTATCTGCCGAATCGTTTTTTGCGGAAGGGATCCCATGAACAGTGCAAGCGCCAAGCGTATCGACATCATCTCGGACACCCACGGCTATTTATCGCCTGCGCTCTTGGATGAGCTTGAGGGCGCAGACCTGATCATCCACGCCGGCGACCTCACGTCAGAGATGGACTACGAGCACCTATGCACCATCGCCCCCGTTCGGGCCGTACTGGGCAACAACGATTACTACCGCGACTACGGCCCCGATGTAGACCGTCTTGCGCTCTTTACCTACGAAGGCCTCAAATTCGCCGTAGCCCACTACCGCGAAGACCTTCCGGTGGGATCCGTAGACGTAGCCATCAACGGCCATACCCACGTAACCAAAGAAGCCCAAGTGGGCCGTTGCTTAGTCCTCAACCCGGGCAGCGCCAGCTACCCCAGAGGCACCCGAGGCCCCACCATGGCCAGAATGCTAGTAAAAGACGGCAAGATCCTAAGCACTAAATTTATTGACCTAGAGTAACCACAACAAAAGCGGGGGATGCAGATGCGTCTCCCGTTTCCATTTGAGCCAAAGGCAGAGCTTCAACAAAAACAATCAGACCAACCTCGCCGAGGAGCACGCGGGCTAGCCGCGCAGCGGCGCACGCCCGCAAAACTGGTTGAATAATGTGACGGCAGGGAGGGCTTCCGGGGCTGAGGGCGGGGGTTAAGTTTGTCGCGAGTTCCGCACGCAAAGGAAAGCACTTAATGTGCTTTCCGTCTTGCGCAGGACTGTAGAGCAGCAAACTTAACC
>DBGDZK010000184.1:0-14441 GCA_048373195.1 Collinsella sp.
CGACTCGAATTCTTGACGGCCTGAACAATCGTCAATATCGGTCGGAGGGGTGGCTTTGTAAAGCCGTTTGTCTCCACCCGCGTAGCGGGTGGTTTAAAGCTGGCCGCTGCGCGGCCAGCGGACTAAAGTCTTGAACAAAAAGGGCCCCGAGCGTAGTTGCTCGGGGCCCTTGGTTCACCTCGCTCTAGCGGGCGATGCGTGTGTTATTTACGCTTGCCGCCGCCGTCGCCGGGGCGACGGGAGCTGCCGCCGCGCTTGCCGCCACGGCTGTTGCCGTAGCTGCCACGGTTATCGCGACCGCCGGCGCGGCCGCCACGGGAACCGGCCTGGTTGCCGCCACGCCCACCACGATAGCCGCCGCGACGCTCCTCGCGGGTATCGTCGTAGTTGCGCCAGTCATCGCGACGATCGCGGCTGGCACGCGGGTCACGACGATCGCGCGACTCGTTAGAACGAGCGGCGCCGCCGCGGCCGCCATTGCCGCGAGCACCCTCGCGACGCTCGCCGCCGCGGCTACCGCGCTCTTCAAAGCGCTTGCCGCCACGGGACTCGCCACCGCGGGCACCGCGCTCACCACGGCCCTCGCCGCCACGGCGCTCATCGCGCCCGCCGCGCTCGCCGTCGCGACCGGAACGACGGCGGTCGCCCGCACCGCGCTTGCCACCGCGCGAACCGTGGCCCTCGTCCTCGCGCTCGACACGACGACGGCCACCGCGATCCTCGTCCTCGCGGCGGCGGCGATGCGCCTCGCCCTGGAACTGCTTGGCACGACGCTCGGCACGGTTGCCACGCGGGGCCTGCTCGACAGCACCGCCGCGCTCCTCGGCAGCCACCTCGCGGGCCACGCTCTCAACAGCCTCGTCCACGCGAGCCTGAACGCCCTCGCGCACGCGGGTCTTGCCGCCGCGCTTGGGACGGCTCGGACGCTCGCCGTCGCCGCGACGCTCGTCGCGACCGCGGTTGGAACGACCGGCCACATCGCCGTAGTCATCGCCGTTGCGCTTGCCGTCGCGACGCGCCTGCTCAAGCTTCTTCTTGCTCTTGGACTTGCCGCGCTTAGTCTTCTTCTTCACCTTAAAGGCGGCAGGATCGCGCTCGGGGTCAACGGCGGGCGGGTTGGGACCCACGTGCAGGTCGCCGGCTTCGTAAATATCGGCCGTCTTGTCCATGAGCTTCTCGATCTCGTAGAACTCGTCGACGTCCTGCTCGGTCACAAACGTGATGGCCCAGCCCAGCTCGCCAGCGCGGCCCGTACGGCCAATACGGTGGATGTAGTCGGTCGGCTCGGCCGGCACGTCAAAGTTCACGACGTAGCGCACGTCGCTGATGTCGATGCCGCGGGCGAGCACGTCGGTTGCCACCAGCACGTCGACGGTACCGTCGCGGAAGGCCGAAAGGGCACGCTCGCGCTGGGCCTGGCTGCGGTTGCCATGAATCGCGGCGGCCTTGATGCCCTTACGTTCCAGACGACGGCAGCAGCTGTCGGCGCGGTGCTTGGTGCGCATAAAGACGATAGTGCGCTCCGGGCCCTCCTTCTTGAGGAACTCGGGCAGCAGGTTGTTTTTGGCCTCGATGGACACCGGGAACACAAACTGATCGACGGTGTCGGCGGTCGACGTGGCAGGTGCGATCTCCACGCGAGCCGGGTCGCTCACCAGGTCGGTGATCTCGCCCACGGCCTCCTCGTCGAGGGTCGCCGAGAACAGCAGCGTCTGGCGCTCGGCCGGCGTCTCGCGCACAATGCGCCGGACGGCGGGCAAAAAGCCCATGTCGAGCATACGGTCGGCCTCGTCGAGCACCAGGACCTTAACCTCGTCCAGGTGGCAGGCGCCCTGCTCGATCAGATCGACCAGACGGCCCGGCGTTGCGACCAGGATGTCGCAGCCGTACTTAAGTGCCGCGGTCTGCGGCTTGTAGCTCACGCCGCCCACGACGGTCACGGCAACATGGCCGGTGACGTCGGCGATTTTGCTTGCGACCTCGTCGATTTGCTGGGCAAGCTCGCGCGTAGGGGTGATGACGAGCATCACGGGGCCTCGACCGTTGCCCTCGGGCTTTTTAGCACCGCGACGACGGTTGCGGCCGCCGCGCTCGCGCACGGGTTTGGGAGGAGCGATGTGCTCCAGATTGTTCATGGTCGGCAGCAAAAAGGCGGCTGTCTTGCCGGTACCGGTCTGGGCGGCGGCAAGCAGGTCACGGCCCTCGAGCACCACGGGGATGGAGCCGGCCTGAACGGGCGTGGGCGCCGTGTAGCCCAGGTTCTCGATAGCACGGAGCATCTCGTCGGAAAGCCCCAGCTCGTCAAAGGCGGGCAGGCTCTCGGTAGCGGACTCGACGGCCTGGGCAGCATTGGCCTCATCGGCGGCATCGAAGGCAGCCTGGGTCATAGCCTCGCGGGCCTCGTCCAGGATCTCGGCGTCCGTGACGTCAGATACAGAATTACGCATATGTTGTTGTTCCTTATCTGCACGCGCTATGGGCACGGCATGCGGCCGCGCGGGCGTGCTTGGTAGTGCGCTAATACATACAAAAACGGGTGCGCACAGAGAGGACGTTGCTCAGCACGCTGGCGATCGCTTTGGCAGCCCTATCACGCGCCGTCCAGACGCAGCAGCTCTAAGCGATGGAGCAGATTCGCCGCCGGTTAGTATACCCGTGCTTCGCATGCCCCCACGTAAACCACAGATGACGAGGCGGACGAGGTGGGCCCGGCTGATTGTCTCAATCTGTAACAGTTACAGGGCAAATCTTCCTCTACGTGTTACAGATCGAGACAAACGGTCGACACGGTTCACAAACGTCTCAATCTGTAACAGTTACCGAGTAAAATCGGTCCTAATTGTTATAGATCAAGACAGAGGGGGATTTCCGTCCAGTCCAAACCAAATCTCTCAGGCTTCCTGCAATTTCGAACATGTGGCCTATAATGTTGCTTTGGTTACGCTATATATTGCGCGGCCATTTAATACGTCGCCCACCGGGGGCCATTAATTCCTATCGCCATATTGGCTAGGAAGCAATCAAAGGAGGTATCCGTGGCAGCAGAGACGCCTTGCTCGGTCCTCTATAACGATATTCGCTCGTTCGGCGGTCTTAAACATCTCGAGATCGCCCGAATGCTTATCAATGGAAACTCTTATCTCGGCAGTACCCTGCTCGAGAAATGCTCTTCCAACCGCTCGTATCTCACCCGTTACATCGTCCATCGCAAGCCTGACCAGTGCGCGCCCTCCATCTACAGCGACTTTACCGTCACCACGCTCAACCTTTCCTCGGCAATCTGCAGCAAGCTCGGCGGCGGCGAGTCCGCCTATCGGGCAATCGCCGAGCACTATCGCGGTCCGGCCGCCAACGAAATGATGTCGGCTCTCACCAGCTACAAGCTGGACAGCCGCCTATATGCAAATGCCCTCAATCGCATCGACAACTTTGACGGCAATGCCGTGCGCGAGAAAAGCACGCTTTACCTTATGCTCTTTGTGGCAACGGGGGCGCTCGCCGATCCCGTTCAGGGCGTGGCCACCGTCGAGCGCTTTTGCGACAGCAAGACGGGCGAGCACTTTGGCACCACCGAAACTACCGTCGGACGTGGCTTTATGAGCAGCCTGGAGCAGCCGCGCACCGTCGCCCCCAACCTCGGTCTGCTCAGAACCCATGCCGACAACTGCGCCGACATGCAAATCCATCCCCTCACACGCGATCCGCACGGCACCGTGATTGGTTCTCTGCCCAAAACCTCGCCCAGCATCACCGATGTGGGCGCCGACGCATCGCGCGAGCATCTTCGCATTTGGCTTGAGGGTGAGCACTGGTACGCCCAGGGCCTTGGATCGACCAACGGCACGGTGCTCGAATCGGGCGCGCGCGACGGCGATATTGTGATTGAGCCGCCGCGCGACCAACGCGAGCCCGGCAAGATCTATCCCCCCGTGGAAATCGCCAACAGCGACAGACTTCATTTGGGTCTCTATACGACATTCCTTGTCATTGTGGACTAGCGCGGACGGCGATCGAAAGACGGTCGCCGTCCGTCTTTCGTCTTCTACCTTCTGCGTCGTAAACGACAATGCACAGCGGTATACGTGGGCAGTGCGGCTATCATGGTACTTTACCGATATCCGCACTGCTCACGTATACGTGCGGCAACCCATGCCAGACAAAGGAACGCCATGGATACTACCGATAGCGCCTATGGCGACAAACTCATCCGTCTCGATACGTTCGATACCGCCGTGGCGGTCGACCCCAGCGCCGAGGACGACGCCAAACGTCGGTTTATGACGCTTATTCTCCAGACGGCCCACCGCAACAACGGCAACATCGGACACGTGCTGCGCGCGACCAACACGAGCGGCGAGGTCTTTGCCGTCAAGCTACTCAAGGACAACGCCATCCTTTCCGGCCAAGCCCCCGACCGCTCCGCCGAGCAATCGGCAGCGCACCTGGCCAACACCGCCGCGCTGTTCGAGGAGTACCGTCATCTGTGTACCGTCTCGCACCTGCGCGGATTTCCGCGCGTCTATGGCTACGGATCGCGCGAGGATGACCCGCTCATCCTCATGGAGTGGGTCGAGGGAACCTCGCTCAAGCAGGCGCTGCCCTTGCTTCCGCACGATGCCTCGGGCGGGCTGACCACCCAGATGGTCGCCGCCGTCGGAAACGCCGTGCTTCGCGCACTCTTGATGACCCAAGGCCTCGTGAATCCGGTCATTCATCGCGACCTGTCGCCTGCCAATATCATGTTCCGCACCACCAGCCGAACGCTCGAGCAGCAGATTGCCGATTGCTCCTTTGACCCCTGCCTCATCGACATGGGCTCCGCGACCATGGCCCTCGGCGACGACACGATCACCCGGCGCGCCGACATCTGGCGCTTTGCCACGCCCGCATACGCCGCGCCCGAGATGCTCACGCAGGATATCGAAGGCATCGCGGCCCTTCGCCGTTCGCCGGCAATCGATGTCTACGCGCTTTCGAGCATTCTGTACCAGCTCTACAGCGGTCGCAAACCGTTTGACTTTGAGTCGACGGACGCCACTGCAACCGGCTCGTTCTATCTCGTAAAGACCAAGACCAAGCCGGCGCCGCTCGAGCCGCGCTGCGAGGGCGATGAAGCGCTCGTCCAAATCATCATGAAGGGTCTCTCAGTCGAGCAGTGCGATCGTCCCACCGAGCAGCAGATGCTCGAGGTGCTCTCGGCATACCTCACTGATGCCGAATCCGAGGGCCGCGAAGGCACAGGAGACGAGGCCGCGATTGATATCGATTCTGGCACGCACCTTAAGGTCGACGTCGCCGGCGAGCGCGCACGAGAGATCCTGAATCAGGCCCGCCACGATGCCATGACCCGCCGCCGCTTTATTATCGGCGGCGCTATCGCAGCCGTTGCGGGGCTCAGCGTTATCGGGGCGGCAACCCATGGCTTTGGCATCCCCGACTACCTTGACGGCATCCGCGGTTCACTTGACGACTACACCTGGGATCAGCTGCAGGAGATTTCGCTCAAGATTAAGGCCGCCGAGACCCGTAGCGAGGCACGCGAGATTGCCAAGCGTTACCACCTGCTCGACGCTGATGGGCATATCCCCTATCCGTGCACCAAGCGTGTCACGCTCACCAACGGGCTGGAGGTCGGCGCGCAGCTTGTGGGCATCCGTCACGATGAGCTTCTGGACGGTACGGGCAAGGCCGGGCTGACGTTTATGTTCGACGCGGGTATTGCCGAGCGCAACGCTGCAGCTGAACCGCCGAGCGCCGGCTGGGCAGATTGCGAGCTGCGGGAATGGCTCAACGGCGACGGCCTTAAGCTGCTGCCCAACGAGTTGCGCGCACTCATTAAAGGGGTCAAGAAGGTCTCGAACAATGTGGGCGCCGCCAACAGCGCATCGTGCCTGAGCGAGTTGCCCGCAACCCTTTGGCTGCCCGCCATGGTCGAGCTGTGCGGCGCGCAACCGCCCGATTCGTTTGTCGAGGACTATCACTACCTTGCTGACATCTACAACGGCGAGGGCAAGGAGTATCAGCTCTTCCGCGAGCTCAAGGTGAGCCCGTATTCCACGAACGAGACGATGGTCCGCCAGTGGAAGGGCAAGGACACCTGCTGGTGGGAGCGCACGGTGAGCCCCGATACGTCGGAGACCGAAGGCACGCTCTACATAAACCGCGTGGGCCACGACGGCGACGTCTTTACGTACGCAACGCCTGCGGACAAGCCAAACAAACGAACCTGTGTGATCCCCGGATTCTGTATCTAGAGAGCGGGCGTCTTGCCGTGACGGGACCCCTCCCCGGCAAATGTCTCGATCTGTAACAGTTAGAACCCAAAAACCGGTCTAAATGTTACAGAACGAGACATTGAGTTTCCTGCCAACTGTTTGTCTTGATCTGTAACAAATACTCGGTAAAACGGGGTCTAGTTGTTACAGATCGAGACGTTAGTTTTCGGCTGAAATGTTTGTCTAAATCTGTAACAGCTATGGTTCAAAAACCGATCCAGATGTTACAGATTGAGATGATTGGCTGGGACGGCCCATCGGTCAACCAACTACCCTCATCTGTAGCGAGATGTCATACATTTATTCTGTACTAGACACCCCCAGGGGGTATGGGTGTATAGTATCGGCAGGTTAACAATTCCAACACCAAGCTACAGAAAGGAGAAGCCATGGCTCAAGATAAGTTTGATGTGGGCGGCATGACATGCGCCGCCTGCCAGGCGCACGTGGACCGTGCCGTGAGCAAGCTCAACGGCGTCCAAAGCGTCGCGGTCAACCTACTCGCCGGTTCCATGATGGTCGACTATGACCCCGCGCAGGTCTCCCCCGACGATATCTGTACCGCCGTCGACCGTGCCGGCTACTCGGCCTCGCCCGTCGATGCGGGCACCAGTGCCGCCGGCTCAAACGGCAGCACACAAGTCAGGTCCGGCGCCGCCCATATGGAGTCGCCGACCAAAAAGTTGGAGGCCGCTGCCTCTGCCATGCGCACCCGCCTCATCGTCTCGATCGTATTCCTTGTCCCACTGTTCTACATAGGCATGGGGCACATGCTCGGCTGGCCGCTGCCCGGCATCTTCACCGACCACACCCACAGCATGACGCTCGCGCTCACCGAGCTCGTCCTGCTCATCCCCATCGCCTACGTCAACGACGCGTACTTTATCAACGGGTTTAAATCACTCGCACACGGCGCGCCTACCATGGACGCTCTTATTGCCGTGGGCGCCACCGCCTCCATCGCCTGGTCGCTCTACGCCATGTTCATCATGGCCGACCAATTAGCCGCGGGTCAAGTCCACGAGGCCATGATGACGAGCATGGACAATCTGTATTTTGAGAGTGCGGGCACGATCCTGTCGCTCGTTACCGTGGGCAAATACCTCGAGACGCGCAACAAGTCAAAAACCGGCGGCGCCATCGAGGCGTTGATCGACCTGGCGCCCAAGACCGCGACCGTCGTGGCAGAGGACGGCAGCGAGGCCACCGTCGACGTCGACAGTATCCTTCCCGGCCAGGTCCTGCGTGTGCGCCCCGGAGAGTCCATCCCTGTCGATGGCGTGGTGCTCGAGGGCAGCTCGGCCGTGGACGAGAGCGCGCTCACCGGCGAGTCCATCCCCGTGGAAAAGACCGCCGGCGACACCGTCAACGCCGCCACTGTCAACCGCACCGGCTCGTTTACCTTCCGTGCCACACGCGTGGGCGCCGACACGTCGCTCGCCAAGATTATCCAGCTCGTCGAGGACGCCAACGCCACCGAGGCGCCCATCGCCCGCATGGCCGACAAGGTCGCCGGCGTGTTCGTGCCCGTGGTGTTCATGATCTCGGCCGTGACCTTCGTGGTGTGGACGGCACTGACCGGAAGCGTGAACGAAGCGCTCACCTCCGCCGTCGCCGTGCTGGTGATCAGCTGCCCGTGCGCGCTGGGCCTGGCCACGCCCGTCGCCATTATGGTCGGCACCGGCAAGGGCGCCGAAATGGGCATTCTGTTTAAGAGCGCCGAGGCGCTGGAGAACCTACGCAGCGTGGGCACCGTGGTGCTCGACAAGACGGGCACCGTCACCCGCGGCAAGCCGGCTGTGACCGATATCACGGTAGCCACGCGCGCTGACGGCTCGCCCGCCATGAGCGAAAAGGCGTTGCTCAAGCTGGCCGCTGCGCTGGAGCGCTCAAGCGAGCACCCGCTGGCCGAGGCGATTATGGCCGAGTGCGAGGCGCGCGGAATCGTCGCACGCATGGTCGAGGACTTTACCGCCGTGCCCGGGCGAGGCGTTACGGCACGCGAGGGGCAGAATGTCATCGCCGCCGGCAACGTGCGTCTGATGGACGAGCTGGGCGTGAAGGTTCCCGCCGGCCTTGCCGAACAGTTCGCGGCCGAGGGCAAGACGCCGCTGTTCTTTGCCAAGAACAGCGAGCTTGTCGGTACCATCGCCGTGGCGGACGAGGTCAAGGAGACGAGCGCCGGGGCCATCGCCGCACTGCGCTCGCTTGGCGTCGACGTGCGCATGCTCACCGGCGACAACCGCGTGACGGCCGAGGCCATCGCCCGCCGCGTGGGGCTGAGCAGCGAACAGGTCATCGCCGACGTCCTCCCTGCCGACAAGGAGCGCCACGTCCGCGAGCTGCAGGATGTGGGCGGCAAGGTCGCCATGGTAGGCGACGGCATCAACGACTCCCCCGCCCTGGCGCGCGCCGACGTGGGCCTTGCTATCGGCACCGGCGCCGACATCGCCAAGGAGGGCGCCGACGTGGTTCTCATGCGCAGCGACCTCATGGACGTCGCCCGCGCCATCGAGCTTTCGCGCGCCACGATCCGCAACATCAAGCAGGACCTGTTCTGGGCACTGTTCTACAACGGCATCGGCATTCCGCTGGCGGCGGGCGTGTTCTTCCCGCTCACCGGATGGCAGCTCTCGCCGATGTTTGGCGCCGCGGCCATGAGCCTGTCGAGTGTCTGCGTCGTAAGCAATGCGCTGCGCTTAAAATCCTTTAAGCCAAAAGTGGCAAAATAAGCTCACCATTCAGTCCATTTAGAACGGGTTTTCCAGGTGCCCGAGATTGACCTGAAAGAGGAGCGACGCGTACTTTGGTACGCGAGCGACGGCTTGAAGGTCAAGGTCGGGTGCCTGGGAAAGCCGACACAACAGGGAGGAATACCCATGCGATACACAATCAAGACTTCCGGCCTCATGTGCGGCCACTGCGACGCTACTGTCGAGACGGCACTGCTCAACGTTGCCGGCGTGACCGACGCCGACGCCGATCACGAGACCCAGACCGTCCAGGTTGAGTGCGCCGACACCGTAACCGCCGAGCAACTCGCCGCCGCTGTCGAGGCCGCGGGCGAGAAATTCCACGCCCTGTCTGTGACCGCCGCATAGCAGTCGCTGCCTACTGAATCCTCAGAAGTTGCGGTGAAATACGGACTGTTGTGCCGCCCTAGGCCTTTAAACGGTCCGTATTTCACCGCAACTGACGGGGACATCCGGAAGATCGACCAGAAACGAGGACCCGCCATGATGGCAGACCATAAATCGGTGACCCGCATGCTCAAGACGGCACGCGGTCAGATCGACGGCATCCTGCGGATGGTCGAGGAGGACCGCTACTGCGTCGATATCTCCACGCAGCTCATGGCCACACAGGCGCTCCTCGCGCGCATTAACGCCGACGTGCTCAAGGCGCATATCGAGGGCTGCGTGACTTCGGCAATCGAATCGGGCGACGAAGACCTCAAAGCCGCCAAACTCGCCGAAATCGAACGCGTCGTCGACAAACTCTCCAAGTAATTGGGGCATTGGGGACAGGTACGTTTGCACCGTCTTGGTATTCCGGGGACAGGTATGTTTGCACCACATTGGTGCAGATTAACCTGTCCCCCTTGCTCTAAATCGGGTATAAAGGCGTGCAGCATATCGAACGAAAGGCAATTTGCATGAATGACTTTATGAAGGGTCGCAATGGTGCCGATGAACTCACCATCGTGATGGGTTTTGCCGGCATCGTCATCGCGATGATCGGATCGATAGCCCGCATCCAGTGGCTCAGCTGGATTGCCATCGCCGTAATCGTGATTGGCGTGCTGCGCGGCCTGTCCAAAAATATCGACGCACGTCACAAGGAGAACGAGGCCTTTGTCGCCGCGACTGCAAACGTCCCCTGCCTGGGCAAATTCGTCGCCAGCTTGGGCGGCGGAACCGCAGCGGCCAGCACCTCACGCGCGGCCGGCACCAGTAAGGAAGACTTTGAGCGTGCCAAGCGCACGGCCAAGAAGATGTGGAAGGGCCGCAAGACCACGGCCTATCTCAAGTGCCCCAACTGCGGCCAGATGCTCTCCGTCCCCAAGGGCAAGGGCAAGATCCGCGTCACCTGCCCCAAGTGCCACGCCAAGATGGAGACGCGCTCCTAGCCGCCATACCATAGGACAAATAAAAGCCGAGGCCTCGCGCTGAGACCTCGGCTTTTTGTATGCGACAACGGAGCTGTCCCTTTGTCACACCTATGCTACGCCGTCGCGGGCCAGCTCCTCAGCCAGCGCTTCGGCTGGCATGGCCATAATCGCGTCGAGCTCGGCATCCACCTCGGGGATGCGCTTCACCTTGAGTTTGCACACCAGATCGCCGCGACACATCACGTGCATCGGCTCACGCAGAGCGCACAGGTCATCGAGCGGGTTCTCGCGCGTCACCAAGATATCGGCGGCCTTGCCGCACTCGATCGTGCCAGTCTCGCCGTCCAGCCCCAGCAGCTCGGCGTTGACTTGCGTAGCCGTATGCAGTGCGAAGGCGTTGCTCACGCCGACATACTTGGCAAAATAGGCCACCTCACGCCACATGTCGTACTGCGTCACGAACGGGCAGCTCGAGTCCGTACCCAGGCCCACCTTAACGCCAGCTTCCAGTGCGGCACGGGCGCTCTCGATAATGCCCGAGCACACGATATCGCCGTTCTTCTTTTTCGTATCGGTCGAATGGGTCTTTTTCGGGTCGAGCAATACAAACGGCAGCGCCGGGCTGATAGTGCAGGTAACACTGGGCGCACGCCCCTCGAGTTGCGTGCCCGCGGCGCCACGGTACAGCTCCAGAATCTCGGGCGTCAACGGAGCGCCGTGCTCAATCGTGTCAACGCCGGCCTCAAGCGCGGCCTTCACGCCCTCGGTACTCTCGACATGGGCCATAACCGGCAGACTCACCTCGTGCGCAGCCTTGCACGCCGCCGCGGCAACCTCGACCGGCATGCGCAGCACGCCCGGCTCGCCCACCTCGGTAGCGTCGAACACGCCGCCCGTCACGAACAGCTTAATGACGTCGGCACCACGCGCATACAGGTCGCGCACCTGTTCGGCTGCCTCGGCGGGACTGTTGGCCACCTGGGCGAACAAGCCCGCACCATGGCCGCCCGGCACCGTGACGCCCGTTCCCGGCGCCACCAGGCGAGGACCTTGATACTTGCCGGCATCGATAGCATCGCGCACGGCCAGATCGGCAAACAGCGGGTCGCCCGCACCGCGCACCGTGGTCACGCCGCTTGCCAGCTGCTGCTGGGCGCTGCCCTTGAGGATATGGCGCACGATGGCGCGCCCCACTGGATTATCGAGCTTTTTCATCAGCGCGCCCGCATCGCCCGCCGAAACCGGCTTACCCGAACCGCACAGATGCACATGCATATTGATGAGACCCGGCATGAGATACGCCCCTGCCAGGTCGATGACCTCGGCACCTGCAGGCGCCTGCGCCACAGCACTCGGCCCCATCCACGTGATGAGACCGCGCTCAACGGCCACGGCCATGTCGGGCTGCGGCTCCATATGTTCCGAACCATCCAGGACGGTCGCATTGATGAACAACGTGGAACGATCGGCAGACGCCATATCGAGCTCCTCCCTCACAATTAACTTGAACATTTGTCCATTATCACCTAGTCCCGCTGGATTGCTGCAGACGCATCGGTTAACGGAGGGAAGAGGGGATGTGGGAGACGGAATATGCTGCAGTCCCACCCCAGCGACACCAGGGAAATATCTCGATCTGTAACAGATACAGGGTTGTTGGGCCCCTTGATGTTACAGATCGAGACATTCGGTCGACGTTTCACCGGTTTGTCTCGATCTGTAACAATTACGAACTCAAACAACTTCTAAACGTTACAGATCAAGACAAAACCTCTCAGCGCCCATACCACCGACGTCTCCACTCCTCAGCCAAATCGGGCCGTCGCGGAATACCCGCCAGCCTCATCTTCTCAACCAGCTTCCCCGGATTCTTGAGCTCATCAAACGTAAACCGAAGCACCTTGTGCCCGAGCATTGTCAGATGAGATTCCCGCTGACGCTCTGCCACGAATGGGTCGACCGGCTCCCGGGCCTCGCCGCTCTGCAGGGTGTACTTCCCCTTACCGTCCAGCTCGCCAATCACGCACGTTCCCTCCTCGAGCCGCCAAAAAAAGTCGACGCGAAACACCTGGCTCGGATCGAGCGGGTCGCGAAACTCCACCTGCAGCTCCGGAACCGGAAAGCCGTACGCAATAAAGAACGCTCGGAACCGAGACTCGCCGCCGTTTTCGGACAGCCCGTCCGCATACGACGCAATCGCCTGTGCCCTGCGATACCCTCGCCTGCCCTCGCAATCGGCGCGGAGGCGCTCGCACAAATCCCCACGTGATACGTCTTTCACCCGCAGTGCAGAATCGGCAATCGCCAACCCGTAGGAGAACGGCGCACGCAGCAAGCAATCCTCCGCCGTGCGCCAAAACGACGTCACCCGCACGCCGTCGACGCGCTCGAGCGCGCCCGCAATCTGCGGACGCAACAACCTGCACCCGCCGCTCAACGTCACCGAACAGCAAGTCTTAACAAGGAAACGCGGCCCGAGCAGATCATTCGGCACCTCCAGACCCCATATCAGCGCGGCGTCATATCCCCAAAACGCCCAATCGGGATGAAATTTCGCAAGCCCTTTGATAGTCCTCAGCGCTCGCTCCGCCGGCGTCAATGCATCCCAATCATGCTGAAAACAGAACAGGTACGGCTCGGGCTCCGCGATATCGTCGGTTCCAACATGGCGTCGCAGCCACATGAGCTCGGTATTGTCATGCGTTGCGAGCAGCGCACCTTGCTTGGCCGTCTCCGCGAGCCGCGCGAGCATCCTATTCCGCGCCAACGTGTTGCGAGTCGCATGTTTGTGTTTGAGAACGGTATTAGGCACTTTCATCACCACCACGTCAGACAAATGGACCATCGTCACCGTTGCCTCCGCTGACAAATGTCTTGATCTGTAACAGGAAGACAGTCTTTGAGCCTCTAGTTGTTACAGAACAAGATCTTTCGGCAGCCGCCAACCTTCCGTCTCAATCTGTAACAGTTACGGGCCCAAACAGCCGCCAAACGTTACAGATTGAGACAAAGTCAGGGCAGCAGGGCGACGCCAGCCACATCCCCTACTCCCACTCCTGCTCGTAGATGTTGAGCGACTTCACGTACCGCCCCTGGGCGCCCATGATGTCGCGGACCAGGCGCAAAAAGAAGCTGACGCACGAGGTGTCAAAGCCGTCCTGCAGATCCTCGGGATGCACCGCACCCGGTCCATCGACCGCCGTGTCACTCAGGCGCGCGATGTCATACAGATAGAGCTGTCCCGCCGTCAGCCAGACATCGTCGATGCAGGCGAGGCGCACCGCGATCGCGCCGTCGCTCCAATGCTCCTTTTGCACGATATGCGGGTCGTAGACATCAAAGCGACGGTCGGCACGCGTATCCTTCAGCGCAACCATGCCGTTCGCAGGATCCTTGTCCAAAATGCCAAAGCGCGAGAAATACTGCGTGTCGCGTACCTGCTCGAGCCGCTTGAGCGAGGCAGGCGAAAGCGATGCCGGCGGTTCGTCAACATACAGCTCGAGCAGCGTCTTGCCATGGCGATAGGGGCGCTCGAAGAGCAGCCAATCGGTAAATGCCATGTTGTAGGCCATGATTTCGTTTTGCGAAGGCTCGGTGCAATAGCTGAGCCACGGGTCGACAATGATCTCGAACTGTTCGCGTGCCGGCTCCAAAAACTGGAACTTCCGCAGCATCCAAAAATGGGCCATGTCGGCAATATCGTTGCCGACGGCTTCAGCCAGCTGCGCTCGGTCTAAAACGTGGTCAGTCACGGCATCCTCCTCAAACTGATGAACCTCAATTTGAGCTTACGAGGAGGGTGGGCAGCCACGACCAGCGCGGGCAAAATAGGCCTCCGGCTGCAAACCAGATGCTGACCAAACACTTGACGGGACACTTGACCGAATGAGCGCACCGCAAAGAAACCGCAGGTAGATATAGACAGTCAGTTCACTCATTTGAGGCAAACGCCCGCTACCACCACAGAAAGAGCAGAGTAGCACAGTCGCAAACGTCGACGAATGAACACTTGCACGTCGGCAAATGACAAAGTCGCCTGCGAACTCGCAAGGAGT
>DBGDZK010000185.1:0-34769 GCA_048373195.1 Collinsella sp.
TGCTTCGGTGACCTCGGGAGCGCGGAAGAACGCCGTGATGAACTTGGCGGAGCCGTCGGGCTCGTCGCCGCCCGAGAAGCCGCCGGGGATCATGACAATCTGGCTTGCACGGATGCGGCGGGCAAGCTCGTGGGTGCTCTCGGCGACGGCCTCGGGCGTGAGGTTGTTGATCACGAAGGTGTCGGCCTCGGCGCCGGCGGCACGGAAGGCACGGGCGCTATCGTACTCGCAGTTGTTGCCGGGGAACACGGGGATGATCACGCGCGGGCGGGCGATCTTGGCGCCGCCGTACACGTGGATATCCTTGGCACGGAAGTCGATGGCCTCGACCTCGGGGGTCTCGCCGGCGCTGCGGTAGGCAAAGACGCCCTCGATGCCGCTCTCCCAGGCCTCCTGGAGCTTGGAGAGCTCGATGACCTCGGAGCCGGTGTCGATGACATAGCCCTCAACGGTGGTGCCCAGAGGCTCGACGACAACGCCGTCGGCGACCTCGGGCAGCTCGGCATCCTCGGCGAGCTCGACGATAAAGCTGCCATAGAGCGGGGTGAAGAGGCTCTCCACGTCCATATCCTCGGCAAGCTCGATACCGATCTGGTTGCCGACGCACATCTTAAAGAGGCTCTCGGCGCCGCAGCCGTAGCCGGGTGTGGAGACGGCCAGGGCGTCGCCGGCGGCGGTGAGCGCTTCGACAGCGTCAAATGCGGCGAGAAGCTGCTGGGCATCGGGACGGTAGTCCTCGCCATAGGTGGCGGGGGCGATACGGACAACGCGGTGCGTCAGGCCCTTGAACTCGGGGGAGACGGCGCGGGCTGCCTTGCCTACGGCGACAGCGAAGCTGATCAGGGTCGGCGGAACGTTTAGCTCGCCGGCTTCGTCCTCAAACGAGCCGCTCATGGAATCCTTACCGCCGATGGCGCCGGCACCCAGGTCGACCTGGGCCATAAGGGCGCCCAGGACGGCTGCCATGGGCTTGCCCCAACGCTCAGCCTCGGTGCGCAGACGCTCGAAGTACTCCTGGAAGGAGAGGTAGGCGCGCTTGTGCTCAAAGCCGGCGGCAACGAGCTTGGCGATGGACTCGACTACGGACAGGTATGCGCCCGCAAACTGGTCGGCTTCCATCAGGTAGGGGTTGAAGCCCCATGCCATAGCGCTCGCCGTGGTGGTCTCGCCGTCCACGGGGAACTTGGCGACCATGGCAGAGCTCGGAGTGAGCTGCGTCTTGCCGCCAAAGGGCATGAGCACGGTTGCGGCGCCGATGGTGGAGTCGAAGCGCTCGGAAAGGCCCTTGTTGGAGGCGACGTTGAGGTCGGTGACAAGCGAGGTCATGCGCTCGGCGAGCGTGGTGCCGGCCCAGCTGGGCTGCCACACGCTACGGGCGCACACGTGGGCGACCTGGTGCTTGGGTGCGCCGTTGGAGTTGAGGAACTCGCGGGACAGGTCGACGATGGCGACGCCGTTCCAGGCCATGCGCATGCGCGGCTCGGCGGTAACCTCGGCGATGACGGTTGCCTCCAGGTTCTCCTCGGCGGCGTAGCCCATGAACTCCTCGACGTCACCGTCGGCGACGGCGCAGGCCATGCGCTCCTGGGACTCGGAAATGGCGAGTTCGGTGCCGTCCAGGCCGTCGTACTTCTTGGTTACGGTATCAAGGTCGACATACAGGCCGTCGGCAAGCTCGCCCACGGCGACCGAGACGCCGCCGGCGCCAAAGTCGTTGCAGCGCTTGATCAGACGGCAGGCATCGCCGCGACGGAACAGACGCTGCAGCTTGCGCTCGACCGGGGCGTTGCCCTTCTGGACCTCGGCACCCGAGGTCTCGATGGACTCGGTGTTCTGGGTCTTGGAGGAGCCGGTGGCGCCACCGATGCCGTCACGGCCGGTGCGGCCGCCCAGCAGGATGATCTTGTCGGTGGGGGCGGGGCACTCGCGACGAACGTGGTTTGCCGGGGTAGCGCCCACGACGGCGCCAACTTCCATGCGCTTGGCCACGTAACCGGGGTGATAGAGTTCGTTGACTTGACCGGTGGCAAGGCCGATCTGGTTGCCGTAGCTGGAGTAGCCGGCGGCAGCAGTGGTCACGAGCTTGCGCTGCGGCAGCTTGCCCTCGAGCGTCTCGGAAACCGGGACGGTGGGGTCGCCGGCACCGGTGACGCGCATAGCCTGGTACACATAGCTGCGGCCCGAGAGCGGGTCGCGGATGGCGCCGCCCACGCAGGTGGCGGCACCGCCGAAGGGCTCGATCTCGGTCGGGTGATTGTGGGTCTCGTTTTTAAACAGGAACAGCCAGTCCTGGTCCTCGCCATCGACATCGACCTTCACCTTGACGGTGCAGGCGTTGATCTCCTCGGATTCGTCGACATCGGTCATGACGCCGGTCTTCTTGAGGTACTTGGCGCCGATGGTGCCCATGTCCATGAGGCTGACGGGCTTGGCGTCGCGACCGAGCTCGTGGCGCATCTCCATGTAGCGGTCGAAGGCCTGCTGCACCACGGCGTCATCGATCGTCACGTCATCCAGGACGGTGCCGAAGGTGGTGTGGCGGCAGTGGTCGGACCAGTAGGTGTCGATCACGCGGATCTCGGTGATGGTGGGGTCGCGGTCCTCATCGCGGAAGTACTGCTGACAGAAGGCGATGTCCGCCTCGTCCATGGCAAGGCCGCGCTCGGTGATAAAGGCGGCAAGGCCGGCCTCGTCGAGCTCGCGGAAACCGTCGAGCACTTCGACGGGCTGCGGCTCGGGTGTCTCCATGTACAGCGTTTCGGGCAGGTCGAGCGAGGCGATGCGCGCCTCGACGGGGTTCACCACGTAGTGCTTGATGGCCTCGATGGCGGCCTCGTCCAGGGCGCCCGAGATCATATAGACCTTGGCGGAGCGCACGGCAGGGCGCTCGCCCTGGCTGATGAGCTGCACACACTCGCTGGCGGAGTCGGCGCGCTGGTCAAACTGGCCAGGCAGGAATTCGACGGCAAAGACGGCGCCATCGCTTGCGGGGAGTTCGTCGTAGGTCACATCGACCTGGGGCTCGCTAAAGACGGTCGGCACGCAGGAGCGGAAAAGCTCCTCGTCGATGCCCTCGACGTCGTAGCGATTTATGATCCTCAGGGCCTCGATGCCCTTGATGCCGAGAATTTCGGTCAGCTCGCCCTTGAGCTGCTGAGCCTCGACGTCGAACCCGGGTTTCTTCTCCACGTAGATACGAGAGACCATTGGTTCCTGCCTTCCTGATCGGTTGGGCGTACGGTACGGTATGCGGCAGCGGTCGGTTTACGGGGCAAGCCTCGGGTCGCCTTGAGCCACATGTTTGTAAACGTCACTATGATACGACAGCTCGCGGCGCGTTGAGGACGGCGAGGGTGCTACAGTGAAGCGCAAACAAGAGAAAGGCATCACATGGCATTCGTTTCGCTCGCCATCATCGCACTCGTGGCCTTTGCAAGCCCCTTCATCGCCTCGGCGATTCCCGGAAAACCCGTTCCCGAGACGGTCTTTTTGCTCGTGTTCGGCGCGGTGTTGGGACCTCATATGCTCGGTGTCATCCATGTAGACGCCGAGGTCTCGCTCGTGTCCGAGCTGGGCCTGGCCTTTTTGTTCTTGCTTGCCGGCTTTGAGATCGACCCCAAGAGCATCACGGGTGTGGAGGGGCGCTACGGCTTGGCGACATGGGTCGTCACGTTTGGTATCGCCTGGCTTGCCGTGCGCTTTACCCCGTGGTTCTCGGTTAGTCATTTCGACGGTATCGCCGTGACGCTTGCCCTTACTTCCACGGCGCTCGGTACGCTTGTGCCCATCATGCGCGAGCGCTCGCTCACCGGCACGCGTGTGGGCGACTCGATTCTCGCGTATGGCACTTGGGGCGAGCTCGGTCCCGTGCTCGCCATGTCGGTGCTGCTGTCTGCCCGCACCGGCATCCAGACGCTTGTAATTCTTGGCCTGTTTGCTGTGGTCTGCGTGCTGCTGGCCGCGGTTCCAAGTCGTTCCAGGCGCGTCGGCAGCCGCTTCTTTTCGTTTGTCGAGGAACGCGCCGACACCACGTCGCAGACCTTCGTGCGCCTGACGGTGCTCATCCTGGTCACGCTCGTGGCGTTCTCGGCCATCTTTGACCTCGACATCGTGTTGGGTTCTTTTGCCGCCGGCTTTGTCCTGCGCTATATCATTCCCGAGGGTAACCATACGCTCGAGACCAAGCTCGACGGCCTGGCCTACGGCTTTTTGATTCCGGTGTTCTTTACTGTATCGGGCGCAAAGATCGACCTGACGGCCGTGGTGTCGCGCCCGGGCTTGCTTGCGGGTTTTATCGTGGCGTTGCTGATTATTCGTGCCGTGCCCATTCTCATCTCTATGGGCATTTGTCCTGCGACGCGCGATGTGTCGGCGTATGGGCGCATTACCGTGGCCCTGTACTGCACCACGGCCCTGCCGATCATCGTTGCCGTGACGAGCGTTGCCGTCAACGCGGGCGCGCTGTCGCAAGATATTGCGTCGGTCATGGTTGCCGCCGGTGCCATCACGGTGTTCTTGATGCCATTGCTCGCGCAGCTCTTTTACCGCGTGGTCGACGCCGCGCCGGTCGCCGCCGTGGCAGAGGTTGCCGAGCATCCATCCGATGCGCTCGACATCCTGCGCGCCCATCACGACCTAGCGAGCTTGCTCGCACGCGAGCACGAGCTGCTGACCTCGCATGGCCATGGTCGCGTATTCGAGGGCCTGCCTACGCTCGATACGATTGCCGAGCGTCTTTCCGCCGAGGCGGCGAGCGGCCATATCGATGCCCGTATTGTGGACGCGGCACATCTTCTTGCCGATAAGACCTATGGTGATGAGGTTGACCCGTCCGAGCTGACTCCGCGCGAGCGTCGCCGCCTGGAGCGTGCCAAGCTCGCCGTGCGCGAATACCGCCGCCGCATGTTGGAGCTCTATGCGCGCGATGAAGCCCAGGATGACGACAAGTAGCGAGGCGGCCCTTCGGAGAGACCAGGGACGGATGAAGCCCCTGGCGGAAAGTACATCCCGGTTTGAAGGCTCGGAATGGGGCACGTTTTCCGGAACAAGGCCCTTTGGGAAGTGCATCCCGGAATAGACGCTCAGAGCGGGACACAGTTTCCGCGAGAAGCCCGTTGCGGAAAGCGCACCCCATTCTGAGCCGAAAATCTGGGATGCAGTTTCCTTTTCGAACAGAAGAAGGCGCACTGCCTGCTATTGATGCAGGACGCGCGCCTCTTGCATAAAGCTCTTCTGAGGTTTGAAATTAGCTCGCTATGTAAATAAGGAAACCTTAATTCCCAATACTTCAAATTCTGAAATTAGACAATGCATTTCTTGAGTCTTAATTGCAAATATCGGATTAATTCGAAATAATGAAAGATGATTAAGCTATTTGATTTCAAAGGGACGATGAAGCGATGGCGTACAAGACGCTCGAAAAACTCTTTTATGCAGATTCAAGCTCCGATCGTTATGCTTGCCATGACGAGCTACTGCGCGAGCGCCTTACTGCCGACGGCACGGTGCGGACTGGAATTCACCTTGAGCATGGTGAACTGTTCGCTTGTGTTCCTTTGAACCTGTCCGTTGCTAGCGAGCGGATCCTCAGAAAAGAGCGAAAGATTTCCAACCTGTGGAACAGCTTGCCTTATGTGGCTTTGGGGGCCTCGATTCGTTCTCTGGTGCTTGAGGAGGTTGTTTTCAGCAACGAAATGGAGGGTGTGCACAGCACACGGCGCCAGATTGAAGCGGCGCTGGAGTCTGCGGAGGATGCCGCGGCCGAACTTTGCGGTGCCGCCGAAAAGGAGCACACTCCTTTTATTGAATTCGCTCGCCTCTACCTTCAGCTGGTGGATGGTTCAAGTCGTCCCGGCAAACCCGAGGATATCCGCGAGATTTTCGATGCCGTCACTAAGGGCGTGCTTGACCCGAAGGACCGTCCGGATGGCAAGATGTTCCGTTTGGGTCCCGTTGTGATTGAGAACAATCGGGGCAAGATTCTCCATCAGGGTGTTTCCTCGGAGCCCGAAATCATTGACCTCCTTGGCAAGATGATAGAGTTGGGCAATCGCGAAGATGTCCCAAGCCTCTATGCAGCCTCAATCTGCCATTTTCTCTTTGAGTATATTCACCCCTTCTATGACGGTAACGGGAGAACGGGGAGATATCTTCTCGCGTTGAGCCTGAACGAGACGTTGTCGCAGCCTACGGTGTTGTCGCTTTCCAGGACGATTGCTGAGAATAAAACCGCATATTACAAGGCGTTTGACGTGGTGGAGAGGCCCCTTAATGGTAGCGATGCAACTCCGTTTGTTGCAATGATTCTTGATTTGGTCGAGCAAGCGCAAGATGCCGTTCTGAGCGATTTGGCTGAAAAGCGCGTACAACTCGATGATCTTAAGCGGGCGATCGATGAGCTCGACGATACGTTTACCGAAAGGGCAAAAGATATTCTGTTTTATGCGGCACAGATGCATATCTTCGGTGCCTTTGGCGAATCTACGCTTGATGGTGTGTCGGGCTATCTCGATGTGACAAAGCCGACAGCGAGTAGGTCATTGTCGAGCCTAATCGCTGCCGGATATTTAGAAAAGGTGTCCGCAAGGCCGCTCGTGTGCAAGATGACGGTGGCGGGACTTAATCTGCTCGGGCTAGAGTGAATATCGGTTATCAGACAAATGAACACTCCGAGCGTTTGCCCGCCATTCCTCCATGGTGTGAAATCGCTCTTATCCCATTGAGGCGCCTTTGAGGTCACCAATGGACTGTTGCGGCGAGCGGTGAAAGCTATGATTCAATTTCGTTTGACACGTACGCCAGGAGTTCATCGTCTAAGGCCTTCAGAGAGTTCTTGATTTCCCGCCTGCGCTCGCGAGCCTGTTCGATTTTTGCATCACATTCTCGTTTTGCCTTGAATTCAAACGGGCTGAAAAAGGAACGTCTGCTCTTAAGCTCTCGAAGTTCGTTCCCCAGCCGGTCAAATTCATCTTCGAGCGCTTGTTTTTGCGTCTTTTTAACAGGATTATCTAACCAGTATTTGGCTTGGAGCTCTGCTTCTTTTTCAGCGCGCTCACGTTCCTTCTTCTTCTCGGGGTCGTATTCGTCACGCTTTGCCATGTCCTCTTTGAGGCGTTCCTTTCGTAACGTGATCGACTCGGCATTTAGTGAAAAGCCTTCCTTCACGCTATTTGATACATATGCGCCGTGGGCTCTCGTATAGGTTTTATGTCCAATGTTTAACTCTTCAATTACACATAAGTTTGACCACACATTGAACAATAGCTCGGGTGCCAAGATAAGACCTGTAATCGAATGGCCCTCAGTCTCTGTCTCTAAGAATTTAATCGCGGTTCTCAACGCTAATTCATATCGAATGTATACGAGCGTGCACATGTCGAAAGCGTCCTCTTCTGCGGACTGGTCGACGCCGCTGCCGTCAAGATAGTAATCAAAAATGTTGTTGTTTTCCCACTTGTCTCGCCATTTGGTCACACCGTCTACTACAGAACTGTTGATGATGCTTGCTGCTGTAAAATACATCCGTGGTATCTCTTCAGTAAAGAGGTACTTCTCCATGTCTGTATCATTTAAAGCGTGGCGTTGACCGTCAGAAATATCCGGAGAGTTGAGCCTTTCTTCCTTTGCTTTACAAAAAGTAAAGGAAAGCTTGCCAATTGCTGTCCATTGGCTTTTTCTTATTTCGAGATGGGATGCCAGTGTATCTGTAATCAACGCGAGATTATTATCTGATGGTGTGTTGATTATTGGCTCGGCATACAAAGAGCTGGCTGCTTCGACAATATCATCGAGGTGCAGTTTTAAACTTTTGATAACGCTCCACGCATGAATTAGGCCTTCACAGGTTTTTACTTCATTTGGAAGCAGCTGAAAGGTTTTGAGAAAACAGTCCGAAGATTCGCGAAGGCGATTGTTTTTAATTGTCAGTTGCCAGTCGATTGCTATTGACTTGATTGCCCAAGCATCAATGTTGTCTAAATCAATCTCTAACACCTTGTTCGCATATCGTTCGGCTTCGCAGAAATTTCTAGTTTCGCATGCAGTTTTGGCCAACTTGAGCAGCCTTTTTGCATCAGCCGTCTTGTCTGTTTTCACCGTGCCTTCGACTTGAACAACGCCTTCGACCATCATTTTCTTTGCGGACTCGAGCGTATATTTCATACCGCAGTTTTGGCAGACGAAGAAATCCCCATCTTTGACGATTTCGGTGCCGCCGCAAAGTTCACATTTCAGGGCTTTCATGAAGCTAGACCTCTTTCTTTTCAACGATATATATCCATGCAAGAAGCGTTTCTTTGCGAATGAGAATCCGGGCAGTAATTCTTTTGCCGTCGCGATCTTCGATTAGCACCAAACCGGTTGGAAACAGATACGTCTGTCCGTGTGCAATCCCATTTCGTAGATGGCGAAATAGGCACTGCATTCTGTTTTCATCACCGCTGCGGCGCTCGATGGAGTTGTCCTCTCGGAGCGTTAGTTTGACATCTTTGTGTAGAACCGCTCTTGGGTGTTCGGCGCATATTTCTTTATCTAGGGCCATGTTCTCCAGAGTTCCATCAATGGTCTGGCTTCCTATGAAAATGAAAGAGGTTATCCCGGACGGCTTTAATAGCTTTCTCTCTAGTATCTTGATGGAGGGTCCGTTCCAACCTAATGACGTCAACGTCCGCTGCGTCGACAAAGCGGTCTTATCTTTTGCGATGGGTGCTTGCAAAACGTAGAACCGAAATAGCTCTGACAGCTCGTCTGGCGTAAAGCAATCTGATAGAGGGGCTCGATAACCTTCGAGTTTGAATTTAGTGCTGTCGCAGGCGTGTTGATAGTTTTCATTGACGTGTGATTTATTGGTTCCCATACCCGGCTTCCTCTAGAGCTTATTTATGATTTCCTGCTGACGGATATATGCTTTTAGTTGCTTACAAGTATCTTGGGTGTCGGGGAGCGAATTTGCTTTTACCGCTTTGTCGAGATTTTCGATAGCGATAGGTATCAAATTTGAAAGGGGCCGGTTTTCCGTTTTATCTGAAACGGGGTTTGCGTAGCGCATAGTTTCCAGAACGTCTGCGATTGCCGGTTTCAGATCGCTAGGTGCTTCTTTTAGGAGCAGTTCGAGTTTGATTTTGTTTGATTTCATTGAATTGGTAAGTGTCGCGACATGTTCCTCGACATCTGAGGTTTGACTCTCGGATGCATTTGCTACACACAGCGTAATTACTGACGTGCCAAGTAAAAGGATGCTGAAACCCGAAAGAACGGACAACGCATCGGTCTTTAGCGCTGCTCCGAAAAGAACTAGGGTCAGCTGGATTGCAAATGAAGCCCCCATGAGGACTGTCTTGGAAATACCAAGCAGCTTTAGTTTCCTTGCGGGGTCATGAAGGAGGCCTGCGACCAACAAGGAGAGCGCAACCAAAGAGAATGCGCTCTCAATCCAAAAAGTGGTTGAGGGTCCAAATAAAAGTATTGTCACGCTTTCGATAGCTATGAAGAGGGCTACGGGGATTGCTGCAATATATGCCTGTGTGTTCTTCATTACGACCTCCGTGCTCCGCACTCGGGACAGAACTTCTCGGTTCCAGAGAAGCGATATCCACACTCGGAACAGAACTTTGCAGCACTTTGCTGCGAATTGGTATCCGTAGGGATGGGCTGCGTCGCAGACGTGCCAGTCGCTTGTGAGAGTGCATCGGTCATAACTGACCCCATGGTCCCGCCGACACCGGCCATTACGCCCAGGCCAATTCCCATGTTTGCGTATTCGCCAGTCGCTTCGTTTTGGGCCATCTTTTCGGCAACATCGAAGCTGCGTTCCTGTTGATAGGTATAGCCCTCGATTTGCCGTTTTTCTGCGCGTGCTTTTGCGGAGATTACGGTGCGCTGCGCCGCAGTTTCTTGTTCGATAATGCTGACCTGTTGTTTTATCTGTGCTTCGCGTACGTCGGCATATTGCTTGAAATGGAGGTCCTTAAACTTCTCGTATACCGGATCACCTTCGGGTTTGACGATGGCGGTGACCAGCATTTGCGTTAATGAGAGACCGTATGCGGCAAAGTCGGGAAGCAGCTTGTTCTTAAGCGAGTCGGATAACTCTTCAAGGTGTGCATCAAGTTCGAAAATGGAGAGTTTTTGTTCGGTAATTACTTGTGCAAGATGAGTTTTTATTCGAGTTTGCAGGAAAGCTTTGAAATAACTGATCAGCTTGTCCTGGGAGAGCAAGGCTTCGGTTCCAACAAGCTTGAGAAGGAGCCTGCGGGGCTCTTTTACAGCAAGAGCCATCTCTCCGGACGCCCCGAGCGAGAGCGGAAATCCATAAGTCGGTTCCATGAACTGAATCTTGGAATTGGTTCCCCAGCGGATGCCCATTTGCTCGATGAGGTTAACAAAGTAGACCTCTGAGTGAAACGGGCTGACACCACCGGTCGTTATCTTCGAAATGCCGTTCAGTAACGGTAGATTTTGAGTCTCAAGTTCATGCCTGCCTGGTCCAAACGAATCCAGGGCCTGTCCATTAAGGAAGAAAATTGCTTCTTGGGTCTCGTGAACAATGAGTTGCGAGCCCGTATTGAAGTCTTCTGAGGGGTGTTTCCAGATAAAAGTTTGGTTATTGCCCTCATATTTGATGACATCCGTGATGCTCATAGTCACCTTGTTTCCATGGTTAGTAATGTTGATTTGCTAAGATAGCCGTCGTTGCTACGACGGCAAAAGTGGTGCTGAGACCCAGGCGCAGGATGTCGCCGGGGTACAGCTGGGCGGGCGCTCCGGAGCTGATGTCGAGTTCGTTGTTGTCGGCTGTTCGAATCAGATGCGTGCCGTTGGTCGAACCGAGGTCTTGTGCGTACCAAGCATTGTTCTCGGCGAAGATACGGAGATGCCTGGCGGAGACATCCAGCCCAACATCGGTGACAGCGCCGTCTTCGAGTGCGAGCGCTCCGATGATGGAGCCCATGGCAGAAGGCTCAATGACATAAGGGCCGCCGATGACGAGTTCGTTATCGATCCTGATAAGGCCGATCGCATGTTCGGTGCCCGTTTGTTTTAAATCGCATGGACAGAAAGAAATACTTGAGGGGGTAAACGACCTGGCATTCCCTGCGAATTCAAAGCGGTTCCTGATGTACGCGATAGCACGGGCCGGATCGCACCAACAGGCGGTCGAAACAACGAGCGTGATTGAGATAAGAGCCCTGTCATCTTTGTCTGGCTGGCAGCTGACGAGGCGCGAGGCGGCGTTCCGGTAAAGGAGCCCATTACGCCCACAGGCACTGAGCGCTTGAGCCATCGCGTCAGTTGCTGCCGCAATCATGGTATAGATGTCGGCGTTCGAATACCCTTTTTCCTGTAGCTTGTGCAGGATTTGATTCGATGCGCAGGACCAGTCGGTAAAGTAGCGATCTTCTAGGGAGCCCGGCTGCGAGTGCACAATCGTGCGCGAAAGCCAGCTGGTATCCTGTGCCATTTGGGCGGTAGGCTGTCCATTTGTTAACGGCAGATCGGATAGTAACAGTTCAGCAAGTGCGCGATGGCTCAGGGTAAATGAAGTCTTGAACAGGGAGAACATGACCTCGAGCGGTGTTTGCCGTCTTGGCATGATATTCTCCCTTCCTTGACCCTATACGCTAAATAAAGGATAAGGGTGCCACTAGCCGATTTTACTGTGCAACAAATTGCACGTCGGCGAGCGGTCGTGCTGCCTGATGCGCTTGCTCCAGAATGAGAGCTGGTTATCTTAGGGGTGCTATACGGTCTCGTTTTGATTAGGATGGCATGACTCAACCGCCCTTCGGGAAACTGTGCCCCGGAATGGATAACCAGATTGGGATGTAGTTTCCGCAGTCCCGACCCGTTGCGGAAACGGTGTCCCAGAATCGGCGTTCGAAACGGGACGCCGTTTCCCTTACAAACAGAACAAGGCGTGCTGCCTGCGGTTGATGCAGGCAGCGCGCCTTTTGCGTTGAGCTCCGTTGAGGTTCGAAGTAGTGGATTAGTTGGCCATGACGCCTTCGGTCCAGGCATCGACGTCCTCGATGCGCAGGACGTTGGCGACCTCGGCTACGCAGTCGACGCTGGCAAGCTCGGCGGCGGCAGCCTGGACGTCCTTCTCGAGCGCGCGGTGCGTTAGGAAGATGACCGAGCAGGCATCGCTGACGCCCGATTTGCCGTCCTCGACCTGGTTGATGAGCGAGATCGAGATGTTGTGCTTGGCAAAGATGTCGACCGTCTCGGACAGGGCACCCACGCGGTCGGCGACCTTCAGACGCACATAGTACTTGGTCTGGAGCTCGTCCATGGGCTTAAAGGCGAGGTTGTGACCATAGGGCTCGATCTCGGGCAGCGGAGCTACGCCGCGGCTGATCTGCTCGGAGAGCGACAGGATATCGCCTACGACGGCGCTCGCGGTGGGGAAGGAGCCTGCGCCGGCACCGTAGAACATGGTCTCGCCCACGGCGTCGCCTACCACGTAGACAGCGTTCATGGCGCCGTTGACCTTGGCAAGCATGTGATCGGCGGGGATCAGCGTGGGATGCACGCGGACGTCGACGCCGGCGTCGGTGTTGCGGGCGATGCCGAGCAGCTTAATGGTGTAGCCGAGCTCGCGGGCCTGGGCGATGTCCTCGGCGCCGATGGTACGGATACCCTGCTGGTACACATCGTCGGTGGTAACGCGGGTGCCAAAGCCGATGGAGGCGAGGATCGCCGTCTTGCTGGCGGCATCGAAGCCGTCGACGTCGGCGGACGGGTCGGCCTCGGCATAGCCCTTAGCCTGCGCGTCGGCGAGCACGTCGGCGTAATCGGCGCCCTCGGCGTCCATGCGCGACAGGATATAGTTGGTGGTACCGTTGAGAATGCCGGCGATGGTCAGGATCTTGTTGCCCACCAGGTCGTGCTCGAGCGTGCTCACAATGGGGATGCCGCCGCCGCAGCTGGCCTCGCACTTAATCTGCACGCCGCACGCGCGCGCCTTCTCGGCGAGCGTCTCGACATGACGGCCCAGCAAGGCCTTGTTGGCAGAGACGACGTGCTTGCCGTTCTCGAAGGCGGTGGTGAAGATCTCGGTCGCGGGGTGCTCGCCACCGATCAGCTCGACGACGATGTCGACGGCGGGGTCGGTGGCGACGTCGTGCCAGTCACTCGTAAAGGCCTCGCGCTCAATGCCTGCCGCCTCGGCCTGCTCCCAAGCAAGCGCGCAGGCGCGGGTCAGCTTAAGGTCGATGCCGTAGGCTGCCAGGTACTCATCGTGGTGGCTCTTGATCAGACGGGCCACGCCGCCGCCGACGGTTCCCAGACCGATCAGACCGACGTTCACGGTGCGCAGGGGTTCGCTCATAGATAGCTCCTTCGTGCATCTTATGGATGGATTAACCGCTTAAAGGTTGAGTGCATTCTAGCGTGAACCGAGGGTGCGTGCTCGCCAGGCAACAGGAGTCGCACAAAACGGCACCCCCGAAACGCTGCGGAAACATTGGAAACATGCTCGCTACAAACGGAACTCCGTAACAAACTGTCAACGTTTGCGCCATAAGGTTTGCCTCGTACCGCAAGACGGCCGCACTGCGGCCAGCGAAAAGGGGGGACACCATGTTCAACATCAACAGCACGCTCAGCCGTAGGAACTTTCTCGCCGGAGCCGCGGCGCTCGGAAGCACCGTCGCGCTCGCTGGTTGCTCGTCGGGTGGCTCGGACGGCGGCTCCGCCGATGACGGCAAGACCTTCAAGATCGGCGTCATCGGCCCTCTGACCGGCGCTGCGGCAACCTATGGCGTCTCGGCCGAGAAGGGTGCCAAGCTCGCCGCCAAGGATTTCTCGACCAAGGACCTCAAGCTCTCGCTTAAGTCCGAGGACGACGTCGCCGACGGCGAAAAGGCCATCAACGCCTTCAATACCCTGTGCGACTGGGGCATGCAGGCTCTTGTCGGCCCCGTCACGACTGGTGCCGCCGTCGCCGTCTCGGGCGAGATCGCCGACGATATGCTCATGGTCACGCCTTCGGCCTCGTCGCTCGACGTCACCAAGGACAAGACCACGGTCTTTCAGGTTTGCTTCACCGATCCCACCATGGGCGCCAGCGCCGCGAAGTTCTTGGCCGAGAAGTACGCGGATGCCAAGATCGCCCTGTTCTACAACTCCGGCGATACGTATAGCTCGGGCGTTGCCGACGCTTTTGCCGAGCAGGCCAAGGCGTCCAAGCTCGATATCGTCGATACCGAAACCTTTAAGGACGACTCTTCCACGAGCTTTACCAACCAGCTGACCAAGGCCAAGGAGGCCGGTGCCACGCTCATCTTTGCCCCGATCTACTACACGCCGGCGTCCGTTTTGCTCAAGAACGCCAAGGACATGGGCTACGACATGACGCTCATGGGTACCGACGGCATGGACGGCCTGCTCTCTGTGGAAGGTTTCGATACCTCTCTTGCCGAGGGCGTACTGCTCATGACCCCGTTTTCGGCTGACGACGAGAAGAATGCCGACTTCGTCAAGGCCTATAAGGATGCCTACGACGAGACGCCTAACCAGTTTGCCGCCGACGCCTACGATTGCGTCCACGCAATCGTCGAGGCTATCGATAAAGCGGGCATCGACCTTACGGCCGACGGTGCCGACATTGCCGGCGACCTTGCCAAGGCCATGCGCAAGATCAAGATCGAGGGCCTGACGGGCGAGCTCACGTGGAACGACGAAGGCCAAGTCGAGAAGCCCGCTACGGCCTATGTGATTCAGGACGGCAAGTACATCGCCGCCTAAGTGCGCATAAAGCACGACCGGTGAGGCTGTTTTATTCAGGGCAGGGACGCCTGTAACAGAATGGAAACATTACTTTTACATAATAAAGTGGCAATACTGCATAAAGTAATAGAAATACGCAGAATTATGGATAAATGAACAAATCCAAAGAAAAGTTGAAATAATCGCCACTTTCCTTAACTAAAGCGTCTACTATTTTGCGAACGCCGAACACGGCGAAGGATGGCCTGTCGGGTAACCGAAACCCGACGAGATTTGAGAGGAGAGCCGCATGTCGAGCCTCACCGGTAAGTCATTGAACCCTGTTATGAATCGCAGGAGCGTTATCGCGAGCGCAGCAGGTCTGGGGGCGATGTCCATTCTAGCTGGCTGCTCCTCCAACGGCGGCGACAGCGGTTCCGCGTCGGGCGACGCTTCGTTTAAGATCGGCACCATCGGCCCGCTGACCGGCGCCAACGCGTCCTACGGCAAGTCCGTTACACAGGCTGTCGAGCTTGGCTGCAAGGATTTCTCGACTAAGGAGCTGCCGCTTGTCAGCAAGGCCGAGGACGACCAGGCCGATGGCGAGAAGGCCGTCAACGCCTTCAACACCCTGCTCGACTGGGGCATGCAGGCCCTCGTCGGTCCGACCACCACGGGTGCGTCGGTCGCCGTTGCCGCCGAGTGCGGTAACGACCCCAAGACGTTCATGATCACCCCGTCCGCGTCCTCCGAGGACGTTACCAAGGGCAAGGATTGCGTCTTCCAGGTTTGCTTTACCGACCCCAACCAGGGTGTTAACGCTGCCAAGTTCCTGGCGCAGAAGTATGCGGACGAGAAGTTCGTGCTGTTCTATAACTCCGGCGACGCCTATTCTTCGGGCATTGCAGATTCCTTTAAGGCCCAGGCCGCTAAGTCTAAGCTTGAGATTGTCGACGAGGAGACCTTCAAGGACGACTCTGCTACGAGTTTTACCAACCAGCTGACCAAGGCAAAGCAGGCCGGCGCCACCATGATCTTTGCACCGATCTACTACACGCCCGCATCCGTCCTGCTCAAGAACGCCAAGGACATGGGCTACGACGTCAAGATGATGGGCTGCGACGGTATGGACGGTATCCTGGGCGTTGAGGGCTTCGACACCTCTCTTGCCGAGGGCCTGCTGCTCATGACCCCGTTCTCCGCCGACGACGAGAAGAACGCCGACTTCGTCAACGCCTACAAGGATAAGTACGGCGATACCCCCGACCAGTTTGCCGCCGACGCCTACGACGGCGTGCATGCGGTGGTCGAGGCCCTCAAGGAAGCCGGCCTGGGTGCCGACGCCGACCCGACCGAGGTTGCCGAGAAGCTTCCCGAGGCTATGCGCAACATTACCGTTGACGGTTTGACTGGCAAGCTCTCCTGGAACGACAAGGGCCAGGTCCAGAAGGACCCGACGGCGTACGTCATTACCGACGGCAAGTACGTACAGGCCTAATTGGCCGCCTTACATAGAGCGGTTTTGATCCCAAGCAGGGGAGGTTTTGGCCTTCCCTGCTTGCTTGGTATCTAGGGACGATGTAACGTCCCTGTTTCATACATTAACTGGAAACCTATTCGAAAGGGGGATGTGGAACATGACGGTCTTTATCCAATACCTGGTCAACGGCCTGTCCATGGGCAGCGTCTACGCCATCATCGCGTTGGGCTACACCATGGTCTACGGTATCGCCAAGATGCTCAACTTCGCTCACGGCGATGTCATCATGGTCGGTGCCTATGTCTCGTTCTGCGCCACGTCGTATCTCGGCCTCCCGGGCTGGGCATCTGTAGTTCTCTCTTGTGTGGTCTGCACGGTTCTCGGTGTTCTCATTGAGGGTCTGGCATACAAGCCGCTGCGTCAGGCGGGCCCGCTGGCCGTTCTGATCACGGCCATCGGCGTGTCCTACTTCCTGCAGAATGCCGCACAGCTTCTGTGGGGCGCCACGCCCAAGAACTTCACTTCGCTCGTCACCTTCCCGGTGCCGGAGTTCTTGGCCAAGTTTAACGTAAGCGCCGTCTCGCTCGTTACCATCGTCGCCTGCCTGGTTATCATGGCCGGCCTGATGTTCTTTACGGGTAAGACCAAGATGGGCAAGGCCATGCGCGCCGTGTCCGAGGACAAGGCCGCCGCTCAGCTCATGGGCATCAACGTCAACCGCACCATCTCGATGACGTTCGCCATCGGCTCCGCCCTCGCCGCCATCGCCGGCGTGCTCCTGTGCTCCTACTCGCCGGTGTTGCAGCCCACGACGGGCGCTATGCCTGGTATCAAGGCCTTCGACGCTGCCGTTTTCGGCGGCATCGGCTCCATCCCCGGTGCCTTTGTTGGCGGTATTCTCATCGGCATCATCGAGGCGATGGCGCAGGCTTACATTTCCACGAGCCTTGCCAACTCCATCGTCTTTGGCGTTTTGATCATCGTCCTGCTCGTCAAGCCTGCCGGCCTCTTGGGCAAGTACGTCCCCGAGAAGGTGTAGGTGAGCGTTATGAAGTTTCTTAAAGACAAGCAGACGCGTCACGACTTTGTTACGTACGCCATGTGCCTTGTGGCGTTCGCCATCGTGTTCTTTATGCAGTCCAACCACATGATCCCGCGCATGATTGCCGGCCAGCTGGTCCCCATTACGGCCTACATTGTTATGGCCATCTCCCTTAACCTCGTCGTCGGTATCGCGGGCGACTTGTCGCTGGGCCACGCAGGCTTTATGAGCGTCGGCGCCTATACGGGCATCGTCACTGCCGTCGCGCTGGAGAGCGCCGTTCCGTCCGATCCGATGCGTCTGATCATCAGCATTGTGGTCGGCGCTATCGCCGCTGCCATCTTGGGCTTCTTGATCGGTATCCCGGTCCTGCGCCTGAGCGGCGACTATCTGGCCATCGTGACCCTGGCTTTTGGCGAGATCATCAAAGAGATCGTTACCTGCCTTATCGTGGGCGTCGACTCCCGCGGCCTGCATGTGATCTTTAACATCACGGGTAACTCCACGATCAACGACCTGCACCTGCTCGAGGACGGCACCGCCATCATCAAGGGCGCGCAGGGAGCATCGGGCGTGTCGACCTATTCGACCTTCCTTGCCGGCGCCATCCTGGTTATGGTCGCGCTCGTGATTGTACTCAACCTGGTTCGCAGCCGTACCGGTCGTGCCATTATTGCCGTGCGCGACAACAAGATCGCTGCCGAGTCCGTGGGCATCTCCGTCACCCAGTACCGCATGATCGCCTTCGTGGTTTCCGCCGCCCTCGCCGGTGCTGCCGGAGCTTTGTTCGGCGGTAACTTCTCGCAGCTCTCCGCCACCAAGTTCGACTTCAACACGTCGATCCTCATTCTGGTGTTCGTGGTCCTGGGCGGCCTGGGCAACATGCGCGGTTCCGTTATCGCTGCGGCGCTGCTCACGGTGCTCCCCGAGTTGCTCCGTCAGTTCTCGGACTACCGCATGCTCATCTACGCCATCGTGTTGATCCTGGTCATGGTCTTTACTAACAACCCACAGCTCAAGGCATTCTTCGCACGCATTAAGGACCGCTTTGCTTCCAAGAAGGAGGTGGCAGCCGATGCCCAGTAAGTTTGAGTTCAACAAGGGCAAGATGGTCCCGTATCCTTCTGGCGCTATCGTTCCCGACCGCGACCTGGGTCAGCGCCCGGCGCTCGAGTGCATCCACTTGGGCATTGAGTTTGGCGGCCTTAAGGCAGTAGACGACTTTAGCCTGACCATCGGCAAGACTGAGATCGCCGGTCTCATCGGCCCCAACGGCGCCGGCAAGACCACGGTCTTCAACCTGCTCACCAAGGTGTACCAGCCCACGCACGGCACCATCCTGCTCGACGGTGAGGACACCTCGGGCAAGTCGGTCTACCAGGTCAACCGCATGGGTATTGCCCGTACGTTCCAGAACATTCGCCTGTTCAACACCATGACGGTGGAGGACAACGTTAAGGTCGGCCTGCACAACCAGGAGCGCTACTCCGGCTTTGAGGGCGTTCTGCGCCTGCCGACGTATTGGAAGCACGAGAAGGCCGCCCACGAGCGCGCCATGGAGCTGCTGTCCATTTTTGACATGGAGCACCTGGCAAATGAGCAGGCAGGATCGCTGCCTTACGGCGCCCAGCGTCGTCTGGAAATCGTCCGCGCGCTTGCCACCAACCCCAAACTACTGCTGCTCGACGAGCCTGCCGCCGGCATGAATCCGTCCGAGACCGCGGAACTCATGGAGAACATCGTTAAGATTCGCGACACCTTTGGTATCGCCATCATGCTTATCGAGCACGACATGTCGCTCGTCATGAATATTTGCGAGGGTATCTGCGTGCTCAACTTTGGTAAGGTCATCGCCAAAGGCACGGCCGAGGAAATCCAGAACAACGACGCTGTTATCGAGGCGTATCTGGGCAAGCAGGATAAGGGGGAGAACTAAATGGCAGAGCCGATGCTTTCCGTCTACAACATCAACGTCTGGTACGGCGCCATCCACGCCATCAAGGACATCTCCTTTAACGTCAACGAGGGCGAGATCGTGGCTCTGATCGGTGCGAACGGTGCCGGCAAGTCCACGACGCTTAAAACCGTCTCGGGCCTGCTGCGTTCCAAGACCGGCTCCATCAAGTTTATGGGCGAGGACATTACCCATACGCCTGCCGACAAGCTGGTGGGCAAGGGCTTGGCTCAGGTCCCCGAGGGCCGTCGCGCCTTCTTGCAGATGACGGTCGAGGAGAACCTGGAGATGGGCGCCTACACGCAGCCCAAGTCAACGGTGGCTCCGGGTCTCGAGCGCGTCTACGAGCAGTTCCCGCGCCTGAAGGAGCGTCGTCGCCAGGTCGCCGGCACCCTTTCGGGCGGCGAGCAGCAGATGCTCGTTATGGGCCGCGCCCTTATGAGCAACCCTAAGCTGCTCATGCTCGATGAGCCCTCCATGGGTCTGGCGCCGATTCTGATTGAGCAGATCTTCCAGATCGTCGAGGACCTGCATAAAGCCGGTACCACGGTGCTCCTGGTCGAGCAGAACGCGCAGATGGCTCTTTCCATCGCCACACGCGGCTACGTGCTCGAGACCGGCAAGATCACCATGACCGGCACGGGCCAAGAACTCCTGCACGACGACAACGTCCGCAAAGCCTACCTCGGAGGCTAACCCACCTAACAAAAGGGGCGCTGACTATCTCAGTCAGCGCCCCTTTTTAGCTGCGGTGAAATAGGGACTGAATACGGGCTCCAGAGGCCAAAAGAGTCCCTATTCCACCGCAACTTCATGGGGATGTGTGACAATGCCCGTCGGAAAACATCTGCTGTCTTTGGGGGTCTATCTATGCTGTATGAGTTTTGTGCCGAGAACTTTGAGCGGGTGCCGGCAGCTATCGATGCCGGTGCAAAGCGCATCGAGCTGTGCGATAACCTTGCCGTTGGTGGCACCACGCCTTCGGCCGGCGTTATCAGCGCTACGACCAACTATGCCCACGAGCACGATGCACGGGTGATGTGCATGATTCGCCCGCGTGGCGGCGACTTTCACTACAACCAGGACGAGTTGCGTATGATGGAGATGGACCTGGGCCTTGCCGTGAGCGCCGGCGTTGACGGCTTGGCCTTTGGCTGCTGCAAGCCCTGCGCTGGCGGATGGGCACTCGACGAGCTTACGTTGGGCGCCCTCGTGATGGCCGCGGGCTGCGCGACCGAGGAATGCAAGCGTGAACCCATCGACATCACCTTCCACATGGCGTTTGATCAGCTCTCGCCCGAGGCTCAGCTCGACGCGATTGACATACTCGCCGACTGCGGCATCGCACGCATCCTGACGCATGGTGGCGCTGCCGGTGCGCCGATCGAGGACAACTTCGAAAACCTGGCCCGCTTGATCGAGTATGCGGGCGACCGCTTGACCATCCTTCCCGGCGGCGGCATTTCCACGGCCAACCGCGATACCGTGGCGGCGGCACTGGGCGTCTCCGAGCTCCATGGCACAAGGATCGTACCGCTGGGGGTGTAGCCCGTGGCGCTTGTATTCGATGTTCAGAAGGCGAGCGGCAAGCCCGACGACAACCGTCGCCCCGGTACCGCGTGCCCCTTTTGCAACACGGAGGGGCTCACCAACATCATCCAGCGCGACGGTGACTGCATCTGGCTCGAGAATAAGTTCAAAACCCTGCGCGCCACCCATCAAACCGTGCTGATCGAGTCGGCCGATCACGATGCCGACCTGGTGACCTATGAGCCGGATGAACTCCACCATGTGATGCGGTTTGCCCTGGGTTGCTGGCAGCAGATGATCGATTCACAGCAGTATCGAAGCGTGCTCATGTACAAGAACAAGGGTCCGCTCTCGGGCGGTAGCCTCGTTCATCCGCACATGCAGATTGTGGGTTTGGAGCAGGAAGACGGCTATGCTTCGCTGGCTTCCGCCAATTTCGAAGGCATCAATGTCTGGCAACAGGGGAGGATCTCGGCCAACATCTCAACCGAACCCATCATGGGGTTCTTTGAGATCAACGTTTCAGCCCCGCAGGGAATCGCCGCCAGCGATGACGCGAGAGATCAAGCCGAGGCGGATCTCTTCGCCGATGCAATCCAGGTAGCTCTGCGCTATATCCTGAACGAGCACCACGGTGGTCGCGCAGAGTCGTACAACTTGTTCTTCTATCACCTGGGCGGTCGGACCATTGCCAAGGCGCTGCCACGTTGGGTGGTTTCGCCCTACTTTGTCGGCTATCGTTTGGCCCAGGTCAATGCCGAGACAACGCTCGATATCGATGCTGAGCGCCTGCGTGCGCATCTGGAAACGCTCGAATAGCAGGACTAACGCCCACGTAATGCGGACAGTCTAGCGTGCCATGGCGTCGCGGCCGGCCTCGACGCGCTTGCGCTGGGCGGCGCGCTCCTCGCCGGTTAGACGCTCAAAGAGATGCCCGATAAGCGAGGCGAGTACCTGCTGAAACAGCGTTCCGCACATGACGGGAAACACGACTTCGCCCGGAAAGTACTGCGTGGCGATGACGGCGCCCGAAGAGATGTTACGCATGCCGCAGGTAAAGCACATGGTAGTCGTCTCGCTATATGGCAGATGCAGTGCGCGGGCGACCAGAATGCCGACGACAAAGCCGCTGATGGCGAAGGTCAAAATAAAGAGGGCGACTTCCAGACGCACCGCGTTCATGTGCAGCACGTACTCGCTCATGGCGGTGGAGTTGGAGGCGATAACGCCCATCATCATGAACTTGCAGGCGGGCGAGAGTGCGGGGGAGAGCTTCTCGTGTCCCCATCCACGTGTGAGCTCGTTGATCACGATGCCGAGCACGGCGGGGATGGCGATCATAAAGGCCATGTCTTGCATCATGCTCGGCACATCGATCGAGACGGTGGCACCCAGCAAGAGCTTCAGCGTGAGCGGAATCGTCACAGGCGAGATAACCGAGGACGTCAGGATGATGGTGAGCGCGAGCGGGCCGTTGCCGCCGAACATGCTAATCCACATAAAGGCAGTGACCGCCACGGGTACGCTGTACTCGAGCACGATGCCGCAGACAAGGTTGGGATTGGAGCCAAAGAACAGCGATCCCATGGCATAGGCTGCTATGGGAATAAGCACCGCCGAGACGAGCAGCGCCAAAATCAGGTGCAGGGGACGGCGGAACACCTCAGCGACCTGGTGGAAGGTGTTGCTGAGCGCACCTTGGAACGTCATAAAGGCGAAGAGGGCGGGAACGATGGGCTTAAGTACTCCGATCTGCTGGGGAAAGAGCACGCCGAGCGTTACGCAAATCGGAACGATGACCTGCATATGCCCCGCGAGGAACTTTCCCAGTCCAACCCATTGCTTCATATGCCCCGTGACTCCCTTTATCCGCGAACTCGTTTGAATGGATATGCTAGACGCTCGCATGCGTCCGTGCGTCAGAAACGCTCGATTATTTCGAGGCTATTACCGGCCTCGTTTACCGAAACCAGGGCGTGCCGCGAGGCTCTGCGTCCGTGCCGCACGGTATAATAAATCCGTTCAACAGATCTGCCTGCCGAAGCGGGCATACACAGAGGACTCATCGCTATGAACCGTGAGAGGTATCGCGGCGACCTGCCCCTATCGGGGGTGGGCGCCTATGTCATCGCTTAAGACGACGCATCGCTGGGCGGTCGCTCAGCAAAATCCCGAGCTCGAAAAGGAGCTTTCGGCTGGTCTGGGCATACCCGGGCTGGTGGCGCGCATTATGGTTGCGCACGGCATTACATCCATCGAGGAAGGCCAGCTGTTTTTGACGCCTTCGCTCGATCGCGACTGGGCGGACCCGCTTGTTATTCCGGGCATGGCGGTCGTCGCCGACCGCGTTGAGCGTGCTATTCGCAACCACGAGCGTATCGCCGTCTTTGGCGATTTTGACGTCGACGGCATTACGTCGACTTGTCTGTTGACCGAGGCGCTACGTTCGTTTGGCGCCAACGTCACGCCGTTTATTCCGCACCGCTTTGACGAGGGCTACGGCCTGTCGCGTGCGGCGCTCGACCGCGTCAACGAGCTTGCTCAACCCAACCTGATTGTGACCGTCGATAACGGTATTGCTGCCAAGGAAGAGGTCTCCTACCTGGAGAGCCTGGGGATTGATTTGGTGGTCACGGACCATCACGAGCCGTCCGACCAGGTGCCGCAGGGCGTGCCCCTGACCGACCCCAAGCTCGAGGACGAGGGCCCCTCGCGCGAGCTTGCCGGTGCCGGTGTGGCGCTTAAGCTGGTACAGGTCCTGGGCGAGCGTTTGGGCAAGCCGTCGTATTGGCGTTCGCTGATAGAGGTCGCGGCGCTGGGCACCGTGTCCGACATGATGCCGCTCACGCACGAGAATCGCGCACTGGTCGCCGAGGGCATCCAGCAGATGCGCGTGACGGCCCGCCCCGGTTATATCGTGCTTGCCGCACTTGCCAAGGCCGACCTTTCTACCATTACGGCCGACGGCCTGTCGTTTTCGCTCATCCCTCGTCTGAATGCTGCCGGCCGCATGGCTGATCCCAAGCTGGCGCTCGACCTGCTGCTTGCCCGCGACCCCATCGAAGCGAGCGCGCTTGCCGCCGAGCTCGAGGAAATCAATCGCCAACGCCGCGAGATCGAGGCCGAGCTTACGCGCGATGCCATGGCGAAGGTCGAGGAGACTTATGACGGCGGGCGCGCGATTGTCGTGGGCGGCGAAGGTTGGCACGAGGGCGTCAAGGGCATCGTGGCGAGCCGCCTGACCAACCGTTATCACGTGCCGGCGCTGCTGTTCTCGATCGAGGACGGTATCGCTCGCGGTTCGGGTCGCTCGGTGGGCAAAGTCAACCTGTTCGACGCCGTAGAACGCTGCTCCGACCTGCTGATTCGTCGCGGCGGGCATGCCGGTGCGGTGGGCGTGACCATCGAGGCATCCAAGCTCGATGAGTTCCGCCGTCGCCTTTCGGCCGTGCTATCGGAGCTTCCTGCCGATGACTTTGAGGACACTGACGAGGTTGCCGCCACCGTTGACCTCTCCGAGCTGAATATCGAGACCATCGAGCAGATTTCCCGTCTTGAGCCGTTTGGCCAGGGCAATAAGGTGCCGCTTCTGGCCGCCGAGGGCGTGACGATGTGCGATCGCGCCGTGGTGGGCAAAACCGGCGAGCACATGCGCTTTGTGGCGACCGATGGCGCCGCGAGCGTGCCGGCCATCATGTTCCGCGTGCCGCAGATCGATAAACTCATCAATTGCGACAGTGCCGTCGACTTGGTGTTCGAGGCCGTGGCCGAACATTGGCAGGGACGTGTGAAGCCCAAGCTCATGATTAAAGATGTCTTGGTGCGCGATACCGCGGCGCCCAATATCGACGATCCGGCATGTGAGCTTCGCCGCGGCGTGCAACCAGCGGATTCTGGCCTGCGCCTGGAGTCGCGTAAACGTGAGACGCTCGCCCAGCTTTCTTATACCGAGCTCACGCGCTCGCTTATCCATAGCTTTATCGGCTCGAACCAGCCGCATCGCGCGCAGGTCGAGGCACTCGACGCGCTCGCCGACCACCAGAGCGTCTTGGCCGTTATGGGGACGGGGCGCGGCAAGTCGCTCATCTTCCATGTGCACGCCGCGCGCGAGGCGGTCCTTCGTGGGCGGGCGAGCATCTTTGTCTATCCGCTGCGCGCGCTCGTTGCCGACCAGGCTTATCACCTCTCGTCGACGATGGCTGCGCTCGGCATTGGCGTGGGCGTGTTGACCGGCGAGACCGTGGAGGCAGCGCGCGATGACGTGTTTGCCGGCCTGGCTTCGGGCCGCACCGGCATCGTTCTCACGACGCCGGAGTTCCTGTCTATCCATCGCGATCGCTTTGCACGTTCTGGACGTATTGGCTTTGTCGTTATCGATGAGGCACACCATGCCGGTCTTGCCAAAGGCGGCGACCGGAGCGCCTACCTCGACATGCCCGATATTCTCAAAGCCCTGGGCGACCCCGTTGTCATGGCGGCAACGGCTACCGCGACGGCCCCGGTCGTGGCGGAGCTTGCTCGTGTATTGCCGATTACCAGGACGGTGGTCGACGAGACCGTTCGCGAGAACCTGCAACTCGAGGACGACCGTGACCTTGCGAGCCGCGAAAATCGCCTGGTGTCAATCGTGGCGACGGGGGAGAAGACCGTCATCTACGTCAACTCGCGCGACCAGTCCGTGGCGCTTGCCAAGACGTTGCGCAAACGCGTGCCCGACTGCGCGACCCATATTGCGTTCTATAACGCCGGGCTTGCGCGCTCCGATCGCCGCCGTGTCGAGGAAGCGTTTCGCGACGGAAGCCTCAGTTGCATCGTTTCGACCTCTGCCTTCGGTGAGGGCGTCAACCTGCCCGATATCCGTCATGTCGTGCTCTACCACATGCCGTTTGGTGCGATTGAGTTTAACCAGATGAGTGGCCGTGCCGGCCGCGATGGACAGCCCGCTGTGATTCACCTGCTCTATTCGTCGCGTGACGCTCGTATTAATGAGCGCCTGCTCGATTGTTACGCGCCCGAGCGCGATGAGCTTGTCACTCTCTATCGAGCGCTGCAGACCATGTGGCGCTCCAACCGTGGCAAGACGGGGGACGATTCATTCTGCGCGAGCGATATCGACATTGCGCAGATGTGTCTTGCCATCGATGCCCGCACGCCGGTCGACGAGCGCTCGGTGGAAAGCGGCCTGGGAATCTTCGAAGAACTCGGTTTCTGCCGCGTTTCGGGGTTTGACGATACGCGTCGCATCGCGATGGCGGAAAACCCCGGTCGCGTGCAATTAAGCAGGTCAATTCGCTATTTGGAGGGCTTGCGCTCGCGCATGGAGTTCACGGCTTTTCGGAGCTGGGCACTCGATTCGTGCGCTTCTGATATGCTAGCCAAAGTTAACCGCCCGATCGTACCGCGGGCCTAGGGGAAGGGGACCTCGATGGACGCCGCAGCCCGTACCGCCCATGATTCCACCCTCCAGCCGTTTTCGGAGATGGAGCACTATAAACATGCCGATGAGCTGCCGCCCGAGATTATGGCGGACAGCTACGACAAGCTGGAGCGTCTGTGCCTCAAATATATGAACGAGGACGACTTCTCCAATGTGGAGCAGGCCTACTGCTTTGCTGCCGAGAAGCACTGCAACCAAAAGCGGCGCTCGGGTGAGATGTACATTAACCATCCCGTCGAGGTAGCTATCATTCTGGCTGACCTCAAGATGGACTGCGATGTGGTGTGCGCCGCGTTGCTGCACGATACCGTCGAGGACACCGAGACCTCGCTTGCCGATGTTTCGGGTCTGTTTGGCGAAACCGTGGCAGGGCTCGTCGACGGCGTGACCAAGCTCACCAACATTGAAGTCGACAGCATGGACGAGAAGCAGGCGCTTACGCTGCGCAAGATGTTCCTCGCCATGTCCAAGGACATCCGCGTCATCATCGTCAAGCTCGCCGACCGCCTGCATAACATGCGCACGCTTGCCGCTCTGCGCGAGGACCGCCGCCTGTTTAAGGCACGCGAGACCATGGACGTGTACGCGCCTTTGGCCGACCGCCTGGGCATGAGTTCAATCAAGTGGGAGCTCGAGGACCTGTCCTTTTTCTACTTGGAGCCCGATGCCTACCAGCGCATCGCGCGCATGGTATCCGAGTCGCGCGAGGTTCGCGAGCGTTATCTGGCCGAGACCATCAAGACGCTCACCGATGAGCTCAATCGCATTGGTCTTGAGGGCTTTCAGATCAACGGTCGTTCCAAGCACTATTGGTCCATCTATCAAAAGATGAAGCGCAAGGGCAAGGAGTTCTCCGAGATTTACGACCTGGTGGCGCTGCGCGTCATCACTCATTCGGTGCGCGATTGCTATTCCACGCTTGGTGCCGTGCATACCCTGTGGCATCCCATGCCCGGTCGTTTTAAAGACTATATCGCCATGCCCAAGGTCAATAACTACCAATCGCTTCACACGACGGTTATCGGCCCCACGGCCCGTCCGCTCGAGATTCAGATTCGAACCTACGAAATGCACGAGCAGGCCGAGTATGGCATCGCTGCCCACTGGCTGTATAAGAAGTCGGGCGGATCGTCTGCCTCCAAGACTAACGATGCGCAGCGTCTGGACGACCAGATCAACTGGCTCAAGCACTCACTCGACTGGGCGGCGTCTGACGAGATCACCGATGCCAAGGAATACCTGCATTCGCTGAAGGTCGACTTGTTCGACCAGGAAATTTTTGTCTTTACGCCCAAGGGCGAGGTCATGGCGCTTCGTGCCGGCTCTACACCGCTCGACTTTGCCTACGCCGTTCATACCGAGGTCGGTAACCACTGTGTCGGCGCCAAAATCAACGGTGCGGTGGCGCCGCTCACGCACGAGATCAAGACGGGTGACCGTGTCGAGATTCTGACTAACAAGAGCTCTAAGCCGTCGCGCGATTGGCTCAAGATCGTCAAGACACCTTCGGCCAAGTCAAAGATTCGCCGTTATTTCACCGCCGCGACCAAGGATGACGACGCTGCCGCCGGCCGCGATATACTGGCCAAGGACCTGCGTAAGCGCGGGTATGGCATCTCTACGCCACGATCCACGCGTGCGCTCAACGCCGTGGCGGAGCAGTTTAACTTCAAGCAGCTCGAGGACCTTTTTGCAGCCGTTGGCGCGGGCAAGGTCGCCCCGCGCGCTGTGGGCAATAAGGTCGAGCAAATCTTGGACCCCAAGCCCGAGGAACAGCTCACCAAGGCCGAGGCTATCGCCGAGGTCGTAAAGCAGCCCGCTCGCGGCTCCAACCGCAAGCCGCAAAAGCGCGGTAAGAGCGCCAGTAACGGCATTATCGTCAAGGGCGAGAGCAACAGCGGCCTGCTGGTCCGTCTGGCTCATTGCTGCAACCCCGTGACGGGCGACGACATCGTCGGCTTCATCACGCGCGGTCGTGGCGTTTCGGTGCATCGCGCCAACTGCCCCAACGTCAAGGGCCTTATGGAACATCCCGAGCGCATGATTGACGTAGAGTGGGATGGTGCTGCCGATACGCTTTTCCAGGTCGAGATTGTGGTCGAGTGCCTGGACCGCATGGGCCTGCTCAAGGACGTCACCATCGCCATTGGCGATGCAGGCGGCAATATTCTTTCCGCCGCCACGTCGACCAACCGCGAGGGTATTGCAACCTTGCGCTTTATGGTCGAGATCTCGGACGCGAGTGGTCTGGATCCGCTGCTGGCCTCTATCAGCAGCGTCGACTCGGTCTACGACGCGCGCCGCCTGATGCCCGGCGAGGGTGGAGCCCAGCTTAAGCGCCGCGTTTAGTCGCGACGAACGTGTCACATTATCGATATTCGCTACACTCGAGGCATCGTTTGATGCCTCGAGTTCTATAGAGAGGAGAGGGACATGAGTGCTGTGTCCTTGGATTTAACTCCCAAGGGATCGGTCGAGATTGAGACGCTCGTAAACGGTCCCATTCAGACCAATAGCTATGCTGTTATTTCAGACAATGAGTGCGTGATTATCGACCCCGCATGGGAAGGCGAGCGTTTGGTGGAGCATATTCGAGCCGAACATGCCGGTGTACGCGTGCTTGGCGCCGTATGCACTCATGGCCATGCCGATCATGTTGGTGGTGTTGCCGGCGTGCGAACCACCGTTGGCGAGGGCTGCCAGTATGAGCTGTGTGCCAAGGATGTGGCGGTGCCGCATGCGAACATCGAGGAACAGCGAGCTATGTGGGGCATTGAGACGCCTGACCCCGGGGAGCCGACGCGCCTGCTCGCCGAAGGCGATGCTATCGAGGTGGGCGATATCTGCCTGCAGGTGATCGAGACGCCAGGGCATACGCCGGGCGGGATCGTCTTGTTTGCTGCCACCGAGCAGGGGAACATTGCCTTTGTGGGCGACACACTATTCCCGGGCAGCCACGGCCGCACCGATCTTTCTGGAGGAGACGAGGCGGCGATTCTGCGCTCGCTCTCCAAGCTCGCCCGGCTTCTCCCGCCCGATACCGTTTGCCTAACCGGCCATGGCGATTCGACCACCATGGCACGCGAGCTCATGCAGAACCCTTTCATGCAGGTGTAGCTTTATAGTCAGCTCCTGAAGCACGAGAAGCGTCCAAACGTCAAGCTATTTTTCCCCAACGGGTCGATTCCGTAGGGCAAACGGTCAAAAAAAGTCTGTTTGGACGATATTCGTGAACAAACGAACGTTTATGCTCGGGTACGCCGTGGTAAAATCTCAGGCGTTATCGGAGCAACCTTACAGGAGGTTTCTTTTATGCTCGTCAACGCAGCAGACATGCTCAAGAAGGCCGAGGCCGGCAAGTACGCTCTCGGTGCCTTCAACACCAACAACCTCGAGTGGACCCTGGCTATTCTCCAGGCCGCCGAGGAGGCCAAGTCTCCGCTGATCCTTCAGTGCACCGCTGGTGCCGCTAAGTGGATGGGCGGTTTCAAGGTCTGCGCCGACATGGTCAAGGCTGCCGTCGAGGCCACGGGCGTTACCGTTCCCGTCGCCCTTCACCTCGATCACGGTTCTTACGAGGACTGCTTCAAGTGCATCGAGGCCGGCTTCACGTCCATCATGTATGACGGCTCTCACGAGGAGACCTTCCAGCTTAACCTCGACCGCACCAAGGAGCTCGTTGAGCTTGCCCACTCCAAGGGCATGTCCATCGAGGCCGAGGTCGGCGGCATCGGCGGCACCGAGGACGGCGTGACCTCCAACGGCGAGCTCGCTGACCCTGCTGAGTGCAAGCAGATTGCTGACCTGGGCGTCGACTTCCTCGCCTGCGGCATCGGCAACATCCACGGCGTGTATCCCGCCGACTGGGCTGGCCTTTCCTTCGAGCGTCTGGGCGAGATCAAGGCTCAGACCGGCGACCTGCCCCTCGTTCTGCACGGTGGTACCGGCATCCCCGAGGATCAGATCAAGAAGGCCATCTCCCTGGGCATCTCCAAGATCAACGTCAACACCGACCTGCAGCTCGTCTTCGCCAAGGGCGTCCGCGAGTACATCGAGGCTTGCAAGGATCAGCAGGGCAAGGGCTTTGATCCCCGCAAGCTCCTCAAGCCTGGTCGCGACAACATCGTTGCCCGCACCAAGGAGCTCATGGAGGAGTTTGGCTCCGTCAACAAGGCGTAAGCGTCGCTAAACTTCCCGCCGGAAGCCCCGTCCCCCTACACTGTTTCCTTTGCGCTCACCTGGCTTCGCCAGAAGTCGCGCCAAGGAAACAGTTCCGGGAGACGGGGCTTCCTTCGTTTAACGCCGCAGGGTTACTGGGCTGAATTCATTTTTAATAGGTACCGTTTATCGGTGTTGAGGGTTCCTTTATTGGGGCTTTCTTTTTTATCTCGCTACAATGGGCTTCAAGAGTTCTAATGACTTGGAGTTTGGTATGGCTGTTATTGATGTGCTGCCTTCGGATGGGAAGGTTATTGACGAGGGTCCTGTTGGTTGCTCTGTTGATGTTTGCTGCGATGACTTTCGTCATCTCGATATTGAACTGCCGCCCGAGATTCTTCGTCTCAAGGATGCCGGCTATTTGACGCGGGCTGTTGCTGCCTGCGATCGCCTTTTGGAGCAGAATCCTGAGCCTTCCCTGGCAGCCTGCGTTCGTGCCGAGCGGTATCGCATGCTCGAGACGCCGCTTCATTTTTCGGTGTCGCGTGATCTGGCTATTGCGATGATTCGCGAGGAGTGGCCTGAGTTTACCGAAGAGCAGTTTGATGACCTGATTAATCGTAAGCGAATTGACTGGCGCTTTATCGATGGCGAGCTGTTTGTTCTCGATAACTTCCTCGATTCGCTTCGCGTGTACCCCAGGGAGGTTCCGGGTCTGCGTCCCGATTCTACGGACGGAATTGCGCTTCGCAACCAGATGCTCAAGGAGATGGAGTCGCAAAACGGGTTGAGTCGCCTCATCACGCTTAAGGCGTCCGTGTCTGTCCCTGGGGCTCTGGAGGGAGAGACTGTTCGCGCGTGGCTGCCCGTTGCCGCCGCCTGTCGCCAACAGTCTCATGTCGAGGTTCTCGATATGACGTCGGAGGGCACTGTTGCCTCTGAGAACGTTTCGGCTCGTACTGTCTCCTGGACATCTTCGACTGAACATTCATTTTCGGTGACCTATCGTTATCACATCGATGCCGCCTATTGCGATATCTATGGTGGCGCGCTCCCATCGCATCCCTGTATGGACGCGCCCCTGCCCGAGGACACCTCCGAGGACCGTCCGCACATTGCGTTTACGCCGTATCTGCGACAGGTGACGGAGCGTGTTATTGACGGGCTCGAGGATTCGCTCGATCGCGCTCGCGCCATCTATGATTATCTGACGCAACATATCGACTATCGCTATCAGCCACCATATCTGCTTTTGGGCTCCATCGCCGATGACTGTGCACACTCGCTCCGCGGCGATTGCGGCGTTATGGCGCTCACGTTTATCACCATGTGCCGTATCGCGGGCGTGCCTGCTCGTTGGCAGAGCGGCCTGTATGTTGCTCCCGATTCGGTGGGACCGCACGACTGGGCCGAGTTCTTCACACCCCAGACCGGTTGGCTTAACGCCGATGTTTCGTTTGGTTCCTCAGCGCGCAGAATGGGGGAGGAGTGGCGTCGTCGTCACTACTTTGGCAATCTCGACCCGTGGCGTATGGTGGCTAACAATCGATTCCAGGCTGAGTTTGTGCCTGCTTTCGATGGCATGCGCGAGGATCCCTATGACAACCAGATGGGCGAAGCCTCGGTTAACGGACGCGGGTGCCGCCAGCGCGAGATGCTTCGTTCGGTCGAACTCATCGAAATGCTCGAAGTTCCATTTTCGGACTAATCAACAGAAAGCTGTGATAAACTAACTCACGCATTACGTGCCCGAGTGGCGGAATTGGCAGACGCAGTGGACTCAAAATCCACCGTTGGCAACAACGTGCGAGTTCGAGTCTCGCCTCGGGCACCATACATGCAAGTGAGCGTTCAAGGGGGTCAAGGCCTCCCCCCTTTTTCGTGTACGTAATGTGATAACGCGCTGCGCGTGTTATTATCCACAAGGCGTTGTTCCCGCAATGCCCTAAAGAGGAACCCGAGGGTTCCCACCTTTTGGCGCCAATGAGCAGCTGACTGGTCATACAACCTAGATTCCCTTCCTCACACCGAGGATGTCTATGTGTACGACCTGGTTGCAAAGAAGCGCCGGGTTATTTTTTTATGAATGGAGGTAGGGAAAATAGCTAAGTCTGATGACACCCGCATCAACGACGAGATCACTGCATCTTCGTGCCGTTTGATTGGCGTCGATGGCTCTCAGCTCGGCCTGTTCGCCATCCGCGATGCCCAGCGCGTCGCTGACGATCAGGGTCTCGACCTGGTCGAGATCGCTCCCAACGCGGAGCCGCCGGTCTGCAAGGTCATGGACTACGGTAAGTTCAAGTACCAGCAGGCCATGAAGGCCAAGGCCGCTCGTAAGAACCAGTCCAAGGTCGAGGTCAAGGAAATGAAGTTCCGACCCAAGATCGACGTTGGCGATTACGAGACCAAGAAGGGCCACGTTCTGCGTTTCCTCAAGAAGGGCGCACGCGTTAAGATCACCATCATGTTCCGCGGCCGTGAGATGGCTCACCCGGAGCAGGGTCTTAACGTTCTCGAGCGTCTCGCCGAGGATCTCAAGCCTTACGCTACGGTCGAGTCCAAGCCTAAGATGGAAGGCCGTAACATGCTTATGCTGCTCGCCCCGATTAAGGGCGCCTTCGATGAGGATAAAGCGGCAAGCGATACCAAGTAACTAGTGTTCTGTAACCGATTAAGGAGTATTTCATGCCTAAGATGAAGTCCCACAGCGGCACCAAGAAGCGTTTCCGCAAGACTGGTACCGGCAAGCTTATGCGCGCCAAGGCTTTCAAGAGCCACATCCTGAGCAAGAAGTCCACCAAGCGTAAGCGTGGCTTCCGTCAGGAGACCGAGATCGCCGCTGCCGACCGCAAGGTCATCAAGTCGCGTCTCGCCTAAGTTCGCGTTCCCGTTTTTCGTTTTACCGTCTAGGAGTTGATAGAACATGGCACGTATTAAGCGCGCTGTTGCCGCCAAGAAGAAGCGCCGTACCGTTATGCACCGTGCGAAGGGTTACTACGGTGCCGCTTCGCGTACTTACAAGCATGCTAAAGAGCAGGTCCAGCACTCCCTGCAGTATCAGTATCGTGATCGCCGCAACAAGAAGCGCGAGATCCGCTCTCTCTGGATCACCCGCATCAACGCTGCCGCTCGCCTGAACGACATCTCTTACTCTCAGTTCATGCACGGCCTGAAGGTTGCCGGCATCGAGCTCGACCGCAAGGTCCTGGCTCAGATGGCCTACGAGGACATCGAGTCCTTCAACGAGCTGGCAGCCATTGCCAAGAAGGCTCTCGAGGCTTAATTGCTTCTTGCATCTTAAAGGGGCGCTTCCAATCCGGAAGCGCCCCTTTTTGATTGATTAGGGATGTGATCGATTTGGGACGTAGCCAAACCGATCAATTCGATAGCGTCCGAGTTGCAAGAAAGAGCAGGTAGCGTATGTGTCAAAGATTTTTGACACTCTAATCTGCGCGCAGCCATCCGTATGGGTTTGATTTTGGGATTACGCTTTGCTTGCCGGCTTCCGTTGTGTAGCCGCCCAATAAGAGTTGAGATGCATTCGAAGGGAACGCCATGCAGCTGCCAAAACACCTTAAACAGTATCGACTCGATGCTGGTTTGTCCCAGGAGGATCTTGCAAGGCGCATTTTTGTAACACGTCAGACCATCAGTAATTGGGAGCGCGGTAAAACGTACCCCGACATCCAGAGTCTCCTACTGCTGTCTGAACAACTGGATGTAACGATTGACGAGCTTGTTAAAGGCGACATTTCAATAATTAGAGAAAGGGTTGAACGCGATAGGGGCACGCTCTATCGCTTGGGTGCGGGGATGTTGGCTGGGCTTCTTGCGTTTACCGTCTCTATGGCCTGGCTCATGTGGCAACAAAACCACGGGTGGGGGATGGTCCAGTGCGTTCCGACGATGGTGTTGGCAGGCGTCTTTGGTGCTGGCGCAATGTGCTGCGCGCTTGCAGCGGAACATATCAAGAAGAAGAATGATTTGGTGACGTATCAAGAGATATCCGACTTCTTGGACGGAAAGAAGGCGGACAGCGAAGAGACGAGGACGGGCTGGGCTTATGAGCATCCACAGCTTGCGAATGCCATCAAGTTTGCCGCAGCGGCTCTTATTGGACTAATCGTTTTTGAACTCGTTAACGCTGCTATGTCCCATTTCTAATGGGTATACAGCCATTAATGCGGCCGAAGCTTAACCGTTGGAAAACCGAAAGGCCGCTCTAATAGGGGGCCGCGGCTCTGTTCTTTCTAGGCTCTCACAGAGAGGGTCCCATCCTCATTTGTGTAGGAACCGTGGAGTCCCAGATTCCCGCCCCCGGCGCCCCTCCGGTCTGGCAATATATCTCCTTGCCGCGCGGCCCGGTGGAACCGGGAACCAGCGCAGGCGTGCACCTTGAGAACCGGATACTGCGAGGATGGACACACCAGTTGTGTCGCATCCGGGCAGACATCGAACC
>DBGDZK010000186.1:0-6875 GCA_048373195.1 Collinsella sp.
CTCGGACAGTCCTGGCTCGCACGGAGAGCACATTAAGTGCTCTCCGGCTCGTGCGGAACTCGCGATCGACCTTATATGCCTGCCGCCGGGCAGCGGGGCTCCCGCACAACGGGACCTCGGTTTGGTTCTGTCCCGATTGCAGTTGCTTCGCTCCTGCACCACTTAGTTGGTATGACGGTTTGGCGTTGGAACGGTTCTTTTTCTGATATATGCTGGTTGCGGCTCTTCTTTTGGGAGGGGCCGCTTTTTTGTTGTGAGGGGGATGGCCCGTGGTTGATGAGGGTGCTCGTTCTGAGCTGCTTTCCACAGATTGGAACCAGGAGTGGATGCAGATTCAAGCTGGTCGGCGGCGGGCTGATGACTCTTTTGAGTGGGACAAAAGAGCCCGGCATTTTCGACCGCTTGAGACTGCTCCGTATGCCCGGGATTTTATAAAGCTGTTGGCGCTTGAGCCCGGCGAGTCGGTGCTGGATATGGGATGTGGGGCTGGGTCGATTGCTATTCCGCTTGCTCAGGCTGGGCATCCTGTGATTGCAGCCGACTTCTCCCCCGCTATGTTGGGCACCCTTGATGCCGGCATTGAGTACTACGGGCTCGAGGGGCGCGTAACGCCGCTTGAGCTTGCTTGGGATGATGATTGGGATTTGGTTGGACCGGTCGCGAAGGCGGTGGATGTTGCCTTTGCCAGTCGCTCTGTCACCACGACCAACCTAAAAGGCGCGCTTGCCAAGCTCGACCGCACGGCTCGCCGGCGTTGTGCTGTCACGATGGTCGCCAACTCCAGCCCGCGCTATGACCTGCACGTGATGAACGCCATCGGCGCCTCGGTTACCTGCAGTAATGGCTTTGTGTACGCCTTCAACATCCTCATTCAGATGGGTGCGTTGCCGCAGGTTACGTACTTTGAATCGCCTCGTCGCGATACCTTCGATAGCCTTGAGGCAGGTGTGGCGGATTTTTCCCGTATGCTCGAACATGGCAACGAGGATAAGATCGACCGCCTGCGCGACTATATCGCTCAACACATGATTGAGAACCCCCATGCCGGCGAGCCGGGCTCCAAGGGCGTGTCGCAGGGGCGCTACATGCTCGATCATGTCCGCAAGGTTCGTTGGGCGTTTATTGCATGGGAGCCGATCTCTGCACCCCGCTCATAGCCTGTTCGCAGCCCGCACCGCCCACTCACTCGGCATCCGCATTCTTTTTGAACTGGGCAAACGCGCTCCACACCGCGCCGTTCCTGCGCTATCGTGGGACAGCTCACGTAGATTAAGGCCCCGTCGCGGGGCGCCCCATACATAGAAAGCGAGAACCCATGGCACTGACAGGAGCACAGGTCAAGCAGCTTCGCAGCATGGCCCATCACCTCAACCCCGCCATCATCATCGGCAAGTCCGATATCAACGAGGGCACCGTCGAGCAGACGGTCGCCTACCTAGAGAAGCACGAGCTCGTTAAGTGCTCCGTGCTCGATGGCTCCAGCCTTTCCGCCCGCGAGGCCGCCGAGGAGCTCGCCGAGCGTTGCCACGCCGACGTCGTTCAGGTTATCGGCCGCAAGTTCTCGCTGTATCGCGAGTCCTCGCGCAAGGACATCGAGAAGATCAAGCTCGTCTAAGAGTCAATGATCCGGCGATCCAACACATAGCAAGCTTACGGGTGCCCAAGTACTTCGGGCACCCGTTTTTTATCGCTCGACCAGCACGCGATTGAGCCGCCCCTCCACCAAGCGCTCGTATAGACGCCGCGTCTCGGGCTCGGGCACGCCATTGACCTGCTCCCTCAGATGGTGCATATGCCCGCTGTACAGCTCGACGATATCGCGCCGCCGCCCCGCCGCACTGTAGACACGCATGGCGCAGCGCACCATATCCTCACGCGCCGTTTCCTGCCGAAGCCCCGACTCCGCCAGCCAAATCGCCGACTGCAGATCGTTTTCTTCTAGAGCGGCATTTGCTCCCTTAATCATGCAATCGATGTACTTTGACTGCATAATGCGTCGCATACGCAAAAAGTAGGTAGGATTACAGCCATTGGGAACATACAGCGGTCCGGCATAAAGCTGCTCAATCTTAAGGCACAACTCGACCAGATGGGGCCCGCGCGCACCCGTGCGATTTCCCAAAACCTCGCGGCTTATCTGGTCAAACAGCCGTACATCGGTCTTGACGTAGTCGCCGTTGAGCCCAATGCATTCATTTTGGATGAGCACACATGACTTGCCATCCGGCGTCGGCCCCAAAGCCGACCGCAAGCGCGATATCGTCGAGTACAGGTTGTTGCGGGCGCTATTAAACTCGGCATGGGGCCACAGCTCCATGGCCAGCGTCTCACGATCGACGAGCGCATCCATGCCCAGCGCAAGCCGCTCGGCAAGTGTCGCCGCCTTCTTGCGGCGCCACATTTTGTCCGTGATGGGAAACCCGTCGCGCTCGGCGCGAAACGCACCAAACATGCGAATCTCGATATGGTCGATGGTATCAACGGCTTCAACCTCGCCGGCCTGGAATAGGCGCTCGCCCTCCCCTTCCAAATCGTCGCGCAGCGAGTACCGCGACAGCTCGCGCACGGGAAGCTTCTTGCGTATCCTGGCCGCCGGCTCGCCCAGACAATGCATGGCAAGGCGCGCAAAGAGCCGATACGATGGCTCTAGAATCCCCGCACGATTCATGGACATCCAGGCCGCAAGATCGCTGTCTCGGCCCGCACAGGCCAAATGCAGCGCCACCATCCAGGCCTCCGCTCCACCAACCTGCGTCTGGCTTATATCGAGCAACTCCGCTTCCTCGCGCACCGAAACCATCGAGGTGTTACGCAGATATGCCGCGCGCTCCAGCAGCAATGCGTTATCGCGCATGTACGCAATCGACTCCTCGGCAAGTTTGAGCACTTGGACCGCACGGAACTTTGCATTAACCGGCCGTCCCTCTGCCAGCGACTGCCAGCCTTCTAGCAACAGCCCAAACAGCTGAATCTGGTTGTCGCGCATGCGCACGGCAAAACGATCGAGCTCGTTGAACGCCGCGTCGTCGGTTACCGGCAAGCCGGAAAGGAGCCGCCGTGCCGCCAACACCATGCGCACCCAGATAGCCATCGCCTTAAGCCCACGTACGTCGAGCGCCTCCCGCACCACCGTCATCTCGTCGTCGCGCTCGTCGGTTCCCGCAAACGACCCGTCAAAGAGCTCCACCAGCATGCTATCGGCCCGTATAACAATCCCCGCGATGTCGAGCTCGCAGTCGTAGGCCTTGCTCGTTTTGAGCTGTTGTAGAACGCCGCCGTCATTTCCCCGCTCGGTCAGACAGCGTTTGACCTCGATATGCGCGGACAGCATATCGAGTGCGGTATGGGACGTCTCTATTTCTGGCACGGCCAGGTTCGTAGGAAGCCCAAGCCCGTTGTCCCCATAGCAAACAGCCGTCAGCGTCTGGGCCACCCTCCATGAAACAGGGTCTATTTCGCAGGCCGCCCGTTCGCCCCCGCGTTCGACGACCGATGCCATATAGCGAGCGAGCTTTGTATTGGACACGCTGACCGCTGCCAGATATACGCCAAGCGCTTCGGCAGGCGTTGGCTCTGGAGCCGGATCGTCGGCATCGATCGTGCCCAGCGCCGCTCGGCAGATATCGGCCCCGTGCCCCGTCAGAGCCAGATCGACCCCATACTGCCCAGCAAGTTCAAGGACCGCTTCACGGTCCAAAAAGGCGTCCGCCAGGCCCATCGCCGCATCGCATCGGCCCGCCTTAAGCAAAATCCGAGCCGCCCTCGGAACAAGTTCGGGGCGAACCTCGGCCACCAACTTACGCAAGCGCAAGCGTCCGTTATCCTCCGTGCCCAGACACGTAAAACTCCGCTCGGCGGGATCCAAGCCAAAGATCGGGTAGTCGCGTACAAAGTAGGACTGATCGACCATTGACAGCCTCACCCCGCAAGCCTCGAGTTCTGCTATATTGCCCTCGCCCATCAAAACCATGAGACATGCCACGCAAAACAGCGCATTATTGTCGAGCGAAGCCAGATCGGCAAGTGCCGCGCCATATACGTTGACAATCTCGTTTTCGAGCAGACCGGCTACGTCGCCTTGGCCATACAGACCCGTCTGCAATGCCGAAACGAGCTCGGGCACGCCCTGCGTGAGCTGATAAAAGTCGAGCGATGTGCTGATCGAAAACGCCGATGCCCACGCCGAATACTCATAGGCATGCACCTTGAGCATCTGCGCATTGATCTTAACCGAATCGCCCAGCCCATGAATCAGCTGACGATTTGAAGGACGGCAGGAGATAAAGACCCCTACCCCCATAGCGCGCAGGCCTCGAATCCTGTCGATGAGGTCCTCGGTATCGTGCTGATCGAGGTTTGGCACATTATCAATCGCGATAAGGGAGTACGGTTTGTCCTTGAGTTCTTCGGTAACCACCTCGAGCTGCATAAACACCTCGCGCCCAATGGCGCGATCGGCCTCGATAATCCGCACGGGGCCTCGCGTCGGGTCGCATTTAACCTCATGGGTGTACTGCAGCAGCACCGAGGTCTTCCCAAACCCGTCGGGCGCATAAAGAACCACGATGCCGGCCTTTCGGCCCTTGGCAATAAGCTCATTCATCAAGCGTTCGCGTCGCACCATATAGCCTCCGCCCAGCGGCATCAGCTCGAGGTCGTCTATACCGCTCAAATCGTTTACCATGCCCGCTCCTCAACTCGACCGTATGGACACTGTAGCCGCAAGACCATACAAGCCGCGCTATGAATAGAGCGACCTTGTGTTTTAGGTTGTCTTTTGGTACGCAAGCGGCAAGTTTTTGTACAGCGAGGGCCGATTGTTATTAATCCCCCGACTAATCGGTCTTTAAGCAGGTAAATGAGCTTGTCAGCTTGTCCCATCTAAGCGGCAGTGTAACGCAGATGAACAAGGTTCAGCCATGTCATTCAACTCGCCTAGCACCCGCTACCGTCTACGACCTTCTAGTGGCATTTTTGCATAGAATCTGGTATAGAATGAATCAAGCTGTTGGACATCCGGCATTCGTCAAGCTTGCGGCAAGTTTTTGGTCAAGTGGGCGGAAAGGGATAGCAAAAAGGCCCCCGCAAAGCGGAGGCCTTAGGCAAGGCTATGTCGAGCTGCAGGATTCGCGCTACTCGCTGAGCGAAAGGGCGGCCTCGTCGGCAACGACAACGCAGTTGGTGTGCAGCTGCAGGATCGAAGCCGGGCACTCGGGCGTAACCGGACCATAGCACATGTCATGCACGGCCTGAGCCTTGGCCTCGCCGTTGGCGACGACCAGGATCATGCGGGCATACATGATGGTCTGGGTACCCATGGTGTAGGCCTGACGGGGAACATCGTCGATGCTGTCGAACAGGCGGCTGTTGGCCTGAATGGTGCTCTCGGTGAGGTCGACGCAGTGCGTGCCCTTGGAGAAGTGGTCATCGGGCTCGTTGAAGCCGATGTGGCCGTTGTTGCCAATACCGAGCAGCTGCAGATCCGGGTAACCGGCCTCGGCGACGATCTTGTCGTACTCAGAGCAGGCAGCGGCGGCGTCGGGGTTGGAACCGTCGGGCACATGCGTGTTGTTAAGGTCGATGTTGATGTGATCGAAGAAGTTCTCGCGCATGAAGTAGTGATAGCTCTGGGGATCGTCGTGCGAAAGGCCGCGATACTCGTCCAGGTTGTAGGTGCTGACCTCGGCAAAGTCGACGTCACCCTTCTTGTACCAAGCAGCAAGCTGCTTGTAGGCACCGATCGGGGTGGAGCCGGTGGCAAGGCCCAGCACACAGTCGGGCTTGAGGATAACCTGGGCCGAGATGATATTGGCGGCCTTGCGGCTCATATCCTCGTAGTCTTTAGCTTTAATGATCTTCATTACGCGTCCTTTCTCGTACAAGAGAGGCAAGGCTCCCTTACAAGCACTTGCCCGCGGCCCGCGTCGGCCGCAACCAACGTGTGCGGCCACCAGGGCGAGGTCGCGTAATGTATGTGTCTCGTGTCTAGCCGCGTCGAGGCCCCTGCCCGTCCACGGTGACCCAAAGCCTTTTAGCTTCGGACAAATCCCATCTTGCCACTGAGGGCGTCCTCTTTCAAGGGCGCCCTCCGTAAACGTGTTTGAATTGTAGACTAATGGCCACGTGCACTTGCTAGCGCTCGCGAGCAACGATGAGCTGGTCCATCTCTTCGACATGCACGCCAACGGAGCCCTTGATGCTCGAGAACTCAACGGAGTTGCACACCAAGATGGGAACCGTCACATCGTAGCTCTCGGCAGCAATTGCCTCGCGATCGAACTCAATGAGCACATCGCCCTTATGGACGATGTCACCCACTTGCGCATGTACGGTAAAGTGCTTGCCCTCGAGCTGAACAGTGTCCAAACCAACGTGGATGAGCACGTCCAAGCCATCGACCGTGTTAAGCGCAACGGCGTGTCCCGTGGGAAAAATAGCCTCGACCTTGGCATCAGCCGGCGCGATCACGCGCGTTCCGGTGGGCTGAATCGCCACGCCCTGGCCCAAAAGGCCGGTGGCAAACGTCTGATCGTTTACCTCGGAGAGCGGAATGACGTCACCCGAGATGGGAGCATCCAACGTAAGGACTCGACCACGCATACCAAAAGACCTTAGGACTTTAGTGAACATGCTCCCCCTCGGACATACCGATCAACCAAAATAACCTTAACAGTTTACCACTTGGCACCCGTTTTTGACCATTAGGGAAGTTCGCGCTTGACAACCTCGACGATGTCGTCGACAACGCGCTGGGTCAGCTCGTGCGTCTCGGCCTCGGCCATCACGCGGACCAGCGGCTCGGTACCGCTCGGGCGCACCAGAATGCGGCCGCGGCCGTCAAGCTCCTTCTCGGCAGCAGCGACGGCACCCCAGAT
>DBGDZK010000187.1:0-23810 GCA_048373195.1 Collinsella sp.
TCCCGGGTCGGATACCCGATCGGAGCATAGTTCCGTTAGCGCAGTTGGTGAAAGTACGTTAGCGGGGTCGGCGAAAGCGCGTTAGCGCATTCGGCGAGATGCGTTTGCGAAAGTGGTTAATTTTAGATTAGCGCTAACACCCACGACGCGGCGACCGCGAGGCTCGCGGCGGCGAAGCAGCGGCTCCTGGCGTTCCTGGCCCGCCGGGGCTACGCCTACGGCGGCACGACGCCGGCCGGAAACCCCCGGAGGTACTGGACGTACGACTTCCTCAGGTGGCTCGACAAGGTCCGGCCCGCCGACGACGGCGGCATCCGGGCGCTTGCGGCGCTGAGGAGCGAGGTCGAGGCGGCCGCCGAGACGCGCGACGACCTCCTCGCCGAGTACAGGGCCGCCGTCGCGGCGGGCCCCCTCTCGGCGGAGGTCGAGGCGCTCCAGTCGATCAAGGGGTGCGGCTTCGCGCTCGCCGCCGCCTTCGCGTCCGAGGTCGGCGACTTCTCGAGGTTCCGCTCCGGCAGGCAGGTGACGGCCTACTTCGGCCTCGCCCCGAAGCAGAGGTCGAGCGCGGACTCCGTGCGCCTCGGCGGGATCAGCGGGGCCGGCAACGCCCTCGTCAGGAGGCTGGCCGTCGAGGGGTCCTGGAGCTACGTCCAGGCGAGCCACCAACCGAAGCTGATGCCCAAGGGCAGCGGCGTCCCGCTCGAGGTGAGGATGCACGGGAGGAAGGGTTCCGAGCGCCTGCTCCGGCGCCGCGAGGAGATGCTCGCCAGGGGCATGCCCCAGGCGAAGGCGAACGCCGCCACCGCCGCCGAGCTCGTGAGGTGGCTGTGGGCCCTCGGCGCGATGTGCCGGGAGGCAACCGAATAGACATAGCCCCCGTCCCGGCGAGCCGGGCAGCCTTCGGGGATACCCCCGCTTTCGCTGGGCGCGCGGCAGCGGCCGCATGCGCGTAGTCAGACTTGGGGAGCCCCGCCGAAGGAGAGGATTGCGGGCCGCCGGAGCGGTATCCGCGGATATGAGACTGAGCCGAAGGCGTCGACGACATGCCGGGGGCGGACCGGGACGGGTTCAACGGCAGGCCCCGCCGACCGATTGCAAGCGGTCGGCGGGGCCATTGTGGCTCTTGACAGCGGATTGGGTCATATGAGCGAAAACGCCCCCGAGCGAGCAAGGTGACGTGAAAGAGGAGGGAAGCGTACTTTGGGTACGCGACCGACGATTGAACGTCAGATTGCCGCTTAGGGGCGTTTGCAGCGTCGAGCCGTTACGCGGTTTGGTAAAACCGCGTAACTTACATGACCATAACGTAGCGCGATCCCACGTAGTACTGCTTACCCATCAAAACCGGCTCGTCATCGGGACCGGTAAAGCCGGCACGCAGGTTGAGCAGCGGATCGTGCGGAGCAATGCCCAGCTCGGCCGCCTGCTCGGCGTTAGCTCGAACGGCCTCGACCGTACGGTAGCCAACCGAGACAATCGGCGTTCCGCCAACACGCTCGACCTCGGCAAAAATCGACTTGTCCTCAAGATCGGCCGTCAACAGCTCACGGTAGGCGTCAAACGGCACAAAGATGTTCTCCTCAAAGATGGGCTCGCCGTCGGCCGTACGCACGCGCTTGATATGCAGCAGCAGCACATCCTTCTGCAGGCCAAAGAACTCCATCTCGTTTTGGCGCGCCGGAACGATCTGGCGATCGATCACGTGCGCACCGGCCTTCATGCCGTTGCCGGCACACAGCGCGGTAAACGTCTGCAGCGTCGAGGCGTGAAACTGGCGGTTGATGTGCGGCGTGGAGACAAAGGTGCCGCGGCCCTGCTGCTTAACCAGGTAACCATCGGAGCACAGCTCCTCGACAGCGCGGCGCACCGTAATACGGCTCACCTCGTACTGCTCGGCTAGTTCAAGCTCGGACGGAATACGCTCCTTGGGTGCATAAACACCTTTCTCGATCGCATCCTTGATTTCGTCATAAATCTGCTGGTAAAGCGGTGCATTTTTGGGCGCAGGCATATCTGATCACTCTTATCAAAATAGCTAAATTTCTAATACGTATATAACGTCTAGTTTCATGTTACCTCATATTGATAAAACGATACACCCTCCCTACCAAAAAGCGACAGCTTCATTTTGGTAGGTTTTATCTGGGCAAACGAGAGCCCTCGAAAGCAACGGGGCTTTCGGGGGGCTCGTTCGGATGGGTTGCGCAGGACCGGCAAAATGCCAATACCCTACTTGCCGTCGTCCTGCTGCAGGCTGTCCTGTTCGCTGAGGCGTGCCTGCCTGCTGGCCATGCGTGCGGGCTTGTCGGGATCGGGAACGGCCGTGGGCATGGGCTCGTCGACATGACCGCCCCACCAGCCGCCCACAAAGTTGAGCGTGTGGAACACGTTGATCACGGCGCCGGGATCAACGTCGCACACCAACTTGATAATGTCCTGGCTCTCGTAGGTCGAAACAACGGTGTTCAGCAGGTACATCTTTTCGCGGCTGTATCCGCCGACGACCTCGGCGCAGCTAATGCCGTGCTGAAAATGGTTTACGTAGGCAGTCATGACCTCGTCTGCCTTGCGCGTCGTAATCTGCAGCGTCACGCGATCGTAGCGACGATAGAAACTGTCGATGGTCTTGGTCGAAATAAACTGGAACACGATGGAATACGCCGCCTTGTCCCAGCCAAACATAAAGCCAAAGATCGCCAGGATAAAGCAGTTGAAACCAAAGATGACGCCCCAGATGGTCTTGCCCGTGTGGTTGGAAACCCACAGCGCGATAAAGTCGGTGCCGCCGGTGGATGCGCCGGATTTAAGTGCGATGGCAGCGCCCAGACCCGAGACCACGCCGCCAAAAATGATGAGCATGATCTTGTCGCCCAAAAATGGAGCGAAGTGAAAGACGTTGAGGAACAGCGACGAGAGCACGACCTGCATCATCGAGAAGATGACGAAGCGCTTGCTAATGCCGCTCCAGCATAGGAGCGCCACGGGGATGTTGAGCGCGAGCATACCGAGCGAAATGTCGATGTGAACGCCGCCCAGCGAGGTAACGCGATCGAGCAGGACCGCAACGCCGGTGAGGCCGCTCGGAAGCAGGTCGGCGGGCTGAATGAACGCCTGGATCAGGAATGTCTGGAGGACGGCAGAAATTGTGACCGCCACGGCAGTAATGGCACGGCGGACGATGGTGAGGCGGCCGAGCATGAGCACGCGGTCCGTGAGCTGATCGATGGCGTTCGCCACGTAGGCTCCTTTCGAAGGCAGATGTGGTTGTGGGGCATGCCCGCGATTGTAGCATGGAGCGTGCGGGGGCGCTTCAATTCAACCTCCCTCGACAACCAAAACGGGACCAGCAACCCCCACGACCAAAGGGCAAAATTCCAAGTGAGTAGACTTTTTACGATCTGCCGAGCACACCCAAAACCGCCACCCCTGTGACCTGCGGTTTTACAAAGGAAGATATGCATTGTGCTCGGCCTGCGCCAAAAAGTCTACTCACTTAGTCCGAATCGAAGCCAAACGGATCAAAATCGAAACCAAATTGAGCCAGTCCACCGCAAAAAACGTTTGAACCCGTGCTTCTCGCGGCGGATTGACACTACAAAGCGGCCAAAATGTCGGTCAGATTATCAATAACGGCATCGGCTCGCGATTGATCGAGGTTGACGCCCTCGTGCGGACGCAGTGCCAGGACGCGGGCGCCGGAACGTTTGCCAGCCTCGATCCCCAAAGGCGAATCCTCGATAACCAGGCACTCGGCAGGCTCCACCCCCAGCGCCTCCATGGCACGCAGGTAGATCTCGGGGTCGGGCTTAAACGCACTGCACTCGTGACCGCTGATGGTGTAGTCCAGCACATCGGCGATACCGGCAATCTCTACCAGCTCGTCAATGAGCTCACGATAAGACGAGCTCGCGATGGCACACTTCACGCCGCGCTCGTGCAGTGCGCGCATCACCGGCTCCGTCTGCTCGTTGAGCAGCTCGGCATACGGAACGGGGTGGTCCGGGCTGTAGACCTGCTTGTACTCCACGCGAAGGCGCTCGCGCAGCTCAACATCGTCGGGCACCAGCGCCTCCCAAATGGCCGGCTCGTTAGACCCCGAAAGATCGGGGATCTCGTCAAAGTGGAACCCCTTCTCCTCCATAAACGCCACGCGACGACGGTTGTAGAACCACTCGGTATCGACCAGCACGCCGTCCATGTCGAACAGCACTGCCTTGATCATACGCATCTCCTCCCACCTGCCAAAAAGGGACAGGTTTATTTTGGTAGGTTTTATCTGGGATTTGCGACGCGACAGACACGCCCTCCCCAGAGCAAAAAAGGGGACGGGGCGCAAACCCCATCCCCTCTCAATCAACCCGTAAGGTCTACTTACTTGTGATTAGTAGGAAAGCTTCCACATGTAGCGACGCATGGTCAGCGGGTGCTGACGGGCCTCGGCGATCTGGTTGCCGTACTCGCGCATAACGGCGAGGTGCAGCAGCGGGTTGAAGTAGGTGACGACGCTCGCGGGCACGGCGTCAGCCAGGCCGTAGTCCTTGGAGTCGATCAGAGCGACCTTGGCGCCCATGCGCTCAAGGAAGGTGAGGGCGCGGGCGTCCATCGGACGGGTAGCGCCATCGGACATGAAGAAGACGTAGGGCTTACCCTCGGTGGAAACCTCGAACGGGCCGTGGAAGTACTCGCCGGTGTTGTAGGCGGCGGCGTCGATCCACTGCATCTCGGTGAACAGGAAGGCGGCGTGAGAGTAAGCCATCTTCTCGGAGGCACCAGAGGCCATGAAGTAAATCATCTTGTCGTCCTTGAAGTCCTCAGCGAACTTCTTGGCGAGCTTCTTGCAGGACTGAGCAGCGTTCTCGCAGAGATCGAAGACGTTGGTGAGGCCGGTGATCATGTCGTCGTACTTGTCATAGCCCTCGGTCTGCTGAAGGATCTCGAGAGCAAGAGCGATGGCATAGCCGGGCTTCTCGCACTTGGCAGCGAAGTTGGCGTGGAAGCCGTGAACGATGACGTAGTCGGCGTCGACGGTCAGAGCGGAGCCAGCCTTGTTGGTGAGGGAGACGACCGGGCAGTTGTGCTTCTTGGCGGTCTTGTTGGCCTCGACGGTCTCGGGCGTGGAGCCACCGAGGGAGCAGGTGATCACGAAGGTGTGCTCGTTGACCCAGGAAGGCGTGTCATAGTTGAACTCGTTAGCGGTGAAGATCTGAACGTTCAGCTTGTCCGTGTTGTTGGCCAGGAAGTACTTGGCGGGGTACAGGTCGGACATGGAAGCACCGCAGCCGACGAAGGCGACACTGTGGATCTCGTGGTTGGACAGGACGTCAGCGACGATCTGCTTAGGGAGGTTAAGGTCGATCTCGTACATCTGACACATTCCTTTCGATTTTTGCGGCGCCACATTGCCGGGCGCTCGCAGGGTTACCGTGATTTGGACCGAGTCGCCGGCCCGTTGAGGATGCGACAAAGGGACTGTCCCATTGTCGCATTTTGGGGATGGAAGCCTGCCTGGGGTATGGGATGCCAGGCAGGCCCCCGGGGGAAAGCGGTTAGACGCTTGGTCGCGACTAGGCCAGGATGCCGGCCGCGGAGAGGGCGATGCCGCCCACGATGGCGATCACGAGAAGCCAACCGGTGTTGACGTTCTTCTTGATGAGCCAGTACATAAGGCCGGTGAGGCCAAGGGAGATCATCTGGGGCATCATGCCGTCCAGGATGTCCTGGATAACGACGGTGCCCTCAGCGAACTGCAGCGGGGTGGTGGCGCCGATCAGCGTGGCGATCATGCCGCCTACGGACATAAGACCCACGATGCCGCAGACATACATGAGCTTCTCCATGAGGTCGCCGCCCTGAAGCTTGCTCAGGTACTCGTGGCCGCCCTGATAGCCCATCTTGGCTGCGAACCAAGTGATCAGCACAGAGGGGACGATGGAGATGAGCATGGCCAGGATCGGGCCCATGATGGAGCCCTGCTGAGCCAGCTGAACGCCCAGACCAAAGGCGATAACACGGATGGTGCCCTGGAAGAAGGAGTCACCGATGCCGGAAAGCGGGCCCATAAGGGAGGTCTTGACCGCGTTAATCGAATCGGGGTTGAAGTTCTCGGGATCCTTGGCGTACTCCTCCTCCATGGAGGCGGTGAGGCCCAGGATAAAGGCGCTCGTCTGCGGGGTGCAGTTGTAGAACGCCATGTGACGGTGGTAAGCCTCTTTCTTAGCAGCGAGCTGCTTGGGGTCGGACTCGTCCGGATAGAGGCGGTCGAGCGTGGGAACCATGCCGTAGAGGAAGCCCATGTTCATCTGACGCTCGTAGTTCCAAGAGGCCTGGATGGCCCAGGAGCGCCAGAAGAACTGGCTGACCTTCTTGTTCAGGGACACGTCCTTGGTTGCGGTTGCCATAGTGTGTTCCTCCTTAGTCTTCGTCGTCTTCGAGCGGATCGTAGTCGGAATCGACACCGGCGGCTGCATGGGAACCGTTGAACTTGAAGCCCATGAAGACGACAGCCAGGCACACACCGATCAGAGCGACCGCGATGACGGACAGGTTGAGGTAAGCGGCGAGCAGGAAACCGATGAACAGGAACGGAGTCATACCCTTCTTGATCATCATGGTGAGCAGCAGGGCCAAGCCGTAGGCGGTCATGATCTTGGTCGAAACGTTAAGACCAGTGGACAGCCACTCGGGAACCATGTTGACGATGGCCTGAACCAGGTCGGTGCCAACAAAAACGGCGAGGAAGATCGGCAGGAAGTACATGACGGCGTACAGACCGGAGCCGGCGCAGATGTGCATACGGTAGGCGGTCTTGAACTTTCCGTTATCGATCGCGCTATCTGCCACATGGGTGAGGGCGGCGATGATGGAACGGAACACGATGCCGAGAAGCTGACCCAGGACGGCGACCGGGATGGCGATCGTCATGGCGGTCTCGGCGGAAGCATCGGTCAGGCACGCAAAGGCAGCGGCCACGATGCCGCCCAGGACCATATCGGGCGGAACGGCGGCGCCGACCTGCACCAGGCCCATGGACACGAGCTCGACGGCGGCACCGACGGCAAGGCCGGTGGGCACATCGCCCAGCAGCAGACCGACGAGCGTAGCGCCAACGAGGGGCTGCTCGAAGTTAAGACGACCGAGCAGGCGGGAGTCCCACATGCAGAACACGCCGACGAGGCCGACGAGCACCGCACTGATGAACGTATTCATACCCTTCTCCTTTCAGTCAGGCAAAAGCCTGGTTGATTACAGCTTGGCGTCGATGTCGACGCTCTGATACGTAGGGGTCTGCTGGACGTAGAGCTTGATGCCCATGTCGAGCAGTTGGTTGACGTCGGCCTTCTGGTTGGCGTCGAGGAAGACGGAGCTGTCCTTGCCGCCGACCTGATCGGCACCGTCGTGGTTGGCGGTGGCGCCCAGGTTGATGGCGTCGAGCTTGTAGCCCTGGCAGAACTGCAGCATCTCGGCAGTGTTGCCAAAGACGAACATGACGCGCTCGCCGAGGGTGTTGAGCTTGTCCATCTTGGCGAGGGCACGCTCGACGGTGAAGACGTTCAGGCGCACGCCCTGGGGCTTGGCCAGCTTAAGAGCGCCCTTCTTGATGTCATCGTTGGCGGCAGCGTTGTCGACGACGATGATGCGCTCGGCCTGAACCTTGGTGGTCCAGGTAAAGACGACCTGGCCGTGCAGCAGACGGTAGTCAAGACGTGCGAGGACGATCTTGGCGGGACCGGAGCTGTGACGGGACGCCTTGGCCTTCTTGGCGGGAGCCGCGGCGGCCTCGACCGGTGCGTTGGGGTTGGTCAGACCGGTGCGGGCCTCGTTGATGAGGGCCGCGAGCTCGGCGCCCTTGACGGGGACGGGGCTCATAGCGAGCGTCAGTGCCAACGGAATGTTGAAACCGCTGACAACCGTGAACTTCGTGCCGTTCTTGGAAAGCTCGACCATGTTGTTGTTGACCGAGCTGCCGAGCATATCGGTCAGCACATAGACGGTGTCGTCCGCGTTGAACGTGGCGATCATAGCCTCAACCTTATTGGTGATGGGCTCCTTGTCGTCACGAGCAAGCGACACGACGTGGACGTTCGACACGTCGCCGAGAACCATCTCGAGCGTGTCTTTGGCGCCTGCGGCCAGGCCGCCATGAGATGCGAGAATGATCTGATTCATCTTGCCTCCTCCTTTTCGTTATGGTCATTATAACGTCTTATACGTTGCTTATATTGCTAATTAGTATAAAGACCGTTCGCGGGTGAAAATCGACCGTTGACGGGTTTAACGTACTCGAAACGCGGGCTGGGTAGGCCGGCGCTAGCTGGATAACCCCAGGTCAGACCCTGCGCGCAATCCCCTATCGCACGAAGTACCAGGGGCTTTCCTGTACGGTGGGTTCCAGCGCAATGCCGGTGCGTTCCTTAAACAGATCCATGTCCTGAGATTTTTCGGTCCACCACGCGTTGGGCTTAAAGGTCATACTCTCAACGATATGGCCGACAAAGGCGCTGTTGCGCAGCTTGGAGAAGTCGGTGTTCATAATCAGGATGGACGCGAGCACCAGCACGATGCCCAGGACTTTAATCGCGCCGGCGGGCTCGGCGTAGACACCAATGCCCACCAGTACGGTGACAACCGTCTCGAAAGACATTACGACGGGAACTTTCGATGTCTCGAGCCCCATGGACAGACCCTGCATATATAAGATGTAAGCAACGGCTGTGGGGATGAGTCCAAAGCCAAGGAACAGCAGCAGCAGCTGTGGCGACATTGCCGCGGCGACATCCGGCCACGGAGCCGCGATAGCTGCCATAACCGCACCGCCAAAAACAAAGCCCCAAAACGTGACAGCCAGCGGGTGGACCGTCTTGGTTGCTATTCGGCTAAACACCGCGAGCGACGCACCACAAAGGCCTGCAATCACGCCCGACGTGACGCCCCAAACCGAAAAATGAAAACCGGAAAGGTCGCCATTGGTCACTGCAAGCACGCAGCCTACGATGTTAAAGACAATGGCAACGAGCTTGTTGGGGGTCACGTCCTCGCGATAAAGCACGCGGCCGAGCATGACGCCAAACACCGGCGAGGTGTAGAGCAGCACCGAGGCCGTGGACATGCCCACCTCGCCCATGCACTCGTAATAGCAGGTGTTGGCGGCGGCCAAACCGACGATGCCGACAAGCGCACAGGGAACAAGCTCTTTAGGGCTTGCCTTGAACAGGGCCCGCGGACCCTGAGCCACGGTAGACCCCTCACCCGGACGGCAGCCCATAAACATCAGGACCGGCGCCAAGATAAGCGCTCCGACCAACAAGCGAAAGGCAGCCATGCTCTGGGACGAAACGCCCATGGCCGAGATGCCGTTTACAAAGATTCCGATGCTGCCCCACATAAGCGCGGCGATCAGCACCAGCACATAGCCCAGATTGCTCTTCTTCAACGCAGCCTCCTCGGTATTGTTTCCAATATGTTTCGTACTACGTTATAGTCGTTATATACATTTTTCAAGACACAAATCGGCGAGCGGATAAGTGATCCGTTTTCCTCCGCCCCCAGCGGATTACTGGGCGGTTGCGGTGAAATAGTTCCTAAATAGAGGCTTCAAGCCCCCAAGCAGGAACTATTCCACCGCAACTTATGAGGACATCGAGCTGTTAGGCCGCTCTATCCCCTAGTAGTCCAGCTTCCACATGTAGCGGCGCGTCATGTAGTCCTTGTGGGTGACGGCAGAGAGAGCGCGCATGTACACGTTGTTGAGGATCGGCGCAAAGATTAGGTGGTTGAAGTACTCGCTCACGCTGTCCTTGATGTCGTTGAGGCCGAGCTCCTTGGCGTCGAGCTGATAGACGCGCTCGCCACCGTACTGGTTGACGAAGCGGATGCCGCGCTCGTCGTTGCAGCGGCTGCGGCCGACGCTGATGAGCTGGAACAGCGAGGTGCGCTTGTCCAGGATCTCGAAGGGGCCGTGGAAGAAGTCGCAGGTGTTGATGGTGCAGGAGTCGATCTGCAGCATCTCCTGCACGTTGCAGATGCTAAAGACGTAGGCGGCACCAAAGAGCGGGCCCTGGGCCATGACGTTGATGCAGGGCTTGTCGGCGTTCTGCTCGGCCCACTTGGCAGCGAGCGGACGGGTATACTCGACGGCCTTGCGATAGATGGGGTCGACCAAGTCGAAGGCGGCCATAGCGGTCTCGTACTCGGCATAGCCCTCGGTCTGCTGCGTAAGCTCCATGGCGATCATGGTCACGACGGCAGAGTTGGTGCGACCCATGCAGGACTCGTCGACGGCCAGGCTGTCGTACTGAATCTTGTAGTCGCAGACCTCGGTGAGGCCGGACTCGTCAACATAGATGGCGATGGTGCTGGCGCCGTGGTCCTTGGCGACCTGGGCGGCGACGATGGTCTCCTTGGTGCCGCGCATGGACACGACGACGGCTAGGGTGTTCTCGTTGACATAGGCGGGCATGGCGTGCACGAACTCGTTGCTGGTGTAGCTGGAGCTCACGACCTGCGTGGCCTCGTGCTCCATAAAGTACTGGGCAGGATAGTTGCCGCCGTTGGATCCGCCGGCGCCAATCCACACGACGCGCTTGATGCCGCCCTTGTCTGCCTTGTCAGCCAAAACCTGGGAGACGACGTCCTTAACCTGTTCCTGAGTAGTCATCGTGCATCAGCCTTTCTTCTCGTTTGATGCTCTCGATGGCATACAAGTTACATACATGTTTTGGTTATGTCGACTAGTTGTATGCTATATTTGTCTTAGAAATTTTGCTGGTAAGGTTTTCGGTAGCTCGATACCAGCGGTTTTATTGTTGTGTTGAATACATGCTTGCTTAGATAAGCATACAAGTTAGATATAGGCTGATCGCATGAACGCTTCATCTAAAAAGAAACTGAGCCAATACGAGCGCTTGGCGGGTACGCTTCGCGACCGCATCGCCGCCGGCATCTACGCACGCGGAGACAAGCTGCCGTCCGAGATGGAGCTCATGGACGAATCGGGGCTGTCTCGCAGCACCGTGCGCCATGCCCTTAAGGTGCTAGCTGACGAGGGCCTGGTGCGAACCGAGCGCGGGCGCGGCGCCTTTGTGGCCGACACGCCGGCACTCCACGAGAACAACCTGGTGTTTTCGAGCTATACGGCGCAGGTACAGGGTCAGGGTATGAAGCCCACCACGCGCACGGTGGACTCGGGCTTTACCAAGGCGACCGGCAGCATAGCTAAGTTCTTTGACGCCGCCGTGGGCAGCAAGCTCGTCAAACTTGTCCGTCTGCGTTATCTGGACGATGCGCCACTGTGCCTGGAAACCACCTATCTACCACCGAGCTTTGAGGCACTCATCGATCGCGATATCAACGGTTCGCTCTACGCCACGCTACGCCAAGAATTCCATCGCGCGCCGGCTCAGGGACACAAGACCTTTGAGGTGTGCTATGCCTCGCAAAACGAGGCGTTTTTGCTCAACGTTGAGCGCGGGCAGGCGCTGATCCTAATCACCGACTACGTCTACGACACCGACGGCCGCCCGCTCCACGTCTCCAAGCGCATCCAACGAACCGACCGCGCCAAATACACCGAGCCCATCGGCTAACCTGCCAAAATAAACCTGTCCCTAAATGGTAGGTTTGGGGAGGTCGGGGAACCAGGTTGGCTTGGGTTGGTTGGGCGTGCGCTCGACTAGGACCAGCTCCATCCAGCACATGTCATACCAGCGGCCAAACTTTTGGGCGCAGCGATCGAAGGCGCCCACCAGGCGATATCCCATATGGGCATGGAAATCCTGGCTGTTGTGCGTCAGATACTCGTCGTCCTTATCGTGCGGCACGGCGATGAGCGCGCACATGTTGGTGATGCCCATCGCGATCAGGCACTGCTTGAGCGCGTCGTGCAGCTTGCGACCCAGCCCGCCATGGCGCACATCGCGTGCCAGGTAGATCGATGTCTCGACCGACCAGTCGTATGCCTCGCGGCTGTTGAGTGGACTCACATAGGCATAGCCTACCGGACGCCCGTCCAGCTCCATCACCAAATACGGATAGCGCTTGAGCGTGCGCTCGATGCGCCCGGCGAACTCCTCAACGCTCGGCACCTCGTATTCGCAGGTAATCGCCGTCTGGCGCACATACGGCTCATAGATGGCAAGCAACGCCGGCGCATCATCGGGCGTCGCCAGGCGAATCGTCGGCTCGGACATCTCGGTCATACAACCCTTCCCCCTCAAAAACAAAGACCGCCTTGCGCCAAACCCAGCGCAAGGCGGCCCCTCGTCATTACATCAGGCTACAGGACAGCCGCCAACGCGTCGATATCCTCCTGCGTCGTGGCCCAGCTGGTGCAAAAGCGCACCACCGTGTGGGTCTCGTCGTACTTTTCCCAGTACTCGATCGCCGCATGCTCGCGAATGCGCGCCATGTCCTCGTTGGGCAGAATCACAAACTGCTGGTTTGTGGGCGTCTCCAAAAAGAACTGGTAGCCGCGCTCGTGCAGCACACGACGCAGCGCCTGAGCCGTCTCGATCGCCTGTCGACCAATCTCAAAATACAGGCCATCGGTAAAGAGTGCCTCAAACTGCACGCCCGTCAGGCGGCCCTTGGCCAACAGCGCGCCGTGCTGCTTAATGCGCGGAATGGGATGTGCCGGAGCGTGCATGCCGCAAAACACCACAGCCTCGCCGCAGAGCGCGCCGCACTTGGTACCGCCGATGTAGAACACGTCGCACAGCTGCGCCAGCTCGGGCAGGGTAATGTCGCACTCATCGGCCGCCAGCGCATAGGCCAGGCGAGCACCGTCCACAAACAGCGGAATCTCGCGCTTCTGGCATACCGCATGAATCGCCGCAAGCTCGGCCTTGGAATACAGCGTGCCGTACTCAGTCGATAGGCTCACGTACACGGCGCCCGGGAACACCGTGTGCTCGTAGCTCTCGTTTTCGTAGAACACCTGGATATAGTTCTCGAGGTCCTCGGCGTGCATCTTGCCCTCGTAGCCGGGGATGGTGAGCACCTTGTGGCCGCCAAACTCGATGGCGCCCGCCTCGTGGCAGGCGACGTGGCCGGTCTCGGCAGCAACGACGCCCTCGTACGGCGCAAGCAGCATGTCGATCACCGTCGCGTTGGCCTGCGTGCCGCCCACCAGAAAAAACACGTCGGCATCGGGGGCCTGGCAGGCCTCGCGAATAAGTTGCTTGGCGCGCTCGGTATGCGCATCGGTACCGTAGCCAGGCTGCGGTTCCATATTGGTATCGACGAGCGCCTGCAGCACTGCCGGATGTGCACCGTGGGAATAGTCGTTGTTAAACGCGAGCATGGCAATCCTCTCTTACCGGGTATCGGCCAGATGATTCAAACGGAGCTATTGTACGCCGCTGGGATAGGCAATGCGCGCGGCAAGGCACTCAAGCGCCAGCACCAGGGCAAAGCCGCAGCTCACGTCACTCAAAAAGTGCGCTCCGATCACGATGCGGCCAAACGCGACGAGCGCCGCGACCACAGCCGCCGTCCAAAAGACCACACGACGGCGCGACGGCTTTTCCTTAAAGGCCGTCGCGGGAAGCCCAGCGAGCATGAGGCCGATCGCCGCGTGCGCCGTGTGTCCGCTCGCAAACGACTTAAAGCCGTCCTTGACTACACCGGCGGCAATATAGGCCCACTTGTCGGGGTTGCCGATCACCCACCACGGCTGAAACTCGAGTCCCTGCGTCACCTCGATCACGCGCATGCGTGGGCGCGACCACAGCGGCTTAACAATGACGTTGAGGATGATGGCTTGAGCGGCCCACACGGCCAGCACCATCAACGCCCAGCGCGTGAGCTCGTCGGGCTCGGTCGTGCGCGTGAGGCGATAGACGACAAGGTTAGCGGCGATGACCAGCACAAACGTCAGTACCAACTGAACCGCGATGAGTTTGCCGCCAACCCGCAGGGACGAAACGATCTCGTAGCCGGCCAGGCCAATGTTGACGAGGATGCCGAGCACGGCGAGCCATTTGCTCCCCCTGGAGTCGGGACGCACCGCGCGCACGAGCATAACGCCCGCGATGCTCGCCGTCAGCTCGAACGGCAGCTCGCCGGCGGCCTCGATAAAGCGACCGTACATGCTGCCGATATTGAACAGCGCGCTCGAGATCTGATAATCGAAGAAACTGCCCACGCCCAGACAAAGACACAGGACAACCGCGATAATGGCGGCATCTTTCTTATAGATGTATCCGAACATGCTTTCCTTTCGATCGGGCGAAGGGTCGACCCGCAACGTGGTGGGGCAAAGATAGCTTTGTCCCATAAATACCCTTACAGGTTGAGCATAAGTGAGCGAAAACGTTCCATTTGTGGCAAGGTGGCCCGAAGGAGGAGGGAAGCGTACTTGCGTACGCGACCGACGAGTGAGGGTCAGATTGCCCAAATGGAGCGTTTGCAGCGTCGACCCGCTAGTCGTCGTCGCTCGCGCCCAGCTGTTGCAGCAGCATGAGCGCCGCGGCCACCGGGCCGGTGCCGTCGTTGGCGTCGAGGCCGCGACCCAGGCCGCTGCCCACACCAGCGCCTGCCTTGTAGGGCACCGACAGCTTGCGGCTCTTGGGGAAGTTCACCGCGCCATAGCGGGTCTTAAGCTCAAAGGCCACCTTCTTGGGCACGTCGACGCCCAAAAACGTGATGCGGCCGCCGCTGAGCGTGACGCTCTCGAGCCCCAAGCGCTCGCCACGGATACGAATACGCGCGCGGTTGAACAGGTTGAGCCCCGCCAGCGGCAGCTCACCGTGCGCGGCCTCGGTCTCTTCCTGCACCTCGTCGATGCTCTCCAGGTCCTCGGCCGCCGCGAGCTTACGGTACACGAGCACGCGCTGATCCACCGCCGGCAAGTACTCCTCGGACAAGAAGTAGTCGGCCGGCAGGTTAATACCCACGCTCGCCGCCTCCACGCCGGCGTCGTCATCGCCGCGCGCCTCAGCCACGGCCTGGCCCAGCATCTGCGTAAACAGATCAAAGCCCACGCTCGACAGGTTGCCGTGCTGCTCGGCTCCCATAAGCGAACCGGCGCCACGGATCTCTAGGTCGCGCATGGCGATGCGCATGCCGCTGCCCAGGTCCTGGAACTCGGAAAGTGCGGTCAGGCGCGCCGTTGCCTCCTCGGTGAGCGGCAGCTCGCCGGGGAACATAAAGTACGCGTAGGCCTGCGTGGCAGAGCGGCCCACACGGCCCTTGAGCTGGTAGAGCTGCGCCAGGCCAAGGCGCTGCGAGTCCTCGATGATCAGCGTGTTGGCCGTTGCGTTGTCGATGCCGCTCTCCACGATGGTCGTGGCGATGAGCACATCGATCTTTTTGGTCGCGAACTCAATCATCACGTCCTCGACCTCGCGCGGGCTCATCTTGCCGTGTGCCACGCCCACGCGCGCCTCGGGCGCGGCCTCATGCACGCGCGCCACGGCGTCATCGATGGTCTTAACGCGGTTGGACACGTAGTACACCTGGCCGCCGCGGCCCACCTCCAGGCGAATCGCCGCGCTCACCACATCGGAGTCGTACTCCCCCACGTGCACGATCACGGGACGACGCCCGGTCGGCGGCGTGGTGATCAGGCTCATATCGCGCACGCCGCTCGTGGCCATCTGCATGGTTCGCGGAATCGGCGTTGCCGAGAGCGTGAGCACGTCGATTTGCTCGCGCAGGTTTTTGAGCTGCTCCTTGTGCTGCACACCAAAGCGCTGCTCTTCGTCGATGATCACCAGGCCCAGGTTCTTGGGGTTCACGTCGGCAGAAAGCAAGCGGTGCGTGCCGATGAGCACATCAATCGTGCCCTCGGCAAACGCCTTAAGTGCGCGCTTCTGCTGCGCCGGCGTGCGGAAGCGGCTAAGCACCTCGACCTCAAGGCCAAACGGGGCAAAGCGTTCAAAGAACGTCTCGTAGTGCTGCTGGGCCAGAATGGTCGTGGGGCAGAGCACCATGACCTGGCGGCCGGAGTCCACACACTTAAACGCCGCACGCAGGGCGACCTCGGTCTTGCCAAAGCCCACGTCGCCGCACAGCAGGCGGTCCATGGGCTTGGGCGCTTCCATGTCGGCCTTGATGTCGGCAATAGCCTCCAGCTGGTCGCGCGTCTCGTCGTAGGGAAAGCTCTCCTCCATCTCGATCTGCTCGGGCGTGTCGGGCGGGCAGGCGATACCGGTAATCGACGAGCGGCGCGTATACAAATCGACCAGGTCAAACGCCAGCTTTTTGGCATTCTTGCGCGCCTTATTGGTGGCACGCGTCCAGTCGGCAGTGTTGAGCCTGGTCAGGCGCGGCTTGTCGCCGTCGGGGCCAACATAGCGCGTGATGCGGTCGACCTGCTCGAGCGGCACGTAGAGCTTGTCGCCGTCGGCATATTCCAGCAAAAAGTAGTCGCGCTCCTTGCCGCCCACTTCCTGGCGCGCGATCTCGCTAAAGAGCGCGATGCCGTGAGTGGCGTGCACCACGTAGTCGCCCGGCTTAAACGGAAACGTGATCTGCGTAATGTCCACCTTGCGGCGGCTGCGCGCGCGGTTGGCATCCATGCGGGCGTTGAGGTCGGCGATTGAGAACACGGCCAGGTTGGCATCGGGCACCACCACGCCCTGCGGCAGGGCAGCGTCCACAAAGGTCACGCGTCCGCGCGAGATGGTGGGCACGGCGGCACCAGCGGCAGCCTGGGCGGCACCCGCCTCGAGCGGGCGGGCGTTGAGCGCGTCGGCCTTACGCTCGCGAATGGAAGCATGGGCCTCCTGGCGTGCGGCACGGTCGGCGGAATCCGCCGCTGCCACGCGCACGCGGTCGCCGATAGCGCCGACATTTTCGGGTGCCGCGGTCAGCGATTCCTCAAAGGTAATGCCCTCGTCGCCAAAGGTGAGCTCCATCGACTCGCGCGCACCGCGGTCGGGGATGGCAAACACGCAGGCATAGCGCTTGCCCACGACCTCCTGGATGCGCGTCATAAAACGGTTGTCCGAGCCTGCGATGGCCGGCTGTTCAATCTTGAGCTCGGCCGTCACCGCACCGCCGGCACGGATGAGGCTCACATAGTTCAGGCGCTGCTGGGCACCAAAATCGAGCTGTTGGGCGCGCACGTACAGACCATCCAGGCGGTCAATCCCTGCCTCGCCGGCACGGGTCTCAATATCCTCGTAGGCGCGCAGGCAGTCGTCGAACAGCGAGCGCGGCTCGGACAGAACCACGAGTGCCTTGCCGCTCACGTGCGCCAACGGGCTTACGGTCTGGCCGTACATCACCGGCAAAAAGCGGTCGAGCTCGGGCGTGACGATACGCGCATCCACCATCTCGAGCAGCGCCGCCAGTTTGCTGTCGTCCTGGCTGGCGCGATAGAGCGCCACATGCATGTTGTGGACGGCCTCGTCGGTAAGCGCCAGCTCACGGCAGGGGAAGATCTCGATACTGTCCTCGTTACCGATGGTCTGCCCCGTTGAGCTCACCATGCGGCGGATGCGGTCAATCTCGTCGCCGAAAAACTCGATGCGCACGGGCGCCTTTTCCTGCGCGGGAAACACCTCTACGGTGTCGCCGTGCACGCGGAACAGACCGGGCGCATCGGCGGCGCCGGCATTGGTGTAGCCCATGCCCACCAGGCGCTGCGGCACCTCATCAAAAGGAATCTCCTCGCCCACCGCAAAGGTCGTGGACTCCCAATAGCGGCTCTCGACCGGCGGCACGCAGCGCAGCAGCGCGCGAGCCGAGGCGACCATGATGCAGTTGTCCCCACGTACGATGCGCCCCAATGCCTCGCAGCGCTGCGCCACCACGGCGTCGTCGGGCGCCTGCTCGCGCCACGGATAATCCTTGCGCTCGGGGAAACGGCACACATGCGCCAGGCCCACGTAGGCGGCAAGGCTACGAGCGGCGCGATCGGCCGCATCCTCGCCGCTCACAATGTAGACCGTCGGGCGCGGGCGGCGCGCAAACTGGGCGGCCGCCATAAGCGTGCGGCCCGACTGCGACACAGCCAGCGTCACGTCCTCGCCAGCATCGAGCCCGGCCTCGACGGCCTGCAAGGCCTCGGCAGTGTAGAGCTGCGCGGCTATACGGTGAATGAGCATGCTGTTCCTCCGGCATTGCAACGCCAAAAGCCCGCCGGGGCAAGCTCGGCGGGTATGCGGCGGATTTCATTGCCTGTCATGGTAGCGCATGGAGAGGACTCCGGCTCAAGAGCAAGCCCAGCCCCGCAAAAAACGCCAGACGAAGATGCGTTCCGCCCTACCCCGCTACGCGCACGCTGGGGCACAAATCTGCCAGCGGACACTCGTCACACTTGGGTTTGCGGGCGTCGCAGATCTCGCGACCGAAGGTGATCCACTGATGGTTGACCGACTCCCAATACTCGTGCGGCAAAATCTTGAGCAGATCCTGCTCGGTCTTGAGCGGCTCCTTGGCATGTGTCTTGGGACTCAACATCAGGCGATGCGCAATGCGGTTGACGTGCGTGTCCACCGCAATGCCCTCCACAATGCCATACCCCACGTTGAGCACGATGTTCGCCGTCTTGCGTCCCACGCCCGGCAGTTTCACGAGTTCCTTCATGTCGGCCGGCACCTCGCCGCCGTAATCGGCAACGATCATCTGCGCGGCCTCCACGGCGTGCTTGGCCTTGCTCTTATAAAAGCCGAGTGACTTGATGGTGTCTGCCACGTCAGCCACACTCGCCCCGGCCATGGCCTCGGGCGTGGGCCACTGGGCAAACAGCCGCGGCGTCACCTTGTTGACCTGCGCATCGGTCGTTTGCGCCGAGAGCAGCACCGCGATCAGCAGGCGGAAGGGATTCTCGTGGTCCAAAAAGCACTCGACCGGGCCATAGCGACGGTTGAGGCGCTCACACACCTCGATGGCGCGCTCGCGCTTGGCGGCATTGGTCTCGCGTGGCATAACGACTCCTCGGCTCAACGGCACAATAAACTTATGGGCACAATTGTCCCACGTCCGAGACGCTTACGCCTCCAAGAATGCGCCGGTCTGACGGCTCCACAGGCTCGCGTACTCGCCACCCGCCTCGACAAGCTGCGCATGCGTGCCGTCCTCGACAATCTCGCCATCGGCCAGCACCACAATGCGGTCGAGCGCCGCCACGGTGGACAGGCGATGTGCCACCACAATGGAGGTGCGGCCGCGCATCAGGTTCTCGAGCGCCTCCTGCACCAGCGCCTCGGACTCGCTGTCGAGGGCAGAGGTCGCCTCGTCGAGCACCAGAATCGGCGCGTCGGTTAGGATGGCGCGGGCGATAGCCACGCGCTGACGCTGGCCGCCCGAGAGCTTGACACCGCGCTCACCCACCATGGTGTCAAAGCCACGGGGCAAGCGGTCGATAAACTCCAGGGCGTTGGCCAGGCGCGCGGCCTCGCGAACCTGCTCATCAGTGGCGTCGGGACGACCGCAGGCAATGTTTTCGCGAATGGAGCGGTGGAACAGCAGCGCCTCCTGCGGCACGTAGGCAACCTGGCGGCGCAGGCTCTGCTGCGTGCAGCGCGAGACGTCCTGACCGTCCACGAGCACGCGGCCGCCCTGAACATCGTCCAGGCGCAGCAGCAGCTTGGTGAGCGTCGTCTTACCCGAGCCCGATTTGCCTACCAGGCCCACGCGCTGGCCCGCCGCCACATGAAGCGCCAGGTCATCGAACACGCTCTCGCCCGCTGCAGCATCACGGTACGCAAAGCTCAGGTGCTCAAAATCAATCGCGCCCTCGGTCACTTTGAGCTCAGAGGCGTCCGGGTCGTCTGCCACCAAACGTGGCTCGTCCAGCACGCGCGTCATCTCAGCCGCATCGCCGAGCGCGCGGTTGATGCGCTGCATCATGGAACTCACGTAGTTCAGGCGCATGGTGAGGTTATAGGTGTAGGTAAAGATCATGACGAGCGAGCCGGCCGAGATGCCAAACCACGCGTTGCCGCCCGCCACGAACACACTCACCACGGCCATGGTGATGACGATAAGGCCCGAGGTCGTAAAGTTGCGCTGCATCATGGCGTGCATCGAGACCGTCTCGGCGTCGCGCGCGGCACGATCGGCGGCGTCGAACAGATCGCGTTCAAAGTCCTCGCGCCCGCAGGTCTTGACGGCCAAGATGTTCGTGACCGCGTCGGAGAGCACGCCCGAGAGCTTGTTCTGCGCGGCGGACGTCGCGGCCGAAAGCGGCATGATGCGCTTGTACATAAGCCAGACAAACGCGATGTAGACGGCCATGATGCACACCAGGATCACGGTAAATGTGGGCACCACCGGGGCGAGCGCCGCCACCGTGCAGATGACCGAGGTGATGGTGGGGATGAGCGAATACACCGTCACGTCCACCAGCCCCGTATAGCCGCTCATAAAACGGCTCGTCTGGCTCACGAGCGATCCGCCAAAGCGGCTGGTGTGAAATGTCATGGATTGGTTGGAGAGCGTGTCGAAGCATAGACGCGCCAGGTGATAGTTGCCTGCGATCTCGAGCTTGTAGACGGTGTAGTCCTGTAGCTTGGAGAGGATCTGACCCACCAGGTTAACGAGTACGAGCGCCAGGATATAGGGGCCGAAGACCTCAAACACCTGGTCACCCACCACGGGACCGGCTTGAACGCGGTCGACAATGAGGGCCATCACATAGGTATTGGCAAACGTCAGCAAAAAGATGTAGCCCGCCGACGAGAACACCGAGAGAAAGACAATCAGCGGCTGCGTGCGCGTGACACCCCAAAACCGCTGCAGCGTGCGGCGCACGGTGGAGCGGCTGAGCGGGCTGGTGCTTCTCTGAGACATGGGCTTCCTTTCGCATCTGATAGGGCGAAACGCCATTGTTGCACATTGGAGCACGCTCCAGACAAGTGCGATACGAAAAGCGGTAGGGCGCCCGCGTTTGCACCGGTGCCCCGCCGTCTTGTTGCAATTAGTCCTCGTCTTCTTGGTCTGTGGGAAGGCCCGCGGGCGTGAGTCCCAAGATCTCATCGACTTGGTCGGCGTCTTCCAGTGCGTCGATGTCCTTGAGCTTGCGCTCCATTACGTTGGTGCGCGTGGTAATGATGCCCTCGACCGTTTTGCCCGCGGTCTCGATCTGCTGCTGGGCGCGGCGCAGCGCCTTTTGATAGCGCGGCAGCTCGGCCTTGACGGCGGAGAGCACGCGCAGTACGTCGTCGGTACGTTTTTGCAGCCTAAACGTCTGGTAGCTCATCTGCAGGCTGTTGAGAATGGCGGCCATAGTGCTGGGACCGGCAACGTTGACATGATAGTCGCGGCCCAGGGTTTCGATGAGCCCGGGTCGGCTGACGACCTCGGCGTACAGCCCCTCAAACGGCACGAACATGATGCCAAAGTTGGTCGTTGCCGGCACACTCAGGTACTTTTCGCAGATGTCCTTGGCCTCGCGCTTGACCATGGTGTCGAGCGTCTTGCGCGCAGCCGCCACGGTCTCCGCATCGCCCGACTCCTGCGCGTCGAGCAAGTGCTCGTACGCGTCGCCCGGAAACTTGGAGTCAATCGGCAGCAGCACGGGGTCGCCCTCGTCCACTGGCAGCTTGACGGCAAACTCAACACGCTCCGAGGCTCCGGGCCTGGTGGCAACGTTTTCCAGATACTGGTCGGGCGTGAGGATGTCCGCCAGAATTGCACCCAGCTGCACCTCGCCCAAAATGCCACGCGCCTTCACGTTGCCCAGCACGCGCTTAAGGTCGCCCACGCCGGTGGCGATGGACTGCATGTCGCCCAGGCCCTTGTACACGGCCTCGAGCTGGTCGCTCACCTGCTTAAACGATGCCGACAGGCGATCGTTAAGCGTGCGGGAGAGCTTCTCGTCCACCGTCGCGCGCATCTGATCGAGCTGCACGTTGTTGTCTTCGCGGATGGCACCCAGCTGAGCATCGACCGTCTCGCGCACCTTGTCCAGGCGATGCTCGATGCCCTCGCGATTGGCGCTGAGCTGTTGGGCGGTCTCGCGGCGCAGATCATCCATCCGGTCACCGGCTTGCGAGAACTCGCGCGCGATGGTCAGGTAACGTTGCTGCTCTACGGCCGCATCGGTCGTCTGCTGCTGCGCGATGGCATTGGCCGTGCGACGGGTTTCGGCCAGCGCGACGTTCAGGGCATCGAGCGCTTTGTTAGCCTGCTCGAGTGCTGCCAGCGTTTCCGCGCTACTGTCGCCACGCTCCCGCAACTCGGCACGCAGGCTCTTGAGTTGGAGGGCGCAAGCCACAGCAACCCCCACCGCCACCAAGGCGATCACAACAAGCACAATATCAATAGCAGACATAAACTCCGCCCAACAAACCCAATCGAGCACCAATCAAAACCGCGATCAATCTTACCCCGCCATACGCACCGGGCGCCCGGTCCCTTCTTGGGCGCCCCTCTCCTCCGCATATTCCATAATGCGGCGCGCCGTCTCCCTGCTCACCTTTGAGTCATCACCGGCTAAATATGCGTACACGTTTCCCTTATTCAGATTCAAATCGCGGCAGAGACCGTAGCGCGTTACGCCCGATTCCTCTAGCGCTCCCAACGTTCTTTTTCGCATCAGGGCGTTGATCCTTCTGTCCGCCACTGGCTTTTCCTTCACCGCTCTATACGCACGCCAAACGTTGGCATAACGATTAGGAAGTTTATCCTCGGCGCATAGAGATGCCAGGCTACCCGTTTGGGCGTACAAGGACAAAACGCCTCGGTAACCCTCTTCCATCCACGAACCCTCGGATAAGCCCAGAACGTATTCGGCTTTACCCTGTGCCAAAGCGAGCAAAAACAGGGGCTCCGCCACGCGCGGCGCAACCGTCGTCGCTTGCTTAACCAGTTTTCTAAAACTGAGCGATTGCTGTCCGGATAGCTCTCGGCAATAGCCTTTTAAGAATCCCTCAAAGGTCAGATTCAACCGAGCACCTCCTTTTTGTATTGCCTGTATGCACAGACCATCTCTTGATAACTCCGCTCCGAAGGCGACGACGCCAGATCCTCCAAGGATGTCGTTAAGTACCTTAACATGGCATTTTCTATTATTATTCATCATCAATAATACTATTCAGTCGCATGACAGGATTCCCAGGATGTGAGGATTCTACTCATGGCGATAATCCCTACACCCCAGAAGTCCTAACGTGACAAACGCTAACTCTCCCAGCCGGCGCGAATGGTTGCTACGACATCGCCTAGGCGCTGGCCGAGAGCCGCTAGATGTTGGAGCACCTCGTTGGGCGATGCGCCGTTGAGGATGCACGTGAGGGCATACGATGCCAGAAAGATGGCCACAAGCCCTAACGGGATGAGCACGATCATCGCCAATGTGCGCAAGCGCTGGCCCACACGGCGACGACGCGCACGACGCTTGTCGAACGCGAGCTCCTGCGCATATGAATCTTGCTGTACGGAATAGGCCTCTGGTGCCGATTCGCACCCGGGCACAGCTGCAGGTACAGCAGCGGGCACGACATTTTGCGCAAAGGGCTGGGCTGCCGCCCCTTGCATTTGCATCTCCATGAGTCGTTGCTGCTGACGCAGCATGCGCTCAGCTTGTTGCTGCGGAGTCTCAAGAAACAGATCCATGCTGGCCTCCAAAATCGGAGCATTCGACGCTTACGACCAGCATCCCGCACCGCCATGACCGCGACAACGCAATCGCCGGCAATAGCCACAAAGTTTCTTTTGCTCAAAAGCTGTCGAAAAGCTCAACAACTCCCCTACCAGCACTTTCTCTGAGCTTTTTTCGTCAGCAATCTTTTGGCCTTCCACCCTTACGCCAACTGACCAAAATCTAACCAAAAGCTTGACGGAAATTGTGAAGACAGGGACCCCATACAAAAACGTGCCGCCCCAAAAAGGGAGGCACGCTAACATGTTATAAGTTTTTG
>DBGDZK010000188.1:0-9073 GCA_048373195.1 Collinsella sp.
GACGTTGCGCCCAAAAGCACCGTGAGCGTCGAGATGACGCTCTCCTTGGCAATGAGCCCCGTGACGAGCGCCGTCGAGGCGCGCCAGTCGCCAAAGCCGAGCGGGGCCAACACCGGCGCGATGATGCTACCCAGACCGGCAAGCAGGCTTTGCGACTGGTCGGCGACCACGTTAAAGCGGATGTCGAACGTCTGAAGGAACCAGATGACCACGGTCGCGGCAAAGATAATGGTAAAGGCCTTGGTGATGAAGTCCTTGGCCTTATCCCATGCCAGCATCACCGTCGTCTTGACGCTCGGCAGGCGGTAATTGGGGAGCTCCATGATAAACGGCACCGGGTCGCCCTTAAATGCCGTGCGGTTGAGCACCAAAGCCGCGATGCAGCCGACCACGATACCGATCAGATAGAGCGAGACCATGGCGGGAACCGTCGCCTGCGGGAAAAACGCCCCGCACAGCAAGCCGTAAACCGGCAACTTGGCTGAGCAGCTCATAAACGGCGTGAGCATGACCGTCATCTTGCGGTCGTGCTCGGATGGGAGCGTACGGGTCGACATGATAGCCGGCACGGTGCAGCCAAAACCGACGAGCATGGGCACGAAGCTGCGGCCCGACAGGCCAAAGCGACGTAACACCTTATCCATGACAAAGGCCACGCGCGCCATGTAGCCGGAGTCTTCCAGAATGGAGAGGAACAAGAAGAGCACGACGATAATCGGCAGGAAGGTCAGCACACTGCCCACGCCCGTAAGCACGCCGTCGACAGCCAGCGAGCGCACCACGTCGTTGGTGCCGAACGCCTTGAGGCCTGCATCGGCCGAAGCGATGATAGCAGCGATGCCGTCCTCCATAAGTCCCTGCAACGCCGCGCCGATCACGCCAAACGTCAGCCAAAAGACGAGGCCCATGATCACCAGAAACGCCGGAATGGCTGTGTAACGACCTGTTAGGATGCGGTCAATCTTGACGGAGCGCACGTGCTCGCGGCTTTCGTGTGGCTTGACGACGCAGCGCCCGCACACGTCGCCGATAAAGCTAAAACGCATATCGGCCAGCGCAGATAGGCGGTCGGTGCCGGCCTCGCCCTCCATCTGGGTAATGATGTGCTCGATAGCGTCGAGCTCATTGCGATCCAGGTGAAGCGCCTCGGTTACCAGCTCATCGCCCTCGACCAGCTTGGTCGCCGCAAAGCGCACCGGGATGTGCGCCGTCACGGCATGGTCCTCGATCAGGTTAGCAATACCGTGGATGCAGCGATGCAGCGCACCGCCGTCCGGACCGTCGGGCGCGCAAAAGTCCAGGCGACCAGGGCGCTCGCGGAACCGCGCCACGTGCAAGGCATGATCCACCAACTCGCCGATACCCTCGTTGCGGGCAGCACTAATGGGAACAACAGGCACGCCCAGCAGGCTCTCGAGCAGGTTGACGTCCACGGCGCCGCCGTTGGCCGTCACCTCGTCCATCATGTTGAGCGCGATGACCATGGGTCGATCGAGCTCCATAAGCTGCAGCGTCAGGTACAGGTTACGCTCGATGTTGGTGGCGTCGATGATATCGATGATGGCGTCGGGGTGCTCGTCCAGGATAAACTGGCGGCTGACGATCTCTTCGCCCGTGTACGGAGACAGCGAATAGATGCCGGGCAGGTCGGTAACGCTTGCCTCGGGATGGTTACGGATAGTGCCGTCCTTGCGGTCGACCGTCACGCCGGGAAAGTTACCGACGTGCTGGTTGGAGCCCGTAAGCTGGTTGAACAGCGTGGTCTTGCCGCAGTTTTGGTTGCCGGCGAGGGCAAAATGTAGCGGTGCGCCCTCGGGCACGGCCGTCTTTGCCGCGCGGGGCGAATACGTCCCCTCGCCCAGTGCCGGGTGATCTGTCGTGCCGATTGCGGCGTTAGCGCGCGGACCCGTATCGGTGTCGTGAATGCCCACGAGCTCGATACGAGCGGCATCGTCCTTGCGCAGCGTCAACTCGTAGCCACGCAGGCGAATCTCGAGCGGGTCGCCCATAGGAGCGTATTTCATCATGGTGACTTCGGTGCCCGGCGTTAGGCCCATGTCCAAAATATGCTGTCGGAGTGCCTGATCGTCCGATGCCACCGATGCGACAACGGCGTCCTTTCCAATCTCGAGTGTATCGAGTCTCACGTCCGCGTTCCTCCCCCGGCGCCCACAGGGCATTGCATTTTGTTTATCTTGGCTAACCGTTTGCCATGGCTAACCATTTAACCACGCATGATAGCGCGAACACATAGTGACGTTCAATTAACAGATTGCCGCCCTGGCGGGCTCGCAGCGTCAAGTGATTGCGGCGTTTGGTAAAACGCCGCAACTAAAACCCGTGGCGCTCCAGGAAGCGGAAGGCTAAGCGAATCCAGGGACGGACAGCCACCTGCTTGTCCTCGTTGTCGACCGCGGTGTTGGCGTTGCCGAGCGAAAGGCCGTGGCCGCCCTGGTCAAAGACGTGCATCTCGCATGCGACGCCCTCCTCGGCCATGCGCTGCGCAAACGGATAGACCTGCGCGATCGGCGCCGTCTTGTCATCGGACACGCCCCACACAAAGGTCGGCGGCATCTGGCGCGAAACATGTGTGGTGGGGCAGATATCGGCCAGGTGCTCATCAGTTGCCTCGCCACCCGTCACCATCGACAGGTAGTCGTTGAGCAGATCGCGCCCCGTCTTGCCGCCCGTCTTTGGCACGCGCAGGTCGATGCGCGGGTCGCGCGTCTGCATGTCGCGCACATAGGCAAAGTCGAGCAGCGGATAGCCCAGCACCACGACATCGGGACGAATGTCGTCCGGACACGCCCCTGCCAGGCCCGCGAAGGGGCCGGTCTTCCACTGTGTTGCCAGCGAGGCGCAGATCATACCGCCCGCAGAAAAGCCCACAACGCACACGCGCTTGGGATCGACATGCCACTCGTCGGCATTCGCACGAACCGTGGCGACCATCTTGGCAAGATCTGCCTGGGGGTGCGGAAAGCTCACGTCACCCGTGCCACTCGTCACATAGTTGAGCACAAAGGCCTGGTAACCGTGATCCAAAAACGCAAACGCCACGGGATCCTGTTCATGCGGGGCGATATGCGTAAACGCACCTCCGCCGCAGATAATCACGGCAGGGCGGCGGCCATTCGGTTTATCGGGCAGCGGCTCGGCACCCAAATACGTAAACGTCGCTGGATATTCCTCGGTCGGCTCCTCGCCCCACAGCGCGTGGTTCTCGACAATCATATGTGCTCCCTTCGCGCAAATTATGCGCCCTTGTTTTTCGTTTTCAAGCGTACCCCACTTGGGCCCGTGGCACAGAAACACTTCAGCAATAAGCTTCCCATCAACTGATATATCACATAATCCCAGCTCAGGACCATCGCTGAGCAGCGTAGAATGAGGGATGTTGACCAAGCCGCGAAACACATATGAAACGTTTCCGGCAAACCAAACGCGCGATATGCGCCTATTTAAGTTGGAGGCAACTATGGGTCTGCTCGATTCGCTTAAGTCCACCTTCACCTCGACGGGCGAGGCGTCCGTTCCGCCCGCAGCAAGCTTCGCCACCCGCGAAGGCGTCATCTATGCCCCCGTCAACGGCGTGCTCGTCAACCTGAACGAGGTCCCCGACGAGACGATCGCCTCGGGCATGCTTGGCCAGGGCTATGGCATCGAGCCCATTACCGGCACCATCTATGCGCCCGCCAACGGCCGCATCGGCGCTACCACCGTCACCAACCACTCCATTGGCATGATCACCGAGGACGGTCTTCGCGTGTTCATCCATGTTGGCCTGGGCACCGTGGAAATGAACGGCAAGGGTTTTGCCCGCTTTGTCGAGATGGGCGATGTGGTCAAGGCAGGCCAGCCGCTCATCAGCTTCGACCGCGAGGCCATTAAGGCCGCTGGTCACGAGGACATCGTGACCGTCATCGTCTCCGAGCTCGATCGTCTTAAGAGCATCGACCATGTCGGCGAGTCTGGAACGCTTATCGGCGGCAACCCGCTCGTCAAGCTTGGCGACCCGCTGCTGGTTGCCAAGACCAAGTAGCCAGGCCCCGCGCCACACAGCCAAAAGGCACCTCGTCAAGCGCCCGCGACCATTTGGCCGCGGGCGCTTTTCGTTTGAAAAACCATCCCGCCAATGCTTTATCTGTATAGCCCAAATGAGCCGAGCTGCTAGAATATCGAACTGTATGGATAACTATCATTCAACCGTTATGGGAGGATACGTGAACCGCACCAAAATCGCGCAGCTCTATGCCGATGCCGAGTCGCTCGGCGGCCAGACCGTCACCGTCGCCGGCTGGGTCAAGTCCGTCCGCGACATGAAGAACTTTGGCTTTGTTACACTCAACGACGGCAGCTGCTTCCGCGACCTGCAGGTCGTCATGAACCGCGAGGCACTCGACAACTACGACGAGATCGCCCATCAAAACGTCTCGGCCGCACTCATTTGCACCGGCACCGTCAAACTGACCCCCGATGCACCCCAGCCTTTCGAGCTTTCTGCCACTTCCATCGAGGTCGAGGGCACGAGCGCCCCGGATTACCCGCTGCAGAAGAAGCGCGCAACCGTCGAGTTCCTGCGCACCCAGCAGCACCTGCGCCCGCGCACCAACCTGTTCCGCGCCGTGTTCCGCATCCGCTCTGTCGCGGCTGCCGCCATCCACCGCTTCTTCCAGGAGCAGGGTTTTGTCTACGTCAACACCCCCATCATCACCACGAGTGACTGCGAGGGCGCCGGCGAGATGTTCCGCGTGACCACACTCGACCCCAAAAATCCGCCCCTCACCGAGTCCGGCGAGGTCGACTGGAGCCAGGACTTCTTTGGCAAGCATGCGAGCCTCACCGTGTCCGGCCAGCTCAATGCCGAGAACTTTGCCATGGCCTTTGGCGACGTGTACACCTTTGGCCCCACCTTCCGCGCCGAAAACTCCAACACCACGCGCCACGCCGCCGAGTTTTGGATGATCGAGCCCGAGATGGCCTTCGCCGACCTCAACGACTACATGGACAACGCCGAGGCCATGCTCAAGTACGTCCTTAAGGACGTTATGGCCACCTGCCCCGACGAGCTCAATATGCTCAACAAGTTTGTGGACAAGGGTCTGCTCGAGCGCCTGGACCATGTCGCCAACTCCGACTTTGCCCGCGTTACCTACACCGAGGCCGTCGAGATCCTGGAGCAGGCCGTCGCCGCCGGTCACAAGTTTGACTATCCCGTGAGCTGGGGCATCGACCTGCAAACCGAGCACGAGCGTTTCCTGACCGAGGAACACTTTAAGCGACCGACTTTTGTGACCGACTACCCGGCCGAGATCAAGGCCTTCTACATGCGCATGAACGACGACGGCAAGACCGTCGCCGCCGCCGACTGCCTGGTGCCGGGCATCGGCGAGATCATCGGTGGCTCCCAGCGCGAGGAGCGTCTGGATCTGCTCGAGGCCCGCATCAAGGACCTGGGTATGAATCCCGAGCAGTACAAGTACTACCTTGACCTGCGCCGCTACGGTTCCTGCAAGCACGCCGGCTATGGTCTGGGCTTCGAGCGCTTGGTCATGTATCTGACCGGCGTGGGCAACATCCGCGACGTCCTGCCGCACCCGCGCACCGTGGGCAACGCCGACTTCTAATCGTCGGACGCTAGCTCGCGTCGCCACACGCCAACGCTCATCGCACAAGCGCCTCTCGACATCGGTCGAGAGGCGCTTTTTTCAACAGCATCCGTCAAGCTTTTGGCAAGTTTTTGGTCAGTTGAGCAGGGCTGTTGAAAACTCGACCCGCCGTTTGCCGACGACTACCGACCGCCCAGAGCGCCCTGCGCCCCTGGGAAAGCCCCACGTCCTAGGCTCCATACCGTCGCCACCCAAAACGGAAAGGACGTGGGCACGATGACCGAAGCCGCTGTTGAAACCTACGACACCACGACGAGAGGCGCCGCCTCGATGGCAGCCTATCGCGCCGTTCGCATCCTGCAGCTCTTGAGCGAAAACACCGGCGAAGACAAGGCCATGCTTTCCGATGAGCTGATCCGGCGCCTCGCCCATCCCGACGACCCCGCCCGCATGCCCATCTCGGCGGCGCGGCGCAGCATCTACACCGCCATCTCCGCGCTTCGCCATGCCGGATACGAAATTGAGTACAAACGCAGCGTGGGCTACAAACTTCTTACCCGCCCGCTCACCGATGAAGAGATCATCCGGCTCCACGGTATGGTCATGCGCAACCGCTCCACGCCTATCGCTATCCGCAAGAGCATGGCGCAGCACTTAGTTGCCATGGCGAGCGCCGACGTTCGCGGCTACCTCGATACACCCGAACCCGTTCCGAGCGCAGGCAGCAAGGCTACCAAGGCAACACGCACGCCCATCAAGCGCATCGACACGTGCGAGCTCGTCGAGCAGGCCATCGACCACGGAACCACGGTGAGTTTTGATATTTCGAGCGTCACGACACGCGGCGAAACCGAAGCAGCACGGATGACACTCCGTCCTTTTGCCATCAGGCAGCGCGATGGCATCTCGTATCTGCTGGGAACGGTCTACGACGCCCGAGGCACCGACGATACGCTGCGCACCGTCGAGATCGCCCGTATGAGAAACGTCAGCACGCGCCTGCTCGACGGCAAGAAGCTCTTCGCCGCCCTCGACGAGGAGGACGACGCCTCCTCCGCCGCATAAGACCCTCCGCCGCCTATTCGACTACCCGTACCGCCCATCCGATTCTGTATTAAAAAACCCGCCAGGCTGTTGTAAAAATGGACATCAGCGCTACTATAGTTCCACTTGCACTTTGTCCCAGTGCAGTGTTTCCAGCCATTTTTATACTGGGGGTAATGATATGAAGGACATCACCATCAGTCGCAGGAGCCTTCTGGTCTCCGCCGGCCTGCTCGCGCTCGCCCCGCTCGCCGGGTGCGGCGGCAACTCTGGTTCCGGCTCTGCTGCCGCCGGTTCCGACTACACCATCGGCGTTCTGCAGCTCACCGAGCACTCCGCACTCGATGCCGCCAACGACGGCTTTGTCAAGGCCATCAAGGAGAGCGGCCTTAAGGTCAAGATCGACCAGAAGAACGCCCAGAACGACCAGTCCACGTGTAAGTCCATTGCCGACAAGTTTGTGGGTGACAACGTCAACCTGATTTATGCCATCGCCACGCCCGCCGCGCAGGCTGCCGCCGGCGCCACGGCCGATATCCCCATCGTGGGCTGCGCCATCACCGACTACGCCGCCTCCGGCCTGGTCCAGGACAACGACAAGCCCGGCACCAACGTCACGGGCGCTTCCGACCTCACCCCGGTCGCCGAGCAGCTCGAGATGATGCAGAAGGTCCTGCCCGACGTAAAGAAGGTCGGCCTACTCTACTGCACCGCCGAGTCCAACTCCGACGTCCAGATCAAGGCCGCCAAGAAAGAGCTCGACAAGCTGGGCCTCGAGTACACTGACTTCACCGTCTCGAGCTCCAACGAGATTCAGTCCGTCGTCGAGTCTGCCGTGGGCAAGGTCGACGCGCTGTACTCCCCCACCGACAACACCATCGCCGCGGGTGCCTCGCAGGTCGGCCAGATCTGCAAGGAGAACAAGCTCCCCTTCGTGACTGGCGAGGAGGGCATGTGCAAGGCCGGCGGCCTGTTCACCCTCTCCATCAACTACGAGGATCTGGGCTACGCCGCAGGCGAGATGGCCGTCAAGATCCTGAAGGGCGAAGCCAAGCCCGAGGACATGGCGATCAAGCACCTCTCGAGCAAGGACCTGGTCGTCGTCAAGAACGACGAGATGGCCGAGGCCCTGGGCATCGACCTTTCCGCTCTGGACGCGTAATGCCATACGCGGCATGCGTCTAGAGCCCGTGCTCGCGCTTTAGCCGCGTTATTCAATATCTGAGCCACAGGGGCGGGCGCTGTAGACCGGCGTCCGCCCTGCTTGTTTCAGGTAAAACAAAACGTCTGTCCGCAGCTCTTCTATGCATTGTTACCGCTATTATGGAAAATCACGTGTCCACCCTATCCTAGGAGGTATGAAGCATGCTCATTGCATTGCAGGGCGCCGTTTCGCAGGGCGTCCTCTGGGGCATTATGGTGCTTGGCGTGTTTATCACGTTCCGCCTGCTCGACATTCCCGATATGACCTGCGACGGCAGCTTTGCCCTCGGCGGCTGCGTCTGCGCTGTGCTCATCGTCAATAACAACGTCGACCCGCTGCTCGCCGTGCTGGCCGGTATGTGCGCCGGCGCCATCGCGGGTGCCGTCACGGGCATTTTGACCACCGTCTTTGAGATTCCCGCGATCCTCGCCGGAATCCTCACCCAGATCAGTCTGTGGTCAATCAACCTGCGCATCATGGGCAAGTCCAATACGCCCATTCTTGCCAAGGGCACCGTGTTCTCGGCCGTCAGCAATATGACCGGCCTGCCGCAGTCCACCGTTGCCATCATCTTGGGCATCCTGCTCGCCGTGGCTATCGTTGCCATCCTGTATTGGTTCTTTGGCACCGAGATTGGCTCGGCGCTGCGCGCCACCGGCAACAACGAGTACATGATCCGCGCCCTGGGCGTCAACACCAACTCCACCAAGATGATCGCCCTTGTGCTCTCCAACGCCCTCATCGGCCTTTCGGGCGCGCTCATCTGCCAGAGCCAAAAGTATGCCGACATTGGTATGGGCACCGGTGCCATCGTTATCGGTCTTGCCGCCATTGTTATCGGTGAGGTGCTCGGCCGTCTGCTGCCCGGCGGCCTCACGCAGTTTAGCGTCCGTCTTGCCTCCGCCGTCTTTGGCTCCGTGGTCTACTTCCTTATCCGCGCCATCGTGCTGCAAATGGGCATGGACGCCAACGACATGAAACTGCTCTCCGCCGTGATCGTCGCCGTGGCCCTGTGCGTGCCCGTGGTTTGGGAGCGCTATAAGCTCCGCAGCTCCTACACGAAGGGGGATGAGGCAGATGCTTAAGCTCTCGCACGTCAAAAAGACCTTTAACAAGGGCACCGTCACCGAGAAGCGCGCGCTCACCGGCGTCGACCTCACCCTGAATGACAGCGACTTTGTAACCGTGATTGGCGGCAACGGCGCCGGCAAGTCCA
>DBGDZK010000189.1:0-15925 GCA_048373195.1 Collinsella sp.
CCCCGGGCCTCGAGTCCGCAGGTGAGGAGCTCGAGCGCGTGTTCCTGACGCTCGAGGATCATTACCGCGATATGTGCGATATCGAGTTCACCATCGAGCAGGGCAAGCTCTGGATGCTCCAGACCCGCGTGGGCAAGCGTACCGCCACCGCCGCCCTGCGCATCGCCATCGAAATGGTCGAGGAAGGCCTGATCACCCGCGAAGAGGCCGTGAGCCGCATCGATCCCGCGCAGCTCGACCAGCTCCTTCACCCGCAGTTTGACGCCTCCAAGAAGTACGAGGCTCTCGCCAGCGGTCTGAACGCCAGCCCCGGTGCCGCCGTGGGTGAGGTCGTGTTCTCGAGCGATGACGCCGTCGCGCGCGCCAACGAGGGTCACAAGGTCATTCTGGTTCGTTGGGAGACCAATCCCGACGACCTGAAGGGCATGGTCGCCGCCGAGGGCATCCTGACCAGCCACGGTGGCAAGACGAGCCATGCCGCCGTTATCGCCCGCGGCATGGGTACGCCCTGCGTCTGCGGCGTTGAGCGCTTCCACATCGATGCCGCCGAGAAGGTCGTGCGCATCGAGGGCAGCGACCGCGTGCTGCGCGAGGGTGATGTCATCTCCATCGACGGCACCCAGGGCATCGTCGTCGACGGCGCCGTCGATCTGGTTTCGGCCGAGCTCACCGGCGACCTGGACACCATCCTGTCCTGGGCTGATGAGATCCGCCTGGACGAGACCGACGGTCACGCCAACCACGTGCGCGTCAACGCCGACAACCCCGAGGATGCCGAGCTCGCGCTCGAGTTTGGCGCCGAGGCCATCGGTCTGTGCCGTACCGAGCACATGTTCCTGGGCGATCGCAAGAACATTATCCAGAGCTTCATCCTGTCCGACGACGAGGCTGTGAAGCAGCAGGCCCTGGCCGATCTGCTCAAGGTTCAGACTGAGGACTTCTTGGCGATGTTCAAGACCATGTCCGGTCGCGATGTGGTTGTTCGCCTGCTCGATCCGCCGCTTCATGAGTTCCTGGATAATCCTCGCGAGCTTGAGGTCGCCATCACCAAGAAGGAGGCCGCCGGCGCCAGCGAGGAAGAGCTCGCCGCCCTGCGTGCCCGCCTGCGCCGTATCGACGGCATGGTCGAGTCCAACCCGATGCTCGGCCTGCGCGGTGTGCGCCTGTCGGTCGTCTTCGGTGACCTGCCGCTCATGCAGGTCCGTGCCGTGGCAACGGCTGCCGCTCGCCTTATCAAGGAAGGCGTCGACCCGCGCCCCGAGATCATGGTTCCGCTCGTTTCCATCACGGCCGAGCATGTCCAGACTCGCGAGGTCATCGAGCGCGTGATCGCCGAGGTTTCCGCCGAGGAGGGCGTCGAGCTCGACATTCCCGTGGGCACGATGCTCGAGCTGCCGCGCGCCTGCATGGTCGCTGACGAGATCGCACAGCACGCCGACTTCTTCTGCTTTGGCACCAACGATCTCACACAGACGACCTTCGGCTTCTCCCGCGACGATGCCGAGGCCAAGTTCATTCCGCTGTACCTGCACAAGAAGATCTTGAAGGACAACCCCTTCGAGACCATCGACTCGGCGGTGCTGGAGCTCGTGCGCAGGGCCGTCGAGAAGGGTCGTGCCACCAACCCCGGCATGCACTTTGGCGTGTGCGGTGAGCACGGCGGTGACCCCAAGTCCATCAAGGCCCTGTTTAACGCGGCCGACGTGGACTACGTGTCCTGCTCGCCCTATCGCGTGCCCCTGGCGCGTCTGGCGGCCGCTCAGGCCAAGCTCGAGGCTAAGCGTTCCGCCTAACGTTTTGGGTTTAGACGCCTAGCGTAGCCCCCCTTCATGCCGCCCGTCTCATTCGTGAGACGGGCGGTTATCATGTGCGGGTTTTGTCTTTTTGTCTGCGTAAAAAATTGTTCTTGCAGCAGAAACCCGCGCGTGTATACTCGAATACGTTTGTTCAACTACGTGCCGGCCAAGGTGGTACGGCACCTCTAGAAGAGTAAGGAATTGCACATGGATTACATCCGCGCAATCGAGCGTCAGCAGATCCGCGAGGACATTCCTCAGGTTCGCGTCGCCGACAACGTCAAGGTTCACTACCGCATTAAGGAAGGCGACCGCGAGCGCATCCAGGTCTTCCAGGGCGACGTCATCCGCATGGCCGGCGCCGGTGCCCGCGAGACCTTCACCGTCCGCAAGATGTCCTTCGGTGTCGGTGTTGAGCGTACCTTCCCGCTTCACAGCCCCAAGATCGCCAAGCTCGAGGTCGTTCGTCATGGTCGCGTCCGTCGCGCCAAGCTGTACTACCTCCGCGACAAGGTGGGCAAGGCTGCTCGCATCCCCGAGAAGCGCTAAGAAGATCGCAGCGTCTGTCCACTCGTTTGGACGTAAGGGTCACCTTCGGGTGGCCCTTCTTTTTATCTGATTTGCATGCAAGGAGGGCCTGGTATGGCCAACATGACGAGCTCGGTTTCGGCATCGCAGGTTGCCGGTGAGTTGGCGAGCGCTACGTTTGAGGAGATTCCCGCCCTCGTGGAGCATTATCGCGAGGATCCGCGCCAGCAGGTGATCAAGGCTTGCGAACGCGCCCTCAAACGCCATGCCAAAGAGCTTGCCGAGCGCGAGCGCGTCAATGACATGTATGAGCTTAGGCATGAGCTTGGCGGCGATGGGGTGGGCGTTGGTGTCGACGAGGTGGGCCGTGGCTCGGTAGCGGGTCCCTTAACCGTGTGTGCCGTGTGCCTTCCCATGGAGCCGCGCGTCTGGGGCATCAACGATTCCAAAAAGCTCACGCCGGCGCGCCGCGAGTTGCTCTCGGTGAAGATTGCCGAGGTGGCGACGGCGATCGGTTTTTGCCATATCGTGCCTGCGGATATCGACGATATGGGCATGGCCCGCGCCATCCGCGCTGCCGTTGCGGGCGCCGTGGCCGATACGGGGCTCGAGCCCGATTGCGTGCTTATGGACGGTAACCCCTTGGGTGCCGTTCCCAACGAGCGCGACGTGGTGAAGGGCGATGCCAAGATCGCCTGTATCGCCGCGGCATCCATCATGGCAAAGGTCACGCGTGACGAGATGATGGTCGAGTACGACGCCGAGTACCCCGAGTACCATCTGGCCGAATCGAAGGGCTATGCGAGCCCCGAGCATATCGAGGCCATTCGCAAACATGGACTTTGTCCTCTGCACCGCGTGAGCTTTTGCGGAAACTTTCTGCAGACTGAGCGCCTTTTCTAGGTCAATTGTGGAGACAGGGACCTCTGGCGTTTTATAAACCTGCTGGTAGCGGGCCGTATGCAACACCATTGCTGCGTACGGCCCGTTTTTTGTCTGCATTTGGTCAGCTTTTGGTTAGCTTCCGGTACTTACCCGCATGAAAGGTGCCCTCATCATCGGGGCACTGCAGTGTGCGGGAAAGGAGACCCCATGAGTGCCGCAAGCAAAAAGAGCAAGACACAGCAGCTCAAGGAGCGTTGGGAAAACGGTGAGCTCGACTGCGGGGCGATGACGCCCGAGTTTATCAAGGGGCTCAGCCCCCGCGAGCTGGGTATGCTGGGCGAACTGATCACCATCGACTACTTTAACGAGCGCGGCTACACCTTGCTGGAACAGGGTTATCGTTGCACCGAGGGCGAGGCCGATCTGGTGCTGCTTGATGAGCTCGACGATGTCGTGGTGATGGCCGAGGTCAAGACCAGACGCGTCGCCCTGGATTGCACCACGCGGGTCTTTCCCGAGGAGGCCGTGGACGCCCAAAAGCAACGCCGCTACCGCCGCATCGCAAGTTGCTATCTCATGGAGCATTATCCGCTCAAGGCGATTCGCTTCGATGCCGTGGGTGTCACCATTCGCGGCGGGCATATCGCCGAGATCGAGCATCAGTACAACGCGTTCGATTGGCAGGTGTCGTGATGGCGTTCGAGACGTTTGCCGTTCACGCGGCCTGCATCCGCGGCGTCGAGGCGATTCACGTCACGGTCGAGGTCTCGCTTGCCGGCGGCGTTCCGGGCATTCAGATGCTCGGCATCCCGAGTATGGAGGTGATGGAGTCGCGTGGTCGCATTCGCTGTGCGATGCGCTCCGCCGGGTTCGAGATCCCACGCTCGGGCATTACGGTCAATCTGGCACCTGGCGATATTCGCAAGACCGGTAGCGGCTTTGATCTTCCCATCGCCATCGCGGTATTGGCGGCCGATGGTCAGATTCCCCGCGACAACCTCGATCGTTGTCTTATCGCCGGTGAGCTTGGCTTGGACGGTACGGTGCTTCCTGTCAAGGGCGAGGTGGCGTTTCAGCTGCTGGCTCGCGACATGGGGCTGTCTTTTATCGCTGGAAGATCAGACCAGCATGTGCCACTCGCGGGCGTGGATTGCGGATTCATAGATCATTTGTCTCAGCTTGCTCATGGTATGGGCGATGCCGCGCGGCATTATCTGGATTCCGAGGGTGTGGAGGCTACTTTTGAGCCCGAACTCGACTATGCCGACGTGCTGGGGCAGGAGGTTGCCAAACGCGGCATGGCACTGGCGGCAGCGGGTGAGCTAGGTTTGCTTATGATCGGGTCCCCGGGATCGGGCAAGACGATGCTTGCGCGCCGTATGACCGGCATCCTGCCTGAGCTTTCCGTTGAGGATCAGCAGGAGGCACTGTGCATCCATTCGGTCTTGGGCGAGAACATCGATGGACTGCTTGCGGGGCATCGGCCGTTTCGAAGCCCCCATCACAGCATTTCGACAGCGGGCCTCATCGGCGGCGGACGTCCAGTACATCCGGGCGAAATTAGCCTGGCTCATGGCGGCGTGCTCTTTTTGGACGAGCTTGCTGAGTTTCCCACGGGTGTGCTGCAGACGCTGCGTCAGCCCATCGAACGCGGCTACGTGAGGATCGTACGCGTCGACGGGGCCTTTACCTTCCCGTCGCGCTTTCAGCTGCTGGCCGCGAGCAATCCCTGCCCCTGCGGCTTTTTGGGCGATCGCGAGGTGCCGTGTCGCTGTTCGGCGGCGATGGTCGAGCGCTATCGGTCTAAACTGCGCGGTCCTTTGGCCGACCGTATCGACATGATGATCGATGTGACCCGTCCCGACCCCCAAGTGATTATCGAGGGTGCGGAGGGTATGTCGTCGACTGAGTTGCGTGACTACGTTGCGCGCGGTCGCGCTTTTCGCGCTTGGCGCGAATCCCGTATGGACGATGCGGATGCTGAGGCCGAGGATGACGAGACGCGGTCCATTGACGGCGTCGTTTCGACCTTTGAGCTTGATGATGCTGCCGAGAAATGCGTACTCGGCCTGTCCAAACGCACACATCTCACAGGGCGTGGCATCGTGCGCCTGGTTCGCATTGCGCGTACGATCGCAGATGTCGCCGAGAGCGAGCAAGTGACGCAGGACCACGTGCTCGAGGCGGCGATGTACCAGGGAAGGAGGGACCAATGATGGCCGAGGGGACCTTTGAGCTGCATCCAGGTGATGCGTTGTATCCCGAGACCGTTTTGGAGCTTTCTGATGTACCCCAGACGCTTTATGTGCGCGGCAACCCCAAGGTGCTTTCGACGCCCGCGCTCTCCATCATCGGCGCGCGTAAGGCCTCGCCGTATGGTCTTGCCGTGGCAGAGCTTGCGGCAAAGGTGGCGGTCGAGGCGGGAGTGACGGTAGTTTCGGGCGGCGCGGTCGGTTGTGACCAGGCCTCGGGTTGGGCTGCGGTCAACGCCGGCGGCAAACACGTCGTGGTGCTGGGGACGGGCGCCGACGTGGTCTACCCGCGTTTGAGCGCGGGGCTTATTACTCGCACGCTCGATACGGGTGGCGCGGTCGTGTCGATCTCTCCGTGGGGCATGGGTCCGCGCAAGTTCGCCTTTCCGCGCCGCAATCGCGTGATCGCGGCCCTGTCGCAAGCCCTCTTTGTATCCGAGGCGGGTATGCCTTCTGGGACGTTTTCTACAGCCGAGGCTGCTATGGATTTGGGGCGCGAACTTCTTGCCGTGCCGGGGTCGATCCTATCGCCCGAGTCGCGTGGCACGAATTACCTCATTGCGAACGGTGCCTGCTGCATCATCGACGAGGAATCTATCGAGATGGCTATCTCACGCATCTACGGAACCCTGCGCTACTCGCGCCCCGATGCTCCCGGCATTGCCGACCTGGATCCAACGCAGCAGACCGTGATGCATGCGCTCATCGCCTCTCCGCTCAAGGTCGACGACATCGCGGCGCTCGTCTCGCTCGATGCTGTCGGCGTACTCAAACTCTTGGGTTCGCTTGAACTCGAGGGTCTTATCGAGCGCATGATGGATGGAAGGTATGCGCCCTCCAAGTTTGCCCTTCACGCCCAGACACCCTTCGGTCACAATGGAAAACGTGTCAATTAGAAAGGTGTTTGCAGATGCAGTTCGATCAGGTGACAGTTATCGGTGGCGGTCTGGCGGGTTCGGAGTGCGCGATCCAGCTGGCAGATCGCGGTTTTGCCGTAAAGCTGTGCGAGATGCGCCCCCAGGTGAGCTCCCCGGCTCACCATACCGATCACCTGGCAGAGCTCGTCTGCTCGAATTCGTTTAAGTCGACCCGTCCGGATTCCGCGGCTGGTTTGCTGAAGGCCGAGCTTGAGCGCATGGGTTCAGTCCTGCTCGATTGCGCCCATCGCGCGGCTGTTCCCGCCGGCGGTGCCCTGGCGGTCGACCGCGTCAAGTTTTCCGAGCTTGTCGAGGCCGAGGTTGCCGCTCGTCCCAATATCGAGGTCGTGCACGGCGAGGTCACGCAGATTCCCGAGGGTCACGTGGTCATTGCCGCGGGCCCGCTGTGTTCACCGGCGCTGAGCGAAGAGGTTATGAAGCTCGTCGGTGGCGATGCCCTGGCATTCTTTGATGCGGCGGCGCCGATCGTCGATGCCTCCACGCTCGATATGGACGTGCTGTTCTCGCAGTCGCGCTACGAGGAGCAGGGGGGCGGCGACTATCTCAACGCTCCGCTCAATAAGGAGGAGTACGAGGCCTTTATCGAGGCGCTTACCACGGCCGACCGCGTGGTGCTCAAAGACTTTGAGGGCGGCGATCTGTTCCAGGCTTGCCAGCCTGCCGAGGAAGTTGCGCGCACCGGCAAGGACGCCATTCGCTTTGGCGCCATGAAGCCCGTCGGCCTCACCGACCCGCGTACCGGACGTCGCCCCTGGGCGGCGATTCAGCTGCGTGCCGAGAACAAGGAGAAGACCGCCTATAACCTGGTGGGCTTCCAGACCAACTTGACCTTTGGCGAGCAGAAGCGCGTCTTCCATATGGTGCCGGGCCTGGAGAACGCTGAGTTCTTCCGCTACGGTGTCATGCACCGCAATACCTTTGTCGACGCCCCGCACGTGCTCGATGGCACCTTTGCCGTGCCCGGTACCGGCGTGCGTCTGGCCGGTCAGATCACCGGTACCGAGGGATACATGGAAGCCGTGGCGACAGGTCTGCTCGCGGCGCTCAACACCTATGCCGAGGCTATCGGTGCCGCGGGCGTCGAGTTGCCGCGTGTGGGTGCCCTGGGTGCGCTCGTGGGCTATGCGACCGATCCTGCCACCGTGGGCTATCAGCCCATGCATGTCAACTTTGGCCTGGTGCCGCCACTCGAGGATGGTAAGCGCCGCAGCAAGCGCGACCGCTACCAGGCCTATGCGGACCGTGCGCTCGAGGCCCTCGATGCCTACTTGGCCACGCGTTCCGACTTGTTTGGAGGCGACCGGTCATAGTCTTTGACCTGTACGACACCGTCGACTCGTTTATCGCCTATATCGCACGCGTCGAGGGTCTTTCTCCCAACACGGTGACGGCCTATGGCTCGAGGCTGGAGCGCTTTGCTGCCTGGTGCGAGCGCGAGGGCATCGACGCTCGCGCCGCCGACGTACGGACCGTTCGTTCCTATTTGGCCGAGCTGTCGCGTGGCCAGGCGGCGGCTCGGACCCTTGCGGCACACCTGTCTGCCATTCGCTCACTCTATCGCTGGATGGCTGCCGAGGGGATTGTCGAGGGCGATGCGGTCTCGGCGATCGCATCGCCCAAGCTGCCGCGTGACCTGCCGGGCGTCCTTACGACCCAGCAGGTTGAGGCGCTGCTCAAGACGCCTGATACCTCGACGCCCGCGGGACTGCGCGATGCGGCGATGCTTGAGTTGCTCTATGCCTCCGGCGCGCGAATCTCGGAGCTCGCGGCGCTCAACGTGGAGTCTATTGGTTGGTCCGAGCGAACGCTGCGACTTTGGGGCAAGGGGAGCAAGGAGCGTATCGTCCCTCTGTATCGTCGTGCGCTCGAGGCGACGCGTCTCTATATTGAGGAGGGGAGGCCGGAGTTGCTCGCTCAGGCAAAGCGCCGTGACCCCGCTACCGGGCCGCATCCGCTGCTTATATCGGCGCGCGGCAATCGCATGAGTGCCGCCATGCTCAGGCGGCGGTTCCATATGCTGGCGACGCTCGCCGGCATTCCGGCCGACATTGCCCCGCATGCGATGCGCCATACCTTTGCGACCGACTTGCTCGAGGGCGGTGCGGACCTGCGCTCGGTTCAAGAGCTGCTGGGTCATGCGAGCCTGTCCACGACGCAGATTTACACGCACCTCACGCCCGATCGGCTCAAACGTGCCGTGGCTCAAGCCCATCCCCGCGGCGAATAGTGGCTGGGACGTCCCGCGCCGCACTCAGGTGTGTGGTTTTGATTGCGGGTTGGCAGGAAGATGCATTCCTGCTATCATTCATCGGGTTGCTTCACGGCAACATGTTTTTATCACGCACGCGCGGCTACTTCATACCGTGGTGCCCGGGCTTTGGTAGCACATGTCCGGGTTGGTTTTGGAGGATGACCCCGCGCGGAGGCAAACCACAGGAGGTTTAACATGGCTACCAAGATTAATATCCGCACCCTGCTCGAGGCCGGCTGTCACTTCGGTCACCAGACCCGTCGCTGGAACCCCAAGATGAAGCCGTTCATCTTCGGTGAGCGCAACGGCATCTACATCCTCGACCTCAAGCAGACCATCCTCGACGCCGACCAGGCCTACACCTTCGTCAAGAACGTCGCCAAGGGTGGCAACGTGCTGTTCGTCGGCACCAAGAAGCAGGCTCAGGAGGCCGGCAAGAACGCTGCTGAGCGCGCCAACATGCCTTACATCAACCAGCGTTGGCTCGGCGGTATGCTGACCAACTTCGTCACCATCCGCTCCCGCATCAACCGCATGGAGGAGCTCGAGGCCATGGTCGAGGACGGCCGCATGGCTGTTCTGCCCAAGAAGGAGCAGGCTGTTCTCGGCAAGGAGCTCACTAAGCTCCAGACCAACCTCGGTGGCGCCCGCGACATGAAGGGTCTGCCCCAGGCTCTCTTCGTCATCGACACCAAGCGCGAGGAGAACGCCATCAAGGAGGCCCAGCGCCTGAACATCCCCGTCGTCGCCCTGATCGACACCAACTCCGATCCCGACGAGGTCGAGTACGGCATCCCCTGCAACGATGACGCTATCTCCGCTGTCACCCTTATGTGCGAGCTCATGGCTGACGCCTGCCTCGCTGGCTCCGGCAAGGAGCAGGTCTCCGAGGCCGAGATGGCCGCTGAGCCCAAGGCCGAGTAAATCAGTCTTAGTTAATTCTTTTTCATCTCTTTGAAAGGAACCACAATGGCCCAGATTACCGCCGCTATGGTCAAGCAGCTCCGCGAGATGACCGACTCCCCGATGATGGAGTGCAAGAAGGCTCTCGTCGAGGCTGACGGCGACATGGACGCCGCTGTCGACGTTCTGCGTAAGAACGGCCTTGCCAAGGCTGCCAAGAAGGCTGGCCGTGAGACCAACGAGGGCGCTGTCGCCGCGTTCGTCTCCGAGGATGGCAAGACCGGCGCTCTGCTCGAGCTCTCCTGCGAGACCGACTTCGTTGGCTCTAACGCCAAGTTCACCGGCTTTGCTTCCAAGGTCGCTGAGGTTGTCGCTACCACCGAGCCTGCTGACGTCGACGCTCTGCTCGAGAAGCCGATGGGCGAGGAGACCGTTTCCTCCGAGCTCACCGAGATGATTCACATCATGGGCGAGAACATGAAGATCTCCCGCTTCGCTGCCCGCAAGGCTGAGAACGGCGCGCTCGCTTCTTACATCCACATGGGTGGTAAGATCGGCGTCCTCGTCGAGTTCGCCTTCGAGAAGGCTGAGACCGCTCAGGCTGAATCCTTCAAGACCTTCGCTCACGACGTTGCCCTTCAGGTTGCCGCCGTCGCCCCGATCTGCGCTACCCGCGATCAGGTTCCGGCCGAGACCGTCGAGCACGAGAAGCAGATCTACATGGCTCAGGCTGCCGAGTCTGGTAAGCCCGAGGCTATCCAGGAGAAGATGGCTGTCGGCCGTCTGGAGAAGTTCTACAAGCAGTCTGTGCTCACCGAGCAGGAGTTCATCAAGGACAGCTCCCTCACCATCAAGAAGTACGCTGAGCAGGTCTCCAAGGAGCTCGGCGACACCATTACCGTCGTTGCCTTTGACCGTCTGGTCCGTGGCGAGTAAATAAGCTCTTGTAGCTGGTAATGAGCAGGCTGTGGGTTTTACTCACAGCCTGCTTTTTCATGGCTCTTTTTAGAGCCTTTGATAGAATGTTGAAAGTTCAATCTAAAGGAGGATCGCTTTGTCCGACATCCGATATAAACGCGTGCTTCTTAAGCTTTCCGGCGAAGCGCTGATGGGCGACGGCCAATATGGCATCGACCCCAAGGTTACCGACCATCTTGCTAAGCAGGTCAAGGAGCTGCTCGCCGTTGGCCATGAGGTCGGCGTCGTTGTCGGCGGCGGCAATATTTTCCGCGGCATGGCAGGCGCTGCCGGTGGCATGGAGCGTGCTCAGGCCGACTACATGGGCATGCTGGCAACCGTTATGAACGCGCTCGCCCTGCAGGATGCCTTCGAGCATAACGATGTTCCCTGCCGCGTGATGAGCGCTATCCAGATGAACGAGATCTGCGAGCCCTATATTCGCCGTCGCGCCATCAACCACCTTTCCAAGGGCAACGTCGTTATTTTTGCCGCCGGTTCGGGCAATCCGTACTTTACGACCGACACCGCCGCGGCTCTTCGTGCGTGCGAGATCGGCGCCGAGATTCTGATTAAAGCCACCAAGGTTGACGGCATCTACGATAAGGATCCCGTCAAGTGCGCTGATGCCGTCCGTTTTGACAAGATTACCTATCACGAGGTTCTCGTCCGCGGTCTGCAGGTTATGGATTCCACGGCTACGGCACTGTGCCAGGACAACCGTATGCCGATTTTGGTCCTCAACATCGATGGCGAGGACACCGTCAAGCGCGCGCTTTCGGGTGAGCCCGTCGGCACGCTCGTCTATCAGGAGGATTAAGCATGGCAGAGAACATCACCGCCCACATGGACAAGTCGCTCGAGTCCCTCAAGCATAACTTCTCCAAGGTCCGTACCGGCCGCGCCAATGCCAACATTCTGTCCGACATCACCGTCGATTATTACGGTGTTCCCACGCCGGTCACGCAGGTTGCCGCCGTCAAGACCCCCGAGGCCCACATGCTGCTCATCGAGCCGTGGGACAAGGCACTCATCAACGCTATCGTCAAGGCCATCGGCGCTTCCGATCTGGGTATTACCCCCAACTCCGATGGCACCGTGGTTCGTCTGCCGTTCCCGGCTCCCACCGAGGAGCGCCGTCGCGAGCTCGTCAAGGAGTGCCGCGAGTACGCCGAGCAGGCCAAGGTGTCTATCCGTAACATCCGTCGCGACTTCAACAACAAGCTCGAGCGCGATGAGGAGCTCACCGAGGACGATGTCCGTCGCGAGCAGGCTAAGGTCCAGAAGCACACCGATGAGTATGTCGCCAAGGTCGAGGAGCTTCTGAAGGAAAAAGAAGCCGAGGTCATGGAGATCTAAGGTGCAATACGACGAGCATAAACTGGTCGAGTACTTTGCCGACGCCCCTGCGGGCGTCGGTTTTTCCGACCTTGACCTCAATAACATTCCGCACCATATCTCGTGCATCATGGACGGCAACGGTCGTTGGGCCACGTCGCGCGGTCTTGCACGCACTGAGGGCCACAAGGCGGGTATCGTCTCGCTGCGCGAGATCATTACCGCCTGCGTGCGCCTGGGCGTCGACGTGCTTTCGGCCTATGCGTTTTCTACCGAAAACTGGAACCGCCCGCAGCATGAGGTCAACGTCTTGATGCACCTGTTTGCCAAGACGTTCATCGACGAGTTGCCGCTTCTGAAGCGCGAAAACGTGCGCGTTGTCTTTTTGGGTGATATTTCCGCGCTGCCCAAGAAGACCCGCGACGTTTTTGAACGCGGTCTTGCCGAGTGCGCCGATCACACCGGTATGACGCTGGCGCTTGCCGTCAACTACGGCGCGCGTGCCGAGATTACCCGCGCTGTCCGTCAGATCGCACTCGACGTTGCCGCCGGTAAGATCGATCCTGCCGCAATTGATGACGACATGGTGGCTTCCCACCTCTATACCGCCGGTCTTCCCGATCCTGAGCTTGTGATTCGCACCTCTGGTGAGCTGCGCCTTTCGAACTATCTGCTGTGGCAGGTAGCTTATTCCGAGTTCTACGTCACCGATACCTATTGGCCCGACTTTGATCGTTGGGGCCTTGTCGACGCCATTTTGGCCTATCAGGGCCGTGACCGTAGGTTTGGTGGACTGAGCAAGACCGAGGAGGCTTAATCGTGTCCGATCGTCCCAAAGCATCTGCTCCCAAGACGCCTGCGCGTAAAGCTGCCACTGCGGGAGCGCCTGCAGCGAAGAGCGGTTCCGGTTCGTGGCTGGCGGGCTTTATTACCCGTGCCGCCGCCGGTATCGTCTACGCCGTTGTCTTTATCCTGTGCCTGGTTTTGGGTATCGTGCCCACGGCCATCTTTGTTTCCGTCATGAGCGGTCTGTGCTGCTATGAGTTTTTCCGTATGACAAGGCTCGATGGCAAGATGGCTAACGAGCGCATGGGTATCGCTGCCGCCGTGCTCTTTCCGCTGTCGGCGTTGGGCGATTCGATGCTGCTGAATGCCCTGCTTTTTGCCCTGATGCTCGCTGTGGGCATTTGGTATGTCTGGTCGCCGCGTACCCGCATATCCGATGTTGCCGTGACACTCATGGGTCCCATCTACACCGGTTTTATGCTGTCGGCTATCGTGCTGCTGCGCGATGCCGTGCCCGGTTTTGCCGGCGCCCTGCTTTCGGTGGGTGTTTGCGCGTCTCTCTGGGTCTCCGATTCGTTTGCCTATATCGTGGGTAGCCGTATCGGCAAACACAAGATGGTTCCCAAGATCTCTCCCAAAAAGAGCTGGGAGGGGTTTGTTGGCGGCATCCTGGGCTCGGTTTTGATTTGGCTCATCCTGTGGGCGACGCATTTCTTCAAGCTCAGCCTGCCCTATGCGCTGCTGTGCGGCGTGGTCGTGTCCATTCTGGGCGTTATCGGCGACCTTATCGAGTCGCGCATCAAGCGCGGTGTGGGCGTCAAGGATTCTGGCAACCTTATCCCGGGCCACGGCGGCATGCTCGATCGTAGCGATTCGCTTATCTTCGGCTGCATCACCGCGCAGCTGATGCTGATGATCGGAGGCGTGCTGTAATGTCATTCCAGACGACGTATGGCCCCGATGGACGCCTCCGTGTTGCCATCCTGGGTTGTACCGGCTCCATCGGCACCCAGGCGCTCGATGTGTGCCGCCAGCATGCCGATCGCCTGCAGGTGACGGCGCTGTCCATTAACTCCAGCACCTCCGAGCTTGTTGCCGCTGCCCGCGAGTTCTCGGTTCCGGCGGTTGCCGTGGCCGATGTCGCTCATGGCGATGACGCCGTGCTGCAGGAGTTGCCCGAGGGAACGAAGCTTGGCCTTGGCGCGCAGGCGGTTTGCGAGCTCGCGCGTCGCGACGATGTCGACTGCGTGCTCGTTGCTATTGTGGGCGCCGCTGGTCTCGAGGCGAGCCATGCGGCCTTGACCTCAAATAAGCGTCTTGCCCTTGCCAACAAGGAGTCCCTCGTCGTCGGCGGCGACTTGCTTATGCCGTTGGCGCAACCGGGCCAGCTCATTCCAGTCGACTCTGAGCACTCCGCCATCTACCAGTGCTATCTGGGGGAGAACCCACGCGAGGCTCATTGTATTTGGCTCACCTGCTCGGGCGGTCCGTTCTTTGGCCGCACCCGCGACGAGCTCGACCGCGTGACGCGTGCCGATGCCCTCGCACATCCCACGTGGGCCATGGGTGCCAAGATCACCATCGACTCCGCCACCCTCATGAACAAGGGCCTGGAGCGCATTGAGGCCATGCATCTGTTTAACTGCGACCTCGATTTCATTAACGTGGTCGTGCAGCGTCAGTCCAAGATTCACTCTATGGTCGAGTTCGCCGACGGCTCCGTGATGGCGCATCTCGGTGCTTCCGACATGCGTATTCCCATCCAGTTCGCGTTCTCGTATCCCGAGCGTTGGGATACCCCGGCGCCTCGTATCGATTTCCGCGAGCTGGGGCAGCTCACGTTTGATGCTGCCGACATGGATACCTTCCGCTGTCTGGCACTGGCCGAACGTGCCGGCAAGACGGGTGGCACCATGCCGTGCGTGCTCAATGCCGCCAACGAGGTCGCCGTCGATGCCTTCCTGCACGATGGCTGCAGCTTTACCGATATCGATCGCATTGTGGAATCCTGCATGGATTCCCACGATATGCAGGCGGTCGATTCGTTTGAGCAGCTTCACGACATCGATGCATGGGCGCGTGAAAAGGCTGCGCAGGTGCTCGCCGCAACCCGTTCCTAACCCATAAGGATTGCTTTTTCGTTTTATGGATACTGTTCTGAGCGTTCTCTCATCGGTCTTTTGGGGCCTGCTGATGCTTTCCGTCCTCGTGTTTTTGCACGAGGGCGGCCACTTTTTGGCGGCGCGTGCCTGCGGCGTCCGTGTGACCGAGTTCTTTTTGGGCCTGCCTTGCCGCTTTGACATCCATTACACGTCGCGTCGCATTGGAACCAAGTTTGGCGTGACCCCGCTGCTGCTGGGTGGCTACGCTGCCATCTGCGGTATGGATCCGACCGACGTCTCGTGTGCCGATCGCGTGCTCGCGGCTATCTATCGTCATGGTCGCGTGACCGTGGCCGACCTTGCTGTCGAGCTCGAGCTATCCGAGGAGGTTGTGCTCGAGGCATGCGCCTTGCTCTTGGGTTGGGGCTCTATCGCGCCTTGGTATGAGGAAGGGGAGAAGCCCTCGCCGAGCTACTATCCCACCAAGTATCAGACGCTGCCGCGAGACGCGGCGGGTTACACCACCTTTGACGGCCGCCGTTTCGATCGAGAGCATGCGACTACCGAGGGCGATGTGTGGGAGCTGCCGTGCGGCGAAGCCGAGTTCCTTGCGCAAGAGCGTTCGCATACCTATCTGGGCCAGGGTTTTCTCAAGCGCGCCTTTATGCTGCTCGCGGGCATTCTCGTCAATATCCTGACGGGCTTTTTGCTGCTTATGAGCATCTACTCTATTGCGGGTGTCACCGTGCCGATGGATACCAACGTGATCGGTCAGGTTGACGAGGGGTCTATTGCCGCCAAGGCGGGTATCGAGGGCGGCGACGCGATCCTTTCGGTTGACGGAGTATCGTGCTCTACCTGGATGGACGTTTACGATGCCATCGGCAAGGCCGCCGGTAAGGACGATATCGCCATTGAGTATGAGCGCGACGGCAAGCAGCATTCGACCTCGGTTGCGCTCAAAGAGGACGAGCGCCTAGGTGTGTATGCCTCTACGCAGGTGGTCCGTTTAGACCCCATCACGTCGGCTCGCCTTTCGTTCTCCTGTGTCGTGCAGACAGCGGAGGGCGTGATGCGCCTGCTCCAGCCGCAGCATACGATGGAGATCCTCGATCAGTCTTCTTCGATCGTGGGCATTAGCGTTATGTCCTCACAGGCTGCTGCTGCCGGCCCTGCCACGTTCCTTTCG
>DBGDZK010000190.1:0-12187 GCA_048373195.1 Collinsella sp.
AGATAAAACCTGCCAAAATAAACCTGTCCCTTTTTGACAGGTCAGTTAACGCAGTCCAGGTTGAGCATATGCGAGCGAGCGGGCTCCGGGTGCGGTAAGGTGACGTGAAACAAGCGGGCGCTGACCTTTTGGTCGCGCCCGTGAAGTTGAACGTCAGATTGCCGTGCCCGGAGCCCGCGCAGCGCCGAGCAGTTACGCCGTTTGTAAAACGGCGTAACCTAAAGGTTCATGTTGCCGTGGATGTAGGGGGTGACCTCGGGGGAGATATGGTCGCAGCCCAGCTCGCGCAGCGCGGACTCGATAACGGCGGGCAGCGGGGTCTTGCCCTTGTCGTCGACGGCGGCACCGCCGAGGGTGGCAATCTTGGCGACATCTGCGGGTGCGGCCTCGATATGCATGCAGCCGCCGATCAAGCGCGCGCGTACCTGTGCCAGATCAAGATCGTGCAGGTAATCCTCGCAGGCGCGGATTAAATCGACTTTCTCGCGCGTAAGCTCCTCGCCCGTGGGGACGCGGGTGGCAAGACATGCTCCCGCCGGTAGGTTCCAAACGGGATAGCCCCATGCGCGCAGCAGTTCGCGCTCTTCGTCCTTGGTAAAGCCGACCTCCATAAGGGGTGAGCGTACGCCGAGCTCTTCTGCCGCACGCATGCCGGGGCGGTAGTCACCGCGATCGCTTGCATTGCTGCCATCGATGACGGTGGGAAAGCCGAGAGACTTGGCGTGGTTGACGATGGCGGTAAGGCCGGCGTGCTTGCAGTGGTAGCAGCGATTAGCATCGTTGCAGGCTACTTGGGGGAGCTGCAGCTGATCCACCGAAAGATTGAGCACGGGGAGCTTAAAATGTGCCCCTTCATTGGCCTGCCCATCAACGGACTGCTCAAACGAAGCCTGCTCGGGCGTGCCGATAAGCGGCGTGGTGAGATGGACGAGAAGAGTATTGGTAGGCATGACGCGGGCGCATACGGCGGCCAAAAAGCTGCTGTCAACGCCGCCGGAAAACCCGATAGCCACGCGCCCGTATGCCAAAAGCAGCTGTTCGAGCGCCGATAGCTTGTCTTGAAGCTCCTCTGCGGGTGCCGTGGTGTCTAAAATCATGAAACGATCCTTATCGTTGAGTACTCGATCGAAAACTATAATCCTAATGCGTTGCTTGCCATAAGACTTCTATCTGTGTAACGAAAGTGCAATATGGCATATACGTTATATACAAGTTGCCAAATGCGGTAGAGTTGCAGCAACGCGACAGCGAGAGTCGATGGGGGACCGATATGATCAAGGCTGTTATTTTTGACATGGATGGAACGCTGGTCGATACCGAGCGTTTGGGGATTAAGGCCTGGAAGGCAGGCGCCGCTGAGCTTGGGCTCGCGATTGATGATGCGCTGATCCATCAGTTTATCGGTCGCACGCTGCCCGATGTCATGGACATCCTTGATGAGCATTACGGCAGCCACGAAACCACCGAGGCGGTCTATGTCCGCCACAAGGAGATTCGCGACGAGATGGTCAAGACCGAACTGGAACTTAAGGCCGGCGCCGCCGAGTGCCTAGACGAGCTGCTAGCTGCGGGCTATCACGTGGGTCTAGCGACGTCGTCGCGCCTCGTTACGGCCGAGCGCAACCTTAAGATGGTCGGTCTTTTTGACAAGTTTGAAACGGTAACGTGTGGCGAGGACGTCGTGCACGGCAAGCCCGACCCCGAGATGTATCTGCTCGCCTGCGAGCGCGCGGGCTTTGCTCCCGAGGAATGTGCCGTGGTCGAGGATTCGCGCAACGGTTGCGTCTCGGGCATTACGGCCGGCTGCCATGTCTTCGCCGTCCCCGATATTGTGCCGCTGCCGCAGGACGTGGTGGATGGCTGCGAGGCCGTGCTCGATACGTTGTTCGACCTGGCGGCGGCAGTCAAGGCCGTGCGCTAGACAATTGCGGTGTTGAAACGAGCGATTGCCCACGTTTGCGCTCAAGCAAAAGGGGCCCGGCAATGGTCGGGCCCCTTTTGCTTGAGCGGCGACTTAGCATGCTCGCGGGCGTGCTATAGATACGCACCGAGGTTGATGGCCGTGGCGTCGGTCTGGCTGCTTGCCTGGGTGCTGGCGCGTTCCAGCAGGAACGGCCGCACGAGTTCTTGGCGGTTGATGTCCTCGATGGCCGTGACCGCGGTGACGGTGCGCGCGGCAGAGCCGATGTGGACGTGCTTGGTCTTTGTCGGGACCTTGTTCTCGATTTGCTCCATGAGCAATTGAACGCCCTTGCGGCCAATCTCGTAGCCCGGGGGCGCTACCGTAGTGAGCGGGACCGATCCGCTCCAAGCGAGCGGGTTACCATCGCAACCTGCTACGCGTACTTGCCCGGGGACAGAGATGCCCTTGTCGACCAGTGCCGAAACGACGCCCGAGGCCAACACATCGGTCAGGCCGACGACAAAATCGGGACGTTCGTCCGCGGGGCGCTCGGCGATTTGGGCACCGATGCCGTAGCCGTCGGCAGCGGTATTCCATTCGCCGGCGTCGATGACTTCGATCTTGATATCGGGGTGCAGGGCGAGCGCCTTATGAATGCCAAGGACGCGCAGGGTGAGTTGCATAAATGCTGCTCGGCCGACGACGACAATATGGTGCGCGCCGCGGGCGATGGCAAGTTCGGCAATGATGCGACCCTGGGCCTCGTTGTCGGCCGCTACGTAGTAGCCGGGCTCGGAGCAATGGATGTCCAGATGGACGATCGGCACGGGCATCTTGGTCATGGCGGGATGCCAGTCGGGGGACGCCATGGGCTGAACCATGACGCCGGACATCTGGGTGCCCATAAAGTAGCGCAGGTAATGGTCCTCGAGAATATCGTCGTTATCGGCGTTGGCGATGAGCAAGTCGTAGCCGTGCTTGCGGGCCTCGTTGTGGGCGCCGCTGGCGATTTGGAGCGAAAAGCCGTGATCGAGACGGGGGAGCACCAGGCCAAAGGACTTGGTGGCGCCGCCCGCGAGCTGACGGGCGCTTTGGTTGGGCAGGTAGCCAAGGCGATTGATGGTCTCGTTGATGAGCTTGAGGGTCTCGGGGCGCAGCTTTTCGGGGTGGTTGAGCGCGTTGGAAACCGTGCCCAACGAAACCCCAGCCTCGCGCGCGACGTCGCTGATTTTTACCTTTGCCATAGCGGCCCCTTTGATGCGTTTCAAGTACAAGGCAGATTGTAGCATCCCAAACCTACCAAAAAGGGACAGGTTTATTTTGGCAGGTTTTATCTGGGGAAACGCCGTTGCCAGCGCGACCACCACGAAGGTGCCTGTCCCCATTGTGGTGGTTTGGACCGGCTGGATGTGTGTGCATCGGGTGGTATCTAAGTTGAGATACCACTTCTGGTATATCAGCTTGTGCTTGCGTGAGTACAATACTCGAACGTTATACGTCTCAGCGCCTCCCGTGCGTGGACGTCTTGCAGTCACGCGAACGAAGGGATTTATCCTATGTGCGGAATCGTCGGCTACACCGGCTCTGATATTGCAAAGAACATCCTGGTCACGGGCCTCAAGCGTATGGAGTATCGCGGCTATGACTCCTCGGGTGTCGCGCTCGAGGTGGGCGAGGGCGCCGCGGCACACCTCGATGTCATCCGCCGCGTGGGCAAGGTCGCGGGCTTGGAGAGCGAGCTTTCCAACATCGACAGCGACGCTACCTGCGGTATCGGCCACACCCGTTGGGCCACCCACGGCAAGCCCTCCGTCGTTAACGCTCACCCCCACACCAGCTGTGACGGTCGTATCGCCATCGTCCACAACGGCATCATCGAGAACTTCGCCGAGCTGCGCGAAGAGCTGGAGGGCCGCGGCCACCACTTTAAGAGCGAGACCGATACCGAGGTCTTCGCGCATCTGATCGAAGAGGCTTATGCCGAGACGCACGACCTGATGGCCTCCGTGCGCGAGGCGTGCACCCACGTGGTCGGTGCCTATGGTCTGGCCGCCGTGTGCGCTGACGAGCCCGGCGTGATCGCCGTGGCCCGCAAGGATTCCCCGATCGTGGTCGGCGCGGGCGAGACCGGCGCCTATGTTGCCTCCGATGTCATCGCGCTCATCGACGCCACCCGCGATGTCGTGGTGCTCGAGGACGGTCAGTTTGCCAAGCTTACGCCCGCAGGCGTCGAGTACACCGACGAGGCCGGCAACGTTATCGAGCCCAAGGTCACCCACATCGACTGGGACCTGGACATGGCAGAAAAGGGCGGTTATCCCGACTTTATGCTCAAGGAAATCCACGAGCAGCCGCGCGTCGTGCGCGACACGCTGGTTGGTCGTATGACGCCGGCCGGCGAGCTCGACATCGACGAGCTGGGCCTTTCGCTCGAGGAACTCAACGACATCGACCGCGTCTACGTGATCGCTTGCGGAACCAGCTATCACGCTGGCCTCATTGCCAAGAATCTCATTGAGGGCTGGGCTCGCATCCCCACCGAGGTGGAGGCGGCCAGCGAGTTCCGTTATCGCAACCCCATCATTACGCCGACGACGCTTGTCGTTGCCGTGTCCCAGTCGGGCGAGACGGCCGATACCCTTGCCGCCATTCGCGACGCGCGCATCAAGGGCGCCAAGGTCTTTGGCATCACCAATGTGGTGGGCAGCCCCGTGGCGCGTGAGAGCGACGGCGTCATCTACACCAAGGCCAACAAGGAGATTGCGGTCGCCTCGACCAAGAGCTTCATCGGCCAGGTCGTGAGCCTTACGCTTTTGGCCCTGCTGCTGGCGCAGGTCAAGTACCGCTTGACCACTAAGCAGGCGCGCATGCTGTTCCGCGAGCTTTCCGATACGGCCGAGCAGATCCAGTGGATTTTGGATACCCAGACCGAGGCTGTGCATGAGGCCGCCCTGCTGTGCAAGGACGCGCAGTCGGCGCTGTTCGTGGGCCGTGGCATGGGTGCCGCTATTTCCTACGAGGGCGCGCTCAAGCTCAAAGAGGTCAGCTACCTGCACGCCGAGGCCTACGCCGCCGGCGAGATGAAGCACGGCCCCATTGCCCTGATCGACCCGGGCTTCCCCGTCATCGCTGTGGCCACCAAGAGCGCCACCTACGACAAGACCGTGTCGAACCTCATGGAGTGCAAGGCGCGCGGCGCCAAGGTCATCGTCGTTGCCACCGAGGGCGACGAGGAGATCAACAAGATCGCCGACTGCATCATCCGCGTGCCGGCAGTCCGCGACGTGTTCAGCCCCATCACGGCGAGCGTCCCGCTGCAGCTGCTCGCCCGCGAGGTCGCCATCCTGCGCGGCTGCGACGTCGACCAGCCCCGTAACCTGGCCAAGAGCGTCACGGTAGAGTAGTTGGTTCCGCCGTTCTAGCGACTAAGGCTCGGCTCCGCATCAAGACGGAGCCGAGCCTTTTTTGCATTTGACCAGATAAAACCTGCCAAAATGAACCTGTCCCTTTTTGGCAGGTTAGCGGAGCTTGCTGGTCTCGAAGTACTCGGGGAACTGGTCCAGAACCTCGGTCTGGTTGCGGAACATCATGTGCAGGTGCTTGCTGACCAAAAAGCTCGCTTCGATGGGGTCGCGACCGGCGATGGCGCGGCGAATCTGCTTGTGCTCGTTCACGATGTCCTGATTGTCGAGAACCTGCGTGGCGGCGCGCAGCCAGCGGAAGCGCTCCAGGTCGGCATTGGTCTCTTCGAGCCACGACCACACGGTGCTGCGACATGCGATGCTAAAAATCATGTGATGCATGAGGTTGTCGCTCAAAAAGAAGCCGATGCGATCCTCTTCGGCCATGGCCTTTTCCTGCAGCGCGATGGCGCGGTCGAGCTGCTCGATGCCGGCCGACGTGGCGCGCGCACAGCACTCCACAATCACCTGCTTTTCCAGATGCTCGCGGATGTAACAGGCACTCTCGGCAAGGGTGAGGTTGATGGGTGAGACGTAGGTGCCGCTCTGGGGCACGGTGCGCACCAGGCCCTCTTGCGCCAGACGCACCAGTGCCTCGCGCACAGGGGTGCGCCCCATATCCAGGTCGTCACAAAGTTGCTTGACGCCCAGCTTTTCGCCCGGCTTGTAGTCCAGGTAGACGATTTTGCGTCGAATGGTGTGATAGGACTGGTCCTGTAGGCTCGTTTCCTGCTCGCCGACGTGCATCGATTCTTCCATAGCGCCTCGCAACTGTTCTATCAAACTCATATGTCAGTTGTTAATTATGCCGCGAATCAGCTCTCCGCGGTGGGTAATTCGGCTGTTGCCTGAGAACTATTGCGGCATCTTAGTCTGTGTTTGCGCAAGGCTGCGCTCAATGTTGCCGTATCATAAGCCGTCGCAAACGTGAAATAGAAAGAAGGAATCCCATATGCAACTGGCAAACATCGTACGCGAGCGCTGGAAAGGCGTCTTGTTCTGCCTGATCATCGCCATTCCCGCGACGTTGCTCGGCAAACAAATTGAGGTGGTCGGCGGTCCGGTATTTGCCATCCTCTTTGGCATGGTCCTGGCGCTCGTCTTTCCCAAGAATCGTCGCGAACAGCTCACCGCCGGCGTTACCTATACGTCCAAAAAAGTCTTGCAGTACGCGGTTATCCTGCTTGGCTTTGGCATGAACCTCTCCCAGATTCTGTCCAAGGGCGCCCAGTCGCTACCGATTATCGTGGCAACAATCTCGACCTCGCTTGTCATCGCCTTTGTGCTCTGCCGCGTTATGAACGTGCCGGGCAAGATCGCGACGCTTGTGGGTGTGGGTTCGTCGATTTGCGGCGGTTCTGCCGTCGCCGCGACCGCGCCCGTCATCGATGCCGACGATCGCGAGATTGCCCAGGCTATTTCGGTCATCTTCCTGTTTAACGTTATCGCGGCGCTCGTGTTTCCAACGCTCGGCGGCATGCTCGGGCTGACCAACGAGGGCTTTGGCCTGTTTGCCGGTACCGCCATCAACGACACCTCGTCCGTAACGGCTGCGGCGAGCGCTTGGGACAGCATGCATCCCGGCGCCAATGTGCTCGAGAGCGCCACAGTGGTCAAGCTCACCAGGACGCTGGCCATTATTCCCATCACGTTGGTCCTCGCATGCTGGCAGATGCATCTGGCACGCAAGGCCGGTGGCGACGCTAAGAGCACGTTCTCGCTTAAACGCGCGTTTCCCATGTTTGTGCTGTTCTTTGTGCTGGCGAGCGTGATCACCACGGTGTTTCAGCTTCCTGTGTCCATCACGGCGCCCATCAAGGAGCTGTCGAAGTTCTTTATTGTGATGGCCATGGCGGCTATTGGTTTTAATACCGATATCGTCGAGCTGGTCAAAAAGGGCGGCAAGCCCATCGCGCTGGGCTTTTGCTGCTGGATTGGCATTGCGTGCATGAGTTTGGGAATGCAGCACGTGCTGGGAATCTGGTAGAGAAGTAGCTTGTTTGCGTGCTGCGTGTTGGTTGCTGGTGAGCGCAAGCCTGCAGTGGAGCGATAGGAGCTCTTGCGGGTATGGCTTGTCCGCAGGTTTATAAGTCCCGAAGAGCTCTTATCGCCCCGCCAGGATGGCGATGCGGGGCAACACCTATACTCGCAGGATGACGCTTTCTGCCCTATAGTGTTTGGTGAGCAATATCGTTCAATTTTGAAACACTCGGTCGTGCGACCGTCGGCGGCTGCATGTCGCCGCGGACAGGGGCAAATCATGGATAGCGATGCCAAACTGAACATCTTGACCGATGCCCTAGCTGCCGCCGGGGCCTCGGCATTGGCAATCGATGCGCGTGGGGACGTCGCGATCTCGACCATGAATGACGCGGCGCTCGAGCGGGATGTGGCGGCTTTTGTCGCTGAGCGCCTCGATCGTATAGGAGACGGCGCGCGTCTGGTTATGGGGCGTGCGGGTACGCGCCTGAGCCTGACCGTTCGCTCCGCCGACAAAGAGGGCGGGGGCCTTTGGGTCGTCGTGGTCCGCGAGGTGCGCGGCGCCGCGGCGCATGCGGGCATCGAGTGGCTCAACGCCGACGAAGTTGAGGCCCGCTACGAATCGAGCGCGTACGGCATCGTTGAGGGTGCCGCTGCGGTGGCCGCGCCGGTCGCCGAGAGTTACGCGCGCGGTGTGCCCCTTATGCTCGAGGGCGAGCTGGGAGCGGGTCAGGTCGAGATCGCCAAGCGCCTCTATCTGGACGGTCCTTTTGCCGATCAGCCCTTTGTTTCCGTCGCGCTCGATGAACTCACCGATCGCGGTTGGCGCCACGTGCTCAAAAGCGCCGAATCGCCGTTGTTCCAAACGGGGCTGACCCTTTGCATTGAGGGCTGGAATGCGGTTGGCCCTCAGCGCCTCCGCGAGCTCGTTTCCACGATGACCGACACCGCGTTGGCGACGCGCTGCCATGTGGTGCTGACAGCGAATGACATGCCGGGCGGCGGCGAAAGTGATCAAGCCGCCTTTGTGACCGAGCGTTTCGCCTGTGCGGTGAGTGTGGCGCCGGCAATCGCCGAGCAGGGAGCCGCGTCGACGAAGGTTGCGCGCTATTTGGAATATCTCGCTGATGCATTTGGGACGGCAGCGCCCACGCTGTCTGCCGCGGCGACGAAGACGCTCGATGCTTACCGCTGGCCGCGCAATTATCTGCAGCTCCGCGAGGTCTCGGAACGACTGTATATATTGGTGGGGGCGGGCACGGTGGACCGCGCTGTGGCGGAGGAAGTACTCGCCCAAGAGGACGTGATTAAGACCGCAACCTTTGGCGCCCCGACGCTCGAAAGTGACCTGTATATCCTGCGACCGCTGGCCGATACCGAGCGAGATATCGCGCATTTGGTTGTAGACCATCTCCACGGCAACCGAACCCGTGCGGCGGAGGTGCTGGGCATAAGCCGTACAACGCTGTGGCGCTTGCTGAAGGACGATGACCGTTGAGCGAGGCGCCCGTGACCGCGCGCGACGCGTGTGCTACAGTCCAAAGCGTTATTGTTTCGATTTGGTTACGGCGTGCGAGGGCATATGGCTGAGACTTCAAAACCGAGCCGCAGAAGGCGGAGCGCCGCGCCGGTCAACCGACGCACGACATCGGTGACGTGGGGCAAACACGCCTCGGGGTTTGATGGCTCGTTCAAGCGCACTAAATATGGCTATCCTTCGGCAAGCGCTCGCTTGGCAATGCAGGCAGAGTCCTCGCTGTGGGGCCGCAAACGCGTGGTGGGCTCAAAGCTCAAGCACGACGGCACGCTTGGTTACATCAGCCGCGGGGCGGCTCGCCGCAGCGGGCTCAATCCCGCCGGCTGGCATCGCTACGTGCCGATCGTGGCCGCCGTTGCAGTGATCGTCATCGCACTCGCTGCGCTTGGCTACGCCGGCGGTGGCGCCAACTTGGACGCAGTGTTTAAATCGCCCGAGCTCGCGCATGCAGGCACAGAAGTTGTCGAGGGCGCTCAGACCCAGACAGGCGTCGCGCCCCAGCGCGGCATCGTCGCGGCGGCCTCCACCATCGCCGATGCGCAAAAGGACGAAGACAAGCAAGGCGACGACGCCGAAACGGCCCAGACAAGCGAAGCGACGACAACTCAAATATCAACATAGCTTGCCGGCAGAAGGGGACGTTCCTTTTCTGCCGGCAGTTTGGGACACTCCTGCGCTACCTAACGTACACCACGTTGTCGCGGCGCGGCTTTGCCTCGGGTAGCGTGTCCTCGGCGTAGCCAAGAATGCAGTTACCGACACCGCGCAGACTGCCGTCGGCGGGCAGGCCCCAGCTGGCCAGCAGCTTCAGGCCCTCGGGCGAGTCAAAGACCTCATGCGCGCGGTGAATCCAGCACGAATCGACACCCAGCGCATAAGCGGCGTTGAGCAAGTTGCCCATGGCGAGCGAGCCGTCTTCCAGATGTGTGGGCACGCTGCGGTCAACCAGCACCACCACAACGGTCTTGGCGCCATAGAAGGGGTCGCTGTTGCTGCCCATGACTTGCGCGTTGAGCTGCGAGAGACGCTCGACGGTCGCGGGGTCGGTGACGGCGACAAACGTCACCGGCTGGCGGCCCATGCCGCTCGGTGCATATTGGCCGGCTTCGATAATACGTGCAAGCTTTTCGGCCTCGACGGGACGATCGCTGTAGTTGCGGCAGCTGCGGCGGTGAATGAGTGCTTCGATAGTCTCCATGGTGTCTCCTTGCGGTGGCGTTGCAGATGCCCCGTTCATACCCGTCGGGCTCAAACGATAGACGGTCAATTGCCCGGCCAAAAGGATAGATTCCAATTGGGAAAGTAGGTTTGCATAAAAGTACCTTCAGAATGTGACAAACAAATGGGATGGTTAAACGTTTTATCCCGTCTACCCTGCGGTTTTTTACCACTTGCCTAAATGACGAACGCATAACCTCTGATAAAGGTTTTACTAAAGGAGTACCAACGTTTATCAATGCGCCGTGGTGGCGCCGGGCCAGGAGGTAACATCATGTTCCAGGCTGGAGATGTCGTCGAGACTGACTTCGAAGGATTTCTGAAGCTGCTGCGTTCCAAGACGCGCGCTTTCGTGTCGATCAACGATCACGAGTACTACATCACGCACACCGATGGCTATTGGCGTGTTCAGGATTGCGAGGCCCTCAACGACAAGGGCCACTTTACTGACTGTTCTGAGTTGGTCAACACGGTCTGCGAGGTCGTCGAGCTGCCGTGGATTGCCGGCAAGAGCCTGCATGACAGCTTCTCGGGCGCTACGGTCTATGAGGCCGTCGCCGCTTAACAGGCAATAAAACCCGATTTTCACGTGACCGCTGGCGCCGCCCCCGCGCCGGCGGTCTTTTTCTGCCGATAGGCCATAAAAGTGCACGCATTTGCGGAGAGGCTGTTGACGATAGTCAAAACTCGGACTAATCTAGAGACATAAAATTGGTCAAAAATCGGACAATCGAATGGTGGGATAGATGAATGGTGCGGTTAAACTGGTCGACTTCGACCGGTTGCTCAATGGACTCGACCATATCTATTCGGAGTTCTCGCGTGCCTGCGGCCTTTCGGACTGCGCTTACTGGATGCTCGTCGATACCAGCACGGCGGGCGGCAGTATTGCCGTAAGCCGTCTGACAAGCGAATGGTTCTACAGCAAGCAGACCATCAATTCGGCAATTAAAACCTTGACGGCGCGGGGCTTCGCAACGTTGGAGTTTGCCGAAGGCAGTCGTAAGAACAAGGTTGTGAGCCTGACCGAAGAGGGCAGGCGATTTGCCGAGCGTTATGCGCTGCCGGCACTCAAGGCCGAGCAGCGAGCCTTTGGCGCGCTTGAGCCATGTGAGCAGCGCGAGATTATGCGCTTGATCGGCAAATTCTCTCAGGTGCTCGGCGACGAGTGCGAGACATTTAAACAGCAGGTGGCAGCCGCAAGCCAGATGCAAGATCGACGTGAGGGGGAGTCGTGCGACTGTTAATGAGGTTTCTAAAGCCATATCGAAGGCTTGTCGCAGTGACACTGCTGGTGCTGCTGGTGGATAACGTCGGTACGCTGTTGGTTCCCACGATGCTGGCGAACATGGTCAACACCGGTATTACCACGGGCGATGTCGACTACATTTTACGCAACGGCCTATACATGTTTATCGCGACCAGCATGGCTAGCGGCGGCACGGTGCTGGGCTGCTATCTTTCGGCGCGCCTGGCCGCCAACGTGGCTTGCGATATCCGCAATGCCGTGTACGACAAATCGCTCGAGCTCGCGGCCAGCGATTTTGAGCGCTTTGGCACCGGATCGATGATCACGCGCTCGCTCAACGACATCAACGTGATTCAGCAGGCGATTCTGCAGACGATTCAGCTGGTGCTGCCCGTGCCGTTTTTGGCTGTGGCGGGCATCATCTTCGCCTGGTTTATCGATCCCGCCATGGGCACGCTTCTGGGCGTAGTCGTTGCGATTGTGCTGGTGGCGGCGGTCTTTACGGTTGCCAACGCGGCGCCGATTTTTATGCGCCTGCAGAGTTTTATCGACCGTATGAACGTGGTGCTGCGCGAGAACATCGTGGGCGTGCGCGTCATCCGTGCGTTTAACAAGGAGCGCCACGAGGAACGGCGTCTGGACGAGGTGTTTAGCGAATACGCCGCCAACGCCATCAAAGTCAACCACCTGTTTGTGGGCCTCGACAGCTCAAGCTTCTTTTTGATGAACATCGCCGAGGTGGCGGTGCTGTGGGTGGGCGGCAACCGCGTAGGCGCCCACGCCATGCAGATTGCGAGTATCTCGGCGGTGCTGGAGTATGCAATTCTAATCCTGTTCTT
>DBGDZK010000191.1:0-3403 GCA_048373195.1 Collinsella sp.
CATGCCGTCCTCCGATCTCCCGGGGCCGGCCGATCCGGCCCTCAGGGTATCGGGTTCCCACATTCATCCGCACATGTGCGGATGAATGTGGGAGGTGTTCGGATAAAGTTGGTAATCAAGGGACGGGTTTGTATCCAGAATAAACCCTGCGCAGGGGTGGTTTTTGTCCGGCGAATCGGTAGAATCGAATACAAGAAGAAGTTCAAAGCGCATCCGTTTGGGTGCGCTTTTTTGAGGGAGGCAGCATGGCATATCGTCTGGACATCAAGCGCATTCTTTCGATGAACTTCTTTCACGACCTGCCCCAGATCATGTTGGGGTGTGCCTTGGCCGCCATCGCGACCGACTTGTTTTTGATTCCCAACGGTCTTGCCGCCGGTGGCGTTACGGGCCTTGCCACCATTATCCAGGCGGTCGGCGCGGCGCGCGGCCTATCGCTTCCCGTTGGTATTCAGACGATCGTGATGAACGCCTTGCTGTTGTTGGTCGTTATGCGCGAGGGCGGCATGTTCTACGTGGTGCAGACCGCGACGGGCTTTGTGCTGCTGGGCTTCTTTACCGATCTGTTCGCCCCGTTTGTAGCACCTCTGGCGGATGCGGACCTGATGCTCCCTGCCATGTGGGGCGGCATTATTACGGGCATCGGTTACGGCATGGTGTTGCGCGCCGGCGCCAACACCGGCGGTTCGGACACGATTGGCCAAATCATCTCGCGTAACACCTCGCTGCCGGTGGGCTCGACCGTCATGGCGATCGATGTTACCGTATGCGCGCTATCGGCTCCGGTCTTTTCAATCGAAAACGCACTGTATGCAGGCCTTTCGATGGTCATTAGCGGCTACGTGATCGATGCCGTGGTCGATGGTGGCAACAAACGCCGTATGGTACTCATCATCTCGGACAAGTTCCCTGATATCGCTGCCGATATCATGTATGGCCTGGGTCGTGGTTGTACCAAGTTTAAGGCGACTGGCATGTATTCGGGTGCCGAGAAGCCAGTGATTATGGTCATCGTGAGCCGTCGAGAGCTCAATACCCTCAAGACGATCGTGCGCGAGCGCGATCCTCATGCCATCGTGACGGTTGCCGACGTTACGGAAGCCTTCGGCGAGGGATTCAAGGACATTAGCGCGTAGGGTCGATCGCGTTCCATCCAAAAGACGTTCACATTGATAAACCGTTTCATCAGCGGTTCTGCCTGCTAAATTGTTCAAATAATGATAAAAACTCTGGTAAAGCCATCAGTTTCCAGCATAATGAATGACGTACGTGCATTGCGGCTGTGTTGGGATTACCTTTCCGTGCCGTGCGCATTTTGTCTAATGAGGATGAAAGGAAGGCACAATGAGCGACGAAGAGCTCAAAAAGGTTGCCAACGAGGTAAGGAAGGGCATCGTCACCGGCGTGCACGCTGCCAAGTCCGGCCATCCGGGCGGTTCGCTCGGCGCTGCCGACATCATGACCTATCTGTACTTTGAGGAAATGAACGTCGACCCGGCCGACCCTCACAAGGCCGATCGCGACCGTTTTGTGCTCTCCAAGGGCCATTGCGCTCCGGGCCTGTACGCCGTGCTCGCCGAGCGTGGGTTCTTCCCCAAGGAGGATCTCGAGACGCTGCGCCATATCGGCAGCCACCTGCAAGGTCATCCCAACATGAACGACACCCCGGGCGTCGATATGTCCACCGGCTCGCTCGGCCAGGGCATCTCCGCCGCCGTGGGCATGGCGGTTGCCGCCAAGCACTGGGGCGATACTTACCGCACGTACGCCCTGCTGGGTGATGGCGAGAGCGAGGAGGGCCAGGTCTGGGAGGCAGCCATGTTTGCCGGCAACCATCAGCTCGATAACCTCTGCGTGATCGTCGACCACAACGGCCTGCAGATCGACGGCCCCGTCGAGGAGGTCAACGACCCCATGCCGCTCGCCGACAAGTTCCGCGCCTTTAAGTTCCACGTGGTGGAGCTTGCCGACGGCAACGATTTCGATCAGATCCGCGCCGCCTTTGCCGAGGCCCGCGCCACCAAGGGTCAGCCGACCGCCATCATCGCCGAGACCATGAAGGGCAAGGGCGTTTCCTTTATGGAGAACCAGGTTGGTTGGCACGGCAAGGCCCCCAACGATGAACAGTTTGAGCAGGCCATGGCAGAGCTCACGGCCGCCGGAGAGGAGCTCTAGGATGGCAGACGTCAAAAAAATCGCCACGCGCGTAAGCTACGGCGAGGCCCTCGTCGAGCTCGCCAACGAGCACGATGACTTTGTGGTCCTCGACGCCGACCTGGCCGCCGCCACGCAGACCGGCAAGTTCAAGGCCGCCTGCCCCGATCGTTTCTTCGATGTGGGCATTGCCGAGAGCAACCTGATGGGCGTCGCCGCCGGTATCGCGGCCACCGGCCGCGTTGCCTTCGCGAGCACCTTTGCCATGTTTGCCGCCGGCCGCGCCTTTGAGCAGGTCCGTAACTCCATCGGCTACCCGCATCTCAACGTTAAGATCGGTGCCACGCATGCCGGTATCTCGGTGGGCGAGGATGGCGCCACGCACCAGTGCTGCGAGGATATTGCCCTCATGCGCGTCATCCCCGGCATGACTGTGATCGTTCCTGCCGACGACGTCGAGGCCCGCGCCGTAACGCGCGCCGCCTACGAGTGCGACGGTCCGGTGTACATGCGCTTCGCTCGTTTGGCCTCGCCGGTTATCAACGACCCCGAGACCTACAACTTCGAGTTGGGTAAGGGCATTGTCATGCGCGAGGGCGCCGACGTCACCATCATCGCCTGCGGCCTGATGGTCGGCGAGGCTCTCGAGGCCGCCGAGCAGCTCGCTGCCGAGGGCATCGACGCCGAGGTCATCAACATGCACACCATCAAGCCCATCGATGCCGACCTGATCGTCAAGAGCGCCACCAAGACCGGCCACGTCGTGACCGTCGAGGAGCATTCTGTAATCGGTGGCCTGGGCAGCGCCGTTGCCGACGTCCTGTGCGAGCAGTGCCCGACGCCCCTCAAGAAGATCGGCGTCAACGACACCTTTGGCGAGTCCGGCCCGGGTGCCGAGCTCTTGCACAAGTATGGCCTGGACGCCGCCAACATCGTGGCGACCACCAAGGAGTTCTTGGCATAAGGCAAGGCGGATCTCAAGGACTGCTTCGCCAGAACTATGGAAACCCGGCAGGGGCGCTCTCTTGGAGAGCGCCCCTGTTTCAGTTGTGGTGAAATAAGGACTGATTAGACCTTTTAACTGGTAAAACAGTCCCTATTTCACCGCAACTTATGAAGACGCCCCTCAAGCACGGTCCCATCAGGGAAAAGGGCATATATCGACAAAGCGCAATTCAGACCCTTCCAACTTTGTATATGCAGCACCCCAAGTAAAACGCGGCGACCCCTTAGTTACCGCAGGCCGGGC